>JAFMAW010000009.1:3740-27186 GCA_029784795.1 Nitrososphaerota archaeon | reverse complement strand
TCCGATCTCCTCGGAGTTCACCTCGCTCGCGGACCTGACCGAGTTCGCCGTGATGCTGAGCGCGGGGTTCGGCGAGCCGCTCGCCTTCTCACGTCGCATCCGACGCATCCTGAACGCTCGACGGGGGGACTTCGACCTCGTCCTCTCGGCGGCGACCGGCGACCCGAAGTTCCCTGTGATGCCCATGAAGGAGTTCGCCGACAGGGTCTGGTCCATGGGGGCGGAGCTGGCCAAGCTCCAAGCCCTCGAGGACGCATACAGGCGCGCTATCGGGCCGCTGGCTGATGGCAGTGATCGGGGATGAATCGGGCCGCCCATGGCGCCCGGGCCTGCGAGCTGCGGCCGGCATCTGACCTTAGGGGCTCTGGGGCAACCCTCCAAGTGAGAGGCATCGTAGGGCGGAGGAAGGGACATGACCTCGGCGCTCTCCTCAGGGCGCCATGTCCCTGACCAGGCCGAGCCAAGACCAGATCAGGATATCAGCGAGCTGACCGTGAATTTTCACGCAATCCAAACGGACGAGCCCGCTTCCCTGTCGCAGAGCATGGGTCTGAAACCTGCATTGACATCCTACGAGCCGCATACGCTCCAACGCGGCCTTCTATGAAGTGCTTCGAACGGCAGCGGACGATGGCGCAGGGGGACGATGATGTTGCCGAATCCACAACTGTCTCGCCCAACTTCATCGCAGAATCTACTAAAAGCGGTATTAGGGCACGGGAGAATCCATCAGCAAGGAGATGTGGAAGGTGAAAAAAACCAGAATCTTCGCCTCAATGCTGCTTCTGGGAGGCATACTCTTCGCGGTAAGCGCAGCGTATGCAGCCAACAGCATAACAGTGACGCAAACAATGGCAATAGCAGGGACAGGGAACGTCGCCGTGTCATGCCCTATCAGCACAGCATGCACAATCTCATCGATCGCGTGGGGGATAACGACCTCCGCTACTTCGGCCCCGACAGTCACGAGCGTCGACATCACTTTCGCTAACGCGCTCAGCGGTACGTCGTCCAACTCGTACACGGTCTACGTGACCGTCTATAGCAGCGGGACGACCGTCGCTGCGACGGGCAGCACCACTGCCGCCGGAGCCGCGACCACTGCGACTGTAACGCTCTCTCCCACCACTGTAACGCCGTCAGGGATAAGCAGCGTCGAGGTGGATGTAGTCCAGACCGCGTAAGAGGGAGGGTGACATAACAGATGAAGTCGCTCCTCCTCTTACTCCTCTTTTTGGTTATCTTGAGTACTGCCGCGTTCGCGACGCAGCTGAACGTGAGCGAGGTGTCAACGCTTAATCCGAGCCCAGTAGGTTACGTGTTCACGGACAGCAACACAGGCGCGTACAATCAGGGTGCGACCCTTTCGGTTTCCTCAGGGTCCCTGACCTCGGTTTCGGCGAACGTCTACTGCCCAGGGCACGCCAAAGTCAGCCTCACCGTCACCGTCTACAATTCGGCGGGGGCCTCGATAAGCACCGGCTCAGGGAGCAGCAACAACTGTAGGAATGCGCTCTCCGTGGCGATGACTCTCAGCCCCACCGTCTCGATGTCTAGCGTCGCGAAGGTAGAGGTCGACCTGGCTTGAGGTACGCCCACTTCTTCGTCATACTCGGCTCCCTTATGCTGGCGACCTCGGTCTACGCCTCCAGCATCAACGTCACATTTGTCAGCTCGATCTCAGGGAGCGGAGCCGTGGCCGTCCCATCGAACGTCGTCCAGGTGACAGGCGTCACCCTTCTGAACGGGGGGGCGAGCACCACGACAGGTGCGTTCGACCAGGTCCAGCTCGACCTGCAGGCGTCGCTCTCGGGCACCTACAGCGTCTATGTCTCCATCTATGTCAACGGCGCCTTCCAGTCAACACAGCTGGTGAGCGGCGTCGCGCTGAATCCGACGGGGACGGCAACGACGAACACCTTCACAGCCATAACACCCGGAAGCAGCCCGGTGGAAGTCGAGGTCATTGCGACGCAGTGAGACTGTCTCCGCAGCCTTGGGGGTGCTCGCCCTGATCCTCCTCGGCCTCTACATGGCCCAGGGATACGAAGTCGTCTACGTCCCGACGGGCTCCATGGAGCCGAACCTTCCGATCGGCAGCCTCGCGCTGATACAACTCGGGGCGAGGCCCGTCGTCGGACAGGTGGCGGTGGCTGACGAGCTGGGGGAGCCCTTGATCCATAGGATCATCTGGATAAACGACAGCAGCGCCACCTTCGGGTTCAGGGGAGACAACACCAACTCGACCACCGTGCTTCCGTTCTCGAGCATCGTGGGGGTGATGGTCATAGCCTTGCCCTTGCTGGGCTATCTCCCTATGAGCCTTCGTTCGGCGCCCCTGGTCTGGATACTCGGTTCGGTTGCGCTCTTGGCCGTTGCGGCAGGTTTTTCACTGGCGGAAAAGAGGAAGTGACCGCTTGAAATCAACGTTGGTCGTGCTGGTGCTCCTGGCGGGGCTGGTGCTCGCGCCCGCGGCCGCGCAAGCGGCGGCGCCGACGATAACGGTGGACGCGCCCACCCCAATGCAGGTGACAGTGAACGGCTCGCCCTACCTCCTTACGAACTCGAGCGCGGCCCTCCAGGGGACAGTCTGCGTGCCGCAGTATGTCTACCAGGACTCCTTTGCAAGGTACGCCTTCGACGCGTGGTTTTCGTCCGGCAAGCTCGTAGGCTCGAGCACATGCCTCGACGTGAGCTCTGGCGGCTATCTCGCGCACTTCATCAAACAATATGCCGTCTCGGTCACGTACAGCCCGCAGAATACGGTAGCGAGCTCGACCTGGGTCGACTCGGGGAGCAGCGTGCTGCTCAGCGTCCCGGTCGAAATGCAGAGCTCGTCGTTCATGTACAAGCTGAACCAGGTCATCGTCGCCGGGACCCCGGTTTACGCGCCCTCAGGCGCCTTCAATGTCAGCGCTTCAGGACCAGAAGCCGTGCAGGCGATCTACAACCAGTTCACCAACGTCACCCTCGTCCTCCCGTCAGGGGCGTCCACTCTCTGGGCGCCGACGGGTCAGAGCTGGTACCACGTCTTCGCGTCCGCGCTGCCAGGGGCAGGGGGGTCGAGCCTTAGGCTCGACGGATTCCAGGTCTATGGGACGGCGTCATACGCAGCCAACGGGAACACCATGTCGCTGACGCCCTCGGCGCCGGTCGTCATCGTCCCAAGCTACGCCCTGAGCTATTTCGTCACCGTCACGGACCCGACCGGCGTGGTCCTCAGAGGGTGGTTCCAGGATGGATCGCTCGTCAACGCGACCGTGCCGGGTCAGCTCCCTGTGAACAACGAAGAGAGGCTCGTCTTCGCCGGATGGGCCGGAATGAACGGGACAAACCAAATCAGCGTGCCTGTCAACTCGACGATGAACCTCACGGCGGAGTACAGCGTCGAGTACCAGGTCACTCAGTCATCGCCCCTCGGCGTGACCAGCGAGTGGGTCTTGGGAGGCAAGTCGACCGCCGTTTCCTTCCCTACCGTGTTGCCGGCAAGCCTCGGGCTGACACGAACGCTCACGGAAACGCTGGTCAACGGGGTCGAGACGCCCAACCAGCAAGGGACCGTCGTCGTACCCGTGAACGGCCCCGTTCAGGTTGTAGGGGTGTACGGCTACGCCCCAGACTATGTCTTCATAGGCGTAATCGTCGTGATCGCGGCTGTGTTCCTGGTCGGCTACTTCTTCAAGACAGGCTCACAGCCTAAGAAGACTTGAGACCGAAAGCTACCGTCTGACGCCATGGTGGACGTGGAGCTCCGCGTGCGCGGCGAGCCCGCCTGCACCCGGCCCTGCGATGATTGCAGGCGTGGCAGCCTCCGCCAAAGCGACAGGCGTGGCCGATCAGTGCCGAGCCGCCGCAACAGCCCGTCTTCGGCTGCCCTGACCAGAGGGCGCCCCGCTGCCTACGGAGCCGCCCGTGCACGGCGTCCATCCTCATCTGCGTTGGGAGCTGCCTCGGACCCGCAGCACGACGCGAAGGGGCGTCGTTCCGATGACTGCGCTCACCACCGACTCTGCCCGGGCCCCCATCGACCGTGATCACCCGGAACTCGGAGTCTGAAGCCGCCGACACGCGCCCCCCGGGGGTGCATGCTGATCTCTGCCTGCAGGTGCGTCGGGCTCCAGCTGACAAAGGCGGAAGGCTGACCCCCGCCGGCCGGTTGGCCGCCGCATCACGCGCCTGTGTGCCGGCCGCTGCCGGCTCAGCGGGAACCGCCTGCAGCGACTTGGCCGCAGCCTTCGTCTACCGCGCCAAGCGCCCTGGTCTGCCGCGGCTCCTACAACGAACCAGCCGGCCCGGCGTCCCGCCTAGGCTGCTCCCTGCGCGAGAGTATGATGCTCTCCATTATCTCTCTGGCCCTGAGTATCACCCCGACGTCCCCGGCGGTCCGCGCCTTCTCCATCTCCTTCTCGACCATGTCCTCGACCTCCCGCCTGGTCGAGTCCGGAAGCTGCCTGACCGCCTTGAAGTCGGGGAGCGACCTGTCGAACCGCTCGTCGCTCCATAGGTGTATGGCGTCGGCCACCATCTCCTTCGCGTACTCCTCGTCCTCCCTGTTCATCAATATGAGCGTCCCGGCCAGGTAGCGGGTCCATTCGCTCCTCGGGTCAAGGTACATCCGCCTCACCTTCCCGTTGAGCGTCTCATGGGAGATCTCAGTCGCTTCAGCCCCCCTTGCCACCAGGGTCTGGTATGCAAGGCCGAGGTAGACGTCGGCGTTCTGGAGCGAGAGGGAGTTTCCTATCTTCTCCATCAGCACGTAGGTCCTCAGCCTCCCCTCCGCGTCCCATTCGGGGTAGTGCGCCGTGAGCCTTCCCACGAAGCGGTCGAAGTTCCGGACGAGCTTCTCTTTCACCGCGGGGTCGTCCATGTCCTCGACCTTCTCGAGGAGGCTGTCGAAGGAGTCGAGGATCTCCTCGCGCTGGGCTCCCCTCTCCCTGTCCCTGGCCTTCACCAGGCCCCTCAGCTTATCCTCCGGCGGCTGCTTGGGCATCGAGGGCTTGGGTATCGCCAACCCACGTACCGGGCCGACGACTATCAGGCCTATCGAAGAACCGAGGAGGATGCTCTGGCCCAAAGGCGGCAGGAAGCCTGGGACTGTCATCGCTATCCCTACCCCCCCGACAAGCGCGGCCAGGGACCAGGCGCGAGAACGCATCAACGCCAGGCATTTGTGGTATGCACCTCCTAAGGAAATATGCCGCATTCCAGAACAGTACCTCCGAGAATTCGTATCTTCTAGATGTCAATACGCATCTCCTTCATAGTTATGTAACAAAGTTTGAAGGAATTCAAACAACAAAAAGACCTATAACCTGTCCGCCAAAACAAGTATGGCGCAAGAACGAAGCCGACACGGAATAAGAATCTGCATGATATTTCTGTAATAGTTATATAGGTTATCCGACTACCAAGCGCCGGTCAACAAATTGGGTCAGTCCACAAGCGACCTGTTCGAACAGTTCGAAGAAAGGCGGACGCACCAAGCAAGAAGGTCCCAGCTAGAGATTCAGATGGACATCCTCAGGGTGGTGCACGAGGGTGCATACCTGCCTACCCAGATAATGTACAGGGCGAACCTGGCCTGGACGTCCCTGCAGTCGAGCCTCAGCTCGCTCGTCGGGATCGGGCTCTTGGAGAGGATGACGGAGGGGAGCAAGCGGAACTACCAGCTGACGGTGAAAGGCATCGACGTCTTGGCCAGCTTCACCCGGATCATCGAGACGGTGAACGAACGGCGCGGCCCGCGAAGCGCCCCTTGACATAGTCTCGGATTTTCAAACTCCCCTCTCCGTCTTCTGCGCATATCACGCCATGGTGGCGTTATCTGCTGAAAATAGGCGACAAATCCATAATCCTTATATGGGTTATTTATACGTGAATCGCCTGACATTGGCAGAGGCGAAGTACGGCTTCCTCGGTCTGGACGAACCGGCGACACTCAGGCATTGCATCTCCCTCAGAAGGTCGCACCTTGAGATAAGGATGGACATCCTGTCCTGCGTGAAGGCAGGGGCGGAGAAGCCCACTCAGATCATGTACAAGGCGAATCTGTCCTGGAACGCCTTGAAGGAGCATCTAGAAGCCCTCGAACAGGGCGGCCTCCTGAACCTGGCCACCTACGGGAGGAGGAAGAGGTACGAGCTCACAGACAAGGCCATCGCCGTCCTCATGGCCTACTCCAAGGTCATCGACGAGGTCAACGCCACGGCGCCGGCCGCAAGCGCGAAGTTCTAAGCCCCAGCCGCGGGGGCGCCCTTGGTGACCCTGATCCCTGCCTGGTCGTATGTCGCGTGCATCCTGAACAGGCTCCGGATGAGGCTGACTACCCTTTCGTCGTGCGCGTTCGAGGTGAGCAGATACACCGCGGAAACGCCGGGCTTGGAGGTTATCTCGTTCGACTGCTTGAGGAACTTGTAGGTCGACTCGAGCCCCTGGTATATGATGAAGTCGGAGATGCTGTCGAAGACGAGTGAGACCGGGGTGCCGCTGGTGGAAGATATCGTCTTGTCGATGAGGTCGAGCATCACCGCCATGTCGTCCCTCGGCACCAGGAGCTCGTTCTGCCTGTCGGAAGAGCTGGGGTAGGACACCCCCGAGGTCATCACGTAGAACCTCACCCCCTCGATCCCCGCAAGCCCCTTGTAGACCGGGCTCCCCCTGGAGCTGAAGACGTAGACCAGACCTCCTGCCCTTGTCTTCTTTCTCGCCAGGCTTGCCACCGCCGATTCGAACCTGGACGAAGGGTCGACCTCCAGCAGGATGGAGACCGGGACGTCGAGCACCGCCCCCTCCTCGACCAAAGGCTGGCCCCCCGGGGAGGCGCCCCCGTGCACCGGCTCGAAGAACGTGGAGAGGAGGGACGCCCTCCTGAATATCGCCGCAGTCACGCCGAAGAGGATCCCGGCGATGGAATACCCGATGGGGATGAGGTCGTAACCCAGGGTGACAAGGAACCCGTTGAACACCAGGACCTCCGCCCCGATCCCGAACCAGCAGAACGGGAGGGCGAAGAGCCGCCGCTTGGTCCCCGGGTCATTTGACTGGCTGGCCGCTTTGACCAAGAGCAGGGTCGGATAAGCGAGGAAGAAGGCGAGGGTCCCCAGCGAGAGGGCGAGGAACGTGGAGTTGAACTTGGGGGACGGGACGAGGCTCCCCCCCAGCGAGGTGAGAAGGACTATGGTGTAGGGCCTGAAGTATGTGAGGTACCCCTCGGTCGACGCTATGAAGGCCATGAACGCCCCCAGTATCAGGCCGTGGGGCCAGCGGAAGAACATCGACTTGAGCCTCTGGGCGACCCCCCTCCCTCCGGGCCTCATGTAGATCGAATATGCCAGGGTCGTGAGGAGGGCGACGTCTAGGTAGATGAGGTCGGGGGCGAGGAACGAGTAGGTCTCGATGTATGCCGCGGACCCTCCGTAAAGGTGCCTCATGACGTCGAGCACGACGACTAGCCCGAAGAAGACGTGGACGAGGGCGAGTATGCTCCTCAGGTATGGGTACTGGCTCGGCTTCTGCCTCAGTACGAACAAGAGCGAGGCCCAGGTGACCGCTAGGGCGAACAGATCGACGGAGATGTTCAGAAGTGACAGTCCAGTTACCGCCAATCCGGTCAGAATCTAGATACGGCGAACTTGGGTCCGAAGACGACGGAGTGGTACCTTTTGCTGTGGTTCGTCCCCCTCATCTTGAGTATGACGAACCTGGTCTTCATCTGGACCTCGTCTTCCCAGTTTTCCATCAGCATAACCGAGTCGGTCATGAAGCCTTCGAACCCGATCTTCCCGCCGTTGGCTAGGCTCGCGGTCAGTATCGTGGTGATCCCCTCAGCCTTCAGCGAGGTGTAGACCGACTTCATGAACGTCCTCATCTCGAACTGGGTTTCGCAGGCGAGGAGGAGCGCCGTGACCGAGTCTATGACCAAGAGGGTCCCCTTCGAGTCTTTGGTCGCCTGTATGAGGGTCGAGATGTTCGTCTCGAGCTGTTGCCCCTTCAGGGCTTCGAGGTCCACTATGGAGAACTTCCCCTCCTTCTCCAGCGGGACCACGTCGAGCCCGAGCAGCTTCAGGTTGCGCCTCAGGTATTCCGCGGACTCCTCGAACGTGGCGTAGACCACGTTCTCCCCAGCCGTGGCGGCGTTGTAGGCTATGTTCGCGGACAGGACGGTCTTCCCTGTCCCTGGCCCCCCGGCCACGAGGTGTATGTCTCCCCTCACCAGTCCGCCTTCCATAAGGTCGTCCAGCCCTTCGACCCTGGTCTTCAGCCTCTGCATGACTGCGGCCGCTTTCAACTCTGGCGTCGACTCCCAACAGCTCGCACAAAAGCCTTTGCCAAACGGCGCGAGAAGGCCCGGGCCCGGGCGCTTCAGCCCTTGGATGGATGCATTGGCGCTTGAATCGGACCGCGGCCCAAGGGACGTGGAACGCCATGAAACAGGGGCTGGAAGCCCACGGGTTTACCCGTGGGAGGATGTCACGCCCATGGCCTTGCCTTCTTTCCACGGAACGATGGCGGCAGGATCGCCCTCACGCTTCCCAGCGGGCCAGTGCGCTCATTTGGTCCTCGACCCCAGCCCCTCTGTCAGCTGCTCCAGCTTGGACCTGGCGGCGGACGCGGGGAGGGCCTCCAGCGCCTTCTTCGCCGCTGCGGCGTAGTTCCTCTCCACCGCGTTGGAGTGGTCAATCGACCCCAGCTGGTCCAGAGTCTTCATGAGCGCCTGTATCTCCTGGAGCGCGAACCACTTCTTGTACAGCATCGAGTGGATCGACTGCTTCTGATAGTTGTCGGCGTGAGAGAGCGCGTGGATGAGGACCATGTTCGACGCGTTGTTCTGGAGGTCCTTCAGGAGGGGCTTGCCCGTCGCCTCTTCGTTCCCCACGATGTCCAGTATGTCGTCCCTTATCTGGAACGAAATCCCGAGGTTGCGTCCGAACTGATAGGAAGCGTTGACCTGCTTTAGAGTCCCTCTCCCTGCTATGGCGCCGCAGGCAGCCGCCGCCGCGAAAAGAGAGCCTGTCTTGAGCTCGGCGAGCTTGACGTACTCCTCCTCGGTGGCCGAGCCTTTCTCTGCCAGGATAGAATCGAAGAACTCCCCCTCGGCGGTGAACTTGGCGGAGTTCCCGATGTACGAGCTTAGCTTGGCCAGGCGCGTCGCAGACATCCCGGAGCCCCCGTACTTCGCCAGCTCGAGGAATATCTCGAATATCATCATGTCGGAGATGAGGATGGCCTTCGTCTCGCCGTACTTCTTGTGGGTCGCCATCTGACCGTGCCTGACGGCCGATTCGTCGATTATGTCGTCCTGGATGAGCGAAGCGGAGTGCGCCAGCTCGAAAGCCGCGGCGACGGGGAGCGCCTTCTCGAACGACCCGGACACGGCTTCACAGACCAGCATCGCTATCACCGGCCTCAGCCTCTTCCCTCCGGCGTCGATGATCCCTGCTATGGCTTCGGAGAGAGGGCTCCCTTCTGCTCTCTTCGAGGAGAAGTACTCCTGCAACGCCTCCCTGTACGGTTCCACGGCCTCCGTGAAGCTCTGCGGGGCGGATACCTTCGGCTCCGCCTGCCTAGATGAGCGCCGCTCCAATGTACATCAGCGGTCCCCATAGGAGGTACTCCCCGTCGACGACGACGTCGCAGATGAACCCCAGGTCTGCCCCTGGCTTCTTGGCCAGATAGGCGTAGAAGATGGAGTAGGCGGGGAGGAGAGCTAGCACGATGGCTGGTAGAGGGAGGAGCCCGAAGGAGACGGCCGCGGCCAGGTAGGCTAGCGCGACCCCGTCGATGGCCGTCATCATCGTGTACGTGCGGCGTACCCCATAGACAGCCGGGACCGTCCTGATCCCCTGCGCCCTGTCGCCTTCTACGTCACGGACGTCGAATATCAGGGTGTTAACCATCAGCCTCAGGAATATCAGCCCCCCCATGAGGGCGAGGACCTCCTCGAAGCGGAGGTAGTACAGACCGACGAGCACGGGGATCAGCGACCACCCGAGGGAGATGAAGAGGTTTTTCACCAGGAGCTTGTCCTTGAGCTTGGACACCCCTATCACCCCCACGAGGCGCCTCGACCCTACGCTGTAGAGCGCAGAGAACGCCAGCGGGACCAAGAGGGCGCCGAAGAAAATCAGGTTGACCGTGTAGGCGAGGACGTACCCCAGGAGGAAGCACCCTGCCGAGATCGCGGGGAGGTATCTCTTCCTCGAGCCGAGATGGGCCGTCCTGTCAGGGTGCGAGACCGCGTCCGAGTCCATCTCGGTGCTCCTGTTCATCATGTAGGCGCCGTAGGAGAAGAGGTAGGCCATGAAGAGCAGAAGCGGGGTCGCGGTCAGGCCCATCAGCGCCGCGGAGGCGGCGGCTATGCTCGCCGTGCCGATGGCGAGAAGGTGCCCCCCGAGGACGAACTCCCGGTAGGCGGAGGTCAGGAGTGCCGTCGCTCTTCCCCGTCTCCTATCTTGGCCATCTCCTGCCTGTAGCTGGGGAGGGTCCACCCCCGCTTGGGGTCGAACATCTCCTCAGGGATGTGCAGGTAGCGCGACTTCTGGCTGTCGAGCATGATGATGGAAAGGGAGCTCCTGACGTCTTCGGTGTTGCTCTCGATGTACCTCGTGGTCTCGTAAAGCTTGTCCATGGGGACGTCGAGCAGGGCGAAGTAGTCCCCGACCTCTGACCCTCCCTCAAGCCAGGTGAAGGGGATCTTGTTCATGACCTTCCTCGTCTTGACGACCCCTTCCTGGCCGACCCCTTTGACGAGGGTCAGCATCTGCATCAGCTCCCCCGGCTTCCCCTCGATGGCGGGGCGCCTCCACCTCACGTTGCTGTTGAGTATCAGCTTGCCCTTCACGACGTGCTCGGCGTTGTGGTACCTGAGGGTCCGCGGGTTGGCCCCGATCTCGGCGGCCACCTTGACTATGCTCACCGTCGGGTTCTCCTGCATCGCCTTCAGTATCTTGACGTCCATGTAGTCCACTTCGGCGTCCCTGTTCACGTCCAGCGTGGTGGCGCCGCTCTCCCCCTGGGTCATCTCGACCCTGCGCCAGTCCACTTTCCACTTCTTGGCGTCGAAGTCGTAGAACTCGGGCCTGAAGGAGGGGTACCTGAGCCACTTCGCCTCGTAGATGGCGTAGTCGGTGATGCGCTTCTGCTGCTTGAGGAACGACATGACGTCGATGTACTTCTTCTTGAACCGGAATGGGACCGCGTAGAGCCCCACGTATTTCGACGCGCCTATGGCCTTCCCCTCGAAGAAGAGGTAGCTCACCTCTCCGAGCCATTCCTGGCTGGGCTCCGAGTCCACCACCATCAGCCCCGTGGACATCCCGAGCTCGGCGTGGTTGAGGTTGACCTGGACCCCCAGGCCGTACTTCGTGAGCTGCTTGTTCACCTTGTAGCGGACTGTCTCGGGGTTGATCCCCGTCATCCTCGCGAGGAGGGAGTAGTTGGAGACCCCGATCTGCTTGATGGTCTCGATGAGGAGGTAGTCGAGGTTCCTCCGCTTTATCTTGTCGAAGGCACCCATTGTCGCGGGTTTCACGGAGCCTACGCCTAATAGAGGGTTGTGAATCTGAGGTCTATATCCGTTGTCCGTCGGCAACTTTGCTTATATACTCACGCCTGGCTGATGCGAAAAACGGAAAGGAGGCTCATATACCACCTCCCTCCGGAAGAGCGATCGTATGGAAAGCGTAGCCGCCCAGCGGGTGCCGACGAGGGTCGTGGGCCTCGACCCGCTCATCCAGGGAGGCTTGCAGCAGGGAGACTTCGTCCTTCTAGTAGGTGGGATAGGGACCGGGAAGACAATCTTCTCGTCCCAGTTCGTCTACAACTCGGCAAAGGTGGACGACGAGCACGCCGTGTTCGCCACCTTCGAAGAGGACATCGGGAGCCTCAAGCGCAACATGAAGCTCTTCGGGATGGACTTCGACGCGCTGGAGAAGGAGAAGAAGGTGAAGCTCCTCGACCTGGAGTCTCTCGAAGGGAGAGGGATGGGGTCGAACATCGAGACGCTCCTGGCGGCATTGGACGACATAAAGGCCAAGAGGCTCGTCGTGGACTCGCTCACCGCTTTCCTGAGCGGGGCGAAGGAGAAGTTCGACTACAGCTTCCTCATGCACCTGGTATACAAGACCCTGAAGAGGGAGGGGATCACCACGCTGATGACTGTGAGCAAGTTCCAGGCTGACCAGCCCATGAACAGCGGGATCGAGGAGTTCGTGGCGGACGGGATATTCCAGCTGGAGAACTACATAGGGAAGAACATGGAGCTGAGGACGAGGTTCCTGGTCAAGAAGCTGAGAGGGACCGAGCACAGCAGGAAGTACCACACCGTGGCGTTCACCCCGACGGGGATCAGCATACTCCCGTACTTCGACTAGAACAGGCGACTCCGCCATGCCGCTTGCGCCCCAGGCGATCAGTGGTCTCACACACGGCGTGCAGGAATTTCATATATCTTGGTCAGGAACGTGCAGTTATCGGGAAAACGGCAAAAATCGACTATAGAGCCCAAGGCAGTACTCCGGAGCTAATGAACACGAAGAAATCACTGGCAATCAGCGCACTATCATTGGTCACAGCGCTCGCACTCCTCGGCGCATCGGCGCCGGCATTCGCCGCCTCTCCTCCAATCAGCGGTTACTGGGTCATCACCCAGGCTGCGGTCCAGTCGAGCGGGCAGGCGCCCACGGTGGTCGCCTGCGGAACGTTCGCCATATCCGACATCAAGTCGACCCAGAACACCTTCACGGGCGTTCTGTCGTTCACCCTGCAATACCCTAGCAGCCTCCCTCAGGGCCTCAGGATACCCGGCATCAACTCTAACACAGAAGCCGTATCGGGCACTACAATGACCGTGGTACCAGGCGGAGCTCTCTTCGTCAGCCTGACAGGGAGTCAACCAGTCGCACTGTCTGCTTCGATGACATCGCCTTCAAGTGTACCACACCCATCGATCGATCCAAGCGCGGGCAGCACCGGATGCGCGCCATTCGCGTCGCCACAGTTCATGGGCCTAGTACACCTCCCAATGCAGGGGACCGAAGGGATGACCGTCTACGGGACGCCGTTCACGTCAATCTAGGGAAGCAACGAACGGCAAGTCATCCCTTCCAGCTTTTTTCATGAGACTCATCTCCTGCCACTTGCCGACCGAAGGAACGGGACTCGGTTCGTCCCATGGTCTCTATTTGCGGAAGTCCAGGTGGTGGTGAAATACGTGAAAAATCGGTCGACCTGGTCAGCACTACAGCCCAGAGCCGCCTTGCCAGGGGGCCAAGAGAATCCCGCTCTTAGTGGGACGACCAGACGGGCAGCTGTGACAAACGAGACACGCGCCGCTCTGTGCATTGGCCATCTGGCGGGGCAGTGGGCTTGCACGGCCAGCTGTGCCTTCAGCCCGAGCTCGCGCCTGCGATCCAGCTCGCCGCCATGGGCGGCTACGGCGGCGTCGGCCTTCTATGTCTCCCGGCAGTAGTATTGGGAAAACGGCAAAATCGACTATTACAGGCGCCCGGACGCTCACAGACACGATGAAAACGAAGAGAACAATCGGCCTTACTATGCTTTCAGTTCTGACAGCGCTTGTCATCCTCTCACCAACCGCTATCGCAGCCACCTCGACCCCCCTCAGCCTTGGCATGGCCGGCATCATAACCAACGCTGGAAACCAGCACTACGTCATGAGCGGCGGCAACCTAGTCTATGGGGAGTTGGGGGGTAGCTCACTAGCCCCCGGCTCGATTAGCTTCAGTCTCAAGTCCCAGGTGACTGGGCTGAAGACGTCCGGAAGCGCATCCATCTCGGCGCCAGGGCTGTCCGCGAAAATCGTGATCAGCGGGGAAGTCGCAGCGTCGGTCTTCCCTCTGGACTCTTCAGGCAACAACTGCGACCCGACGGTCGCGACCTGCAACAGCGAAGTCCCGTTCATGTTCACCGGCCTTGCCGTTGTCCATGCTACGGGTCTAGCTCCGTTCGACCTTCCAGTCGCCATCGAGTCAGCCTACTTCAACCCGTTCGGGGGCCCGATCGTCATCACCAGCCTTGGCAGCTCGGCCTCACCTGCCCTGTTCCTCGTCGTGACCTACAACGTCGCGACGATCGACTGGGTAGGGGTCCAGGTCCAGGGCTTGGTGGGCGGCTCCCTTGGATCGACTCAGGTAAGCGGATTCTACACGACCATCACAAACTCGCATGAGAACCTGGTCAGCGCGGTAGAGCAGGACAAGGGACAGATCATCTTCTCAGGGATGGTCCCTGCCCAGCTCGACGCCAAGGGGACTTTGAGCGGCACCACCACCTTCACCTCAAAAGGTGGGATAGACTGCAGCTCTGAGAGCGGCTTACCCCCCGGGACTTGTCTCCTGACAGGCGCGTCCTCAACGGGGACCTTCCAGATGGTCGGACAGCAGGGGCTCAAGATCGGCAATGGTGCTTACAGCACCACCTGGTCTGTGCCTTCTATCACGACCACGACAACCGCCACCGCATCAGCAACACAGCCATAGAAAGGGCTTACAGCCTTGCGTACGGGGTCAAACCCCGTACACGCCTCTTTTTCCCAAATGGCTAGCGGAGCTATGGGTCGTTTTTCAGCAAGCCCCAAGAATAAGGGTTTAGTGGAGTCGGCCTGAGCAGTTGGCGTTCGAGTTCTCGCCGGACCTGGTGCCCGCGATTCAGCTCGCGACCATGGCCATAACCATGGTCTCGGCCTATTTCGTCTCCAGGCAGCAGGCGAGGACATACGGCAACACACGCAACTTCCTCACCCTGGTCCATGTGTTCTTCCTCGGGGTGGTCGTGCTGGAGTTCCTCAGGAACTACCTGTCATCGCCGGCCTACGTCAGCATCTACACCGACGGGGCGACGACGTTCATCCTTGCGGACGTGGTCCTGCTGACCCTCGTGGCGGCTTCGTTCTTCTACCGGGAGTCAGCGTCAGGCGGGGGTTCTCCTCTCAGAGGCCTTCTGAAGAAGAAGCTGCACACGCTCGCGTTCGCCGCCTTCATGGCGTACATCGCCTTCGTCGAAGCGTATCTCATCTTGGAGATGCCGTTCACCTCTGCGCAGATCACCAACATCGCAGGGGTCACCCTCTACGACACCGTCTTCGACCCCACCTACGTAGACATGCTCTTCGTCGTCCTGCTCATATTCATCGTCTACCCGTCGATGCAGCTCGTCCTTTCGAGCAGGCGGACGTCGGACAAGGGGGTCAGGAGGGCGCTCCTCATCCTCCCTGTCTGCTGGAGCGCAATCGGGCTCGAGTTCCTGGTCTTCAACGGCTACCTACTCATCGTCGGGATAGACGCCAGCTCGATCGGGTATCTCATCGGCGCGAGCGTGTTCCTCATCACGGCGAGGATCTTCAGGCAGGCGACCACCTTCGCGACGCTCTTCGCCACCACCACCTCGGCTGCTGCGATGTCAGCCCCCAAAGCCACAGGGTTCTCATCGAAGGCGGGCCTCCAGGGCGGTTTCGAGGGCAGGCTGATGCTGCTCGAGGCCAGCTCCATGACCAACTACGAGGACTCGGTCTCGGACTTCGTCACCGAGACGACCGCTGCGGGGAGCAGCGCCTTCGTCTTCACCTCCAGGGGGTCCCCCGTCTACAGCGCGGTCACCAAGCGGCCCGGGGTGAGGGTATACGTCTTCTCGGCAAGCGTCAGCTACCCGAAAGAGACCGAGAACCCGGACGAGGTGCTCGTCCCCGCGGCGGACCCCCCTATCCTCCTGGACGTGATGAACAAGGTCGTCACAATCAACCCCGGGGCCAAGCTTGCGATAGTCTTTGACAGCCTCTCTGACCTCGTCCTCTCGCTCGGCGTCCAAGAGGCGTACAAGTTCGTAAGACAGGCGAGCGGCATCCTGAACCGGGGGAACGTGTCGTCGCTCTTCCTTCTCACTCTCGGCGCCCATGAAGAGCAGACGGTGAGCCTGATGAAGAGCTTGTTCTCCACCCACTTCGTAGTGGACACGGCGGGGCTCAGAGTCACCCGTGGCGGGGAAAAGCCGCCTTCAGTGGGCTGAGTTCCTGCGGCCGTCAGCGGCGGGCCTTCATCAGCGCGATCGCACAAACGACGAACACGGGGATATACACGACGACAGAGTACAGGAGGCTGACCGACAGCGAGCCTATCTGGTTGTCCGGGTTCCCGAACAGCTGGAGCACGACGAATACCAAGAACACCCCGAATATGCTCGCCACCACGAGGCCTACCCCTCTACCGTCTTTCACCTCGCTCGGACCTTCTGCCATGTCCATCACAAAACCGAGCGGGCTATGAAGTCGAGGAAGTTCGACAGGTAGTACAGGAAAGCGATCACGAGAACCTCAAGGACCACTATCCTGAAGAAGAACCGCCTGAGGTCCGGTCCCGGTTTGGCGGCGTCGAGCGTCCCAAAGAGGCGCTCCTCCGCCCTCCCCAGGACTGCCATCGGCCGTGTATCGAAGAGGGTCGTCGACACTATGACGAAGTAGAGGAAGATCAGGATGAACCACCCTATGAAGTCGAAGAGGGGGACCCCCAAGGTGCGGAACGACCCCGCAAGCCAGACCCAGAGCTTGTTTCCGGTGGCCGCCGGGTCCATCATCAAGTCGATGTTCAGTGCGAAGAGGCCAGCGGCTGTAGCTTGTACCACGGTGCTCCTTTTGCTCAGCAGGACGTCGTGGAACAGCACGTAGGCCGCCATGGCAAAAACGAACCATCCAAGAAGGATCCACAGGGGCACCATCCCTACCCAGAAGAGGTATCCTGGATAGCCAGGGTAGATCAGGCCGGAGTACGCGTAGTATGTGTACCCGCCGTTCAACACGGCGAAGTTCTCCAGCAGCGCCGTCCAGAGGAGCGCCCCCGCCAAGAAGACCCCGGTCCTGAAGGCCCCATACCTCTTGCTCCCCGCGTAGAAGACCAGGGCCGCGAGGATGATGAAGGAGACCTCGGCTATCCCCGGCGACGCGAGGTTCATACCCAACTGGAACTCAGGCCTCTAGGCCCACCCATTTAACTGGTTAAACTTGCCCCAACTGCCATGCTGCGCGAACGACGGAGAAAAATTGCCGTTTTCCCTAAAAGCACCGTGCCCGGGCGCCAAAAGTTCAATTCTCCTTTAATCGACCCGCATGCGGGGACTTCCTGGCCTTGCTATCGCAGAAGCTGCAGGTCGAAGCCCACCTGACCAAGCTCAGGACCAGTCTCGTGGCCATCAAGCCCCCCCAGGGGGCGAAGTACACCTTCGACCTTCAGGCCGACATCAAGACCGTGTCCAGGGACGGCGCCAAGATCAAGCTCAGGTACGCCATCGACATCGAGACATTCCCCCTGATTTACAGGGTGCAGATAGGGGGGTTTGCTACCGCCAGCGTCGACATGCTGGCCAAGGACGAGAACCTCGAGGACCTAGGCGAGGCTGTCCTCAGCGACGTCGCGCTCCAGATCTACCGGAGCAACTACGAAGCGCTGTACCTCGCGCTTGCCACCCAGGGGCTGGACGCGCCTTCTCCATGGCTGGTCAAGGACGTCCACCTGGCGCACTAGCGCCGCCGAAGCCGTTTCTAGAGTCGGGTCGGCCCTTCGCCGCGCCTTTCCGCTCGTCGGTCTGACATAGATTTCAAACCCAGACGACGCACCGTTTCAAAGGAGATGGAGTCTCGCTTCATGGTTGAACTCCATAAAACCGTTAAATAAGAACCGAGGCCAATCGGCCGTGATGCCGCAGGAGCCAAGGGACGTGATATACACCTGCAGGGTGTGCATGTCCCAAGTCGACGGGAAGACGGGGCTGATAGAGCACCTCAGGACCGAGCACGAGGCCCTCGAAGTGGTGTCGTACGCTGCGACCACCATGGTCCAGGAGCAGGACAGGGACAAAGTCGCCATGGACTACCACAGGCAGTTCGAGCAGATCAAGAAGGAACTGACGGCGGGATAGCCCCGAAGGTTGCCGAAAACCAGAACTTCAGCATCCGTCTGAGGGGCGAATGTTGGTGGGGGGATATATACGGCGGCAAGCTGTATCCATGAAGTTGATCCGCAGGTCGAAGATCGAAGTGTTCGTTGACGTGATGAAGGTGGTGGCCGAAGAGCAGGAGATCAGGCGCACCAGGATCATGTACAAGGCGAACCTCGCCTGGAAGGTCCTGAAGGAGGCGCTCGACTTCCTCGAGCAGAAGGGGATCCTGAAGAGCGAATCCAAGGGCACGGGTATATTCGTCTCGCTGACGGACGAGGGGTACGGCGTCCTAAGGAGGTTCAGCGAGCTCGAGGCCGTCTTCACGAAGCCGGCGGTGATCCCGTCCCAGCAGGAGCCGCCCGTGTTCGTCTCAGCGAGGGCCCTCTACGCAGCCTAGGCCATCACGTTACGGCTCTGGGGGGTGGCCACCTGGGACATCTCCCTGGTCGACACTAGGCGTACCCCCTTCAGCAACCCCGGGCTGGGATATGGGATCTTCAGCGAGCCGCTGACGAGGTACAGCACCGCATACACCCGCTGGTAGATCTTCATGAAGACAGGAGGGACCGACTCGCCTTCCTTGGGGGTCAGGAGGGTGTCGATTTCCTTGTCGTCTCCTGTCAGCACGGCGGTGCCTGCGATCGTCATCTTCGCCACGTCGGGCTCCGTGTTCAGCTCGATGGTGAACTTCAGCGTGAGCTTTTCGGGGTTCCGCTCTGACTCCACCAGGTTGGCAGCCACGTTGAAGCTCACAGAGCTGTCGGCGGTCACGTCTTCCGCGAGCTTGCTTCCTTCGACGGATCTTATGGCTACTTCAATTCCAGCCAAATCTTTCCTGCCTTCAACGAGCTTGTAATGCCAAATAAAGGTATACGAAAACTAGGTATAGAGCAGGAATCCATATCGTAGCCTGGAAGCGGAGGGCCGGACGCCGATTGGTGGACCCGCGGCCAGGATGGTCGCAGGCTTTCATGGATTAGGAATCCATTATCCTTTATACGCTTCAGCAGCAAGATGAGAGCGTTTGATTTCTGGCGAGGACTCCAAGGAGCACGCACTCGTGGCAAAGGCCGAGGGCGCCGGCGCGAGGCTGACCGTGAAGCTCTCCGTGGCGCCGAAGACCGGCATCCAGTCGCTGAAGGAGAGATACAACACCGTCAAGTACGACCTGGGCCAGGGCTACTCGTACCCCGACTCGCTGAAGAGCATCGTCCCCGCGAACGTCCCCGAGTACGTGGACGAGGGGGAGAGCTACGTGGAGAAGGTGACGAGGGCCCTCTTCTACTTCAAGCAGTGCGCGCTCATCGGCCCAAGCGGCACCGGGAAGAGCGTCTGCGAGGGCGAACCTCTTTTCGCGCTGGTCGACGGGAAGCCTTTGCTGACCACGATGGACGCCCTCTTCGAGAGCCTTGCTAGGAAGATGCCGGTCAGGAGGACTGAGGACGGCTGGGAGACGCTAGTCCTGACGAAGGCGGACGTGAGGGTCCTTTCGTTGGACAGGGCCAGGAATGCGATGTCCTGGACCAGGCCGTTCGCCATGGCCAGGTCGATGCACAAGGGGCACGTCCTCAGAGTGACCACTCTGCGAAACAGGTCCATAACGGCTACCCCGGGGCACTCCTTCATCGTAGAAGGGGAAGAAGTGAAGGCGAGCGAGCTAGGGGCAGGGTCTCGGATACCCATAGTGCGGCATCTGCCCGCCATGGGGCTGGAGCTCTTGACCCAGCTCATGATCGCAGACTACCTGCCCGGGGCCAAGGCCACGGAAAGGGGAGTGGTCCTTGGAGGAGGCGAGTCGGTACAGGTTCCTGCGCGGGCGGCCGTTTCGCTGGACGCCGAGTTCGCGTGGTTCCTCGGGTTTTTCGTTGCGGAGGGGTACGTAGGCAAGGGCTTCGCGTCAATCTACAACAAGGACGCCGAGCTGGTCGACAGGGCAAGGGGGGTTGCCAAGAAGCTTGGTCTTTCTACCTCCGTGGGAGCTCAGAGGGGGCTGGCCGAGCTTCGTATCTTCAGCAAGGCCTTCGTCGGGTTCCTGTCGACCGTCACAGTCAGCAAGAGGACAGGGACTGGGAAGGGGTCGCAGGCGCGCTACAAGAAGGTCCCAGATTTTGTCTATCTGATGGAGGACGAATCCAAGGTCGCATTCCTCAAAGGCTTCTTTGACGGAGGCGGCGGAGAAGAGGGGTCGGAGGCCGTCCTGAGCACGTCGAGCAGGGAGTTGGCCAACGGCCTGACGATCCTGTGCGAGCAGTTGGGCATCTTTCCCACCCTCAGGATCAAGAGGACAGGGTCCCACTCCGTGGTGATCGCGAGGGACGGGGCATCGGCTCTTGGGATCGAGCTCAGCACCCCGGCTCCGGAGAGGAGCGGTTGGAGAGGCCGCGTCGAGAAGGTCAAAGTGACCCCCGAGATGATCGCAGCGGCGAAGGCCGCATACTCCCGGCTCCCGGCCGAGCTGAGGGGCGAGAGGCTCCACAGGCGGACGGTCTCAGCGCTTTACCCGTGCGGAAAGGACGTGGGGTTGAGCACGCTTGCCAAGGTCGCCCAGGACCTCAACTCAGAGGAGCTCCGGGAGCTCGCAGAAACGAACCTGCTCTGGGACTCCGTCCGGTCCGTGGAAGAAGTCCCCTACGACGGATGGGTCTACGACTTCCAGGTCCCAGGAAACGAGACGTTCGTTGCGGGGTTCGGCGGGGTGGCGACTCACAACACCCACATCGTGTACCTCGTCGCAAAGATGGCCGGCCTCCCCCTGTGGGAGATCAACTGCGGCCTCCAGACGTCGGTCTACGACCTCTTCGGCAGGTTCGTCGGCCTCGGCAAAGAGAACTGGATCGACGGCCTCATCGTGTCGTGGTGCAGGCATGGGGGGATACTCTATCTCGACGAGGCCAACATGATGAAGCAAGACATAGCCACCAGGCTCAACCCTATCCTCGACACCAGAGGCCACATGGTGCTCACGGAGAAGGACAACGAGATAATCCCGAGGCACCCTCAGGGCTACGTCATAATCAGCATGAACCCCTACTCTGCGGAGTTCGCAGGCACGAAGCCCCTCAACGCAGCCTTCAGGAGGAGGATGAGCGTCTGGGTCGACTTCGACTACCTGAGCGTCGGGCCGAAGATATCGAAGAGGGAGGTGGCCATGATAGCGGAGAGGGCGAACGTCCCCCTCACCACCACCGAGAGGATGGTCAGGGTGGCCGCGGACATGAGGAAGCGGTACAAGAACGGGGACCTCCCCTATGCCCCCTCCGTGGGGGACATCGTCAACTGGGCGACCCTCGTGGCGGACGGGCTGACCCCGAACGCGGCCGCGGAAGAGACGATAATCTCGGTCACCTCTGACGACGCCGAGGTGCAGGGGGCCGTGCGCCGGGTCGTGCAGATGGTCTTCGGGACGGGGACGGAGAAGCAGGCATGAACGTGCTCGACTACTCCTGGAACCTCGTCACCAGCGTCGGCAAGAGGGACTACGACACCTTCAGGCTGATACTCCAGAAGGACCTGCGGTCCCCTGCCCTGACCGCGGACAAGGCGGGGATGGTGTTGAAGCTCCCCGTCCCCAGGATGGACGAGAAGGGGTTCTACAACCTCCACGGGCTCTACTTCGACGCCGACGAGCACGCCTGGACGAGCCTCTGGCGGCTGTACCGCGCTTCTCTCTACCACGGGGCCCTCCACGCGGCCCACTCCGACTTCAAGCAGTACGCGGCCTGGGCGAAGGACAAGGACCTCAAGACGGCTACGTACATCGTGTCCCTGCTGGAGGACTTCCGGGTCACGAAGAAGGCCGCGGACGAGTGGCCCGGGATAATGCCTGACATCGCCTACGCCAACTTCATCTCGGGGATGAGGATCAAGAGCGCGGACGACATAGTGGGCCCCGAGAGGATGGCCACGAAGGTGCTGCTCGAGCTCTGGGGGGTGAACCACGGCCTCAGAGGGGACGAGGAGGAGGACAGGGAGGTCAGGCGGCTCGCGACCCTGGCCAGGGGCGCGGTGGACGCGTCTGTGAAGGCGAGCGCCGGGTTCCCGAAGGAGCTTTTCGAGGCGGCGGACGAGATCTACGGCAGGCTCACGAAGGGGAGCGGTATCAGGGAGGTGCCTTCGTTCCCTCACACCGAGTCCCATGGGGAGTCGAACATCTTCGAGGGGCAGGTGGTGGAGTCGGAGGACCCGAAGGGCCTTGAGGCCTCCGCGCTCGCGGCGGTCGGGCTGGGAGAGGAGCAGGCGCCCCAGGACGACTCGGAAGCCAGGGACATATACAACGCGCTGAAGGCGTCCGATTCCAAGCTCCAGAAGATCAAGGAAAGGTACGAGAAGTACGTTTCAGGCACGAGGCTGGACGGGATAGAGTACCCCAGCGGGGACTACGCCAACTTCATGCGCATCAGGTCGACCCTCTCAGGGCCTATACGCAACATCCGCGACCAGCTCCGACAGGTGAAGAACGTCCTCGACGAGACGGGGGGGCACGAGAGCGGCCAGGTAGACACCCAGGCCGCGATGCAGGTTGTCGCTTCCGGGGAGATGCGCTCTGACGTGTTCCTCAGGGATGAGCCGATCCACAAGAACGAGGCCTGGGCGATCCTCCTTGACGCCAGCAAGAGCACTTCGGGGTTCTCCCACGAAGTGAGGGGGATCAGCACCTGCCTTGCGGAGGTCGTGAAGGACCTCATCCCCGTCCAGAGCCAGTGGGGGATATTCTCGTTCAACAACTCCATCCAGATCATCAAGGACTTCGACGAGGGGTACACCTCGGAGACCAAGGCCAGGATAGGGGGGATCCAGCAGAGGAACGTCACCCTCCTCCCGGACGCCATCAAGGTGGCCCAGAGCGCCCTTTCGCAGCAGCCGGTGGACACGAAGGTGCTGGTCGTGGCGTCGGACGGGGTCCCCACCGGGTACAACGGGATCGAGGACGAGCTCGTCTCGACGGTGAAGGCGGTGTCCAACTCCGGGACCTTCCTTATGGGGCTCGGCATCGACAGCCGCGCCATCGAGGAGTACTTCACGGTGAACTGCGTGGTGAGCACCCCGGCGCAGATGATGAAGTCTTTCGTGAAGTCGTACCTCGAGCTGTCGTCGTTGTTCTGACCACCCGGATGCGGATAATCAAAAGAATTCATTTACAACCTAGTTATTCCTGACGATGCTCAAGGATTTCTTGAAACACGCCGGGCGGATCGCGGACGCGACCGGCGATGCGGTCGTGGAGTGGATGACGCGTCTCCACCCTGGTGTCTTCGAGAACCTCCTCACGGACAACGGGCGGCAGTTCTGCAGGATGAACTCCGCCATGAGGAGGTACTGCGAGAGCCGGATCACATGGAAGCACATCTGGTCGTCGGTCCACCACCACCAGACGCTGGGGAAGCTGTCCGCGTTCCAGAAGGGGCTGAAGGCGTTCGTTCCTCATCCACAGGCTGGGGAGGAGCACCGACAGGGGTTCGATCGACGAGTGCGTCCGCACCTACGTCCACTGGCACAACAACGG
>JAFMAW010000009.1:0-3730 GCA_029784795.1 Nitrososphaerota archaeon | reverse complement strand
TGGTGGTCAGGACCATCGGGTGGAGGCCGGAGGAGAGATACTCCGGCGGGAGGGACCCTTCGTGGTACGAGAGGCTCGTAAAGGCTCTTAAGCTCGACTGGGCGCTCCCCCTCCCTGCGCACGGGGGATGACACATCCTCCTTGGTTCTCCACCATAAGACGTATTACTAGCATAGGGACGCTTATAAGACGAGGCACATGGTAAGGGTGATGAGAGCCACGCCGTCCTTCGGGCTGACGATTCCGACAGCGAATCTTGACCTTGCGGCTTTACTGGTTCGGAAACGAGCTTATACGCGGGCAGTCATGGTCGCGAGTAGGGGCTGAAAGTTGGAACTGGTGCCTATCAGTGACATGCCTCAGGCTGCGAAGACCCTACTCTTGAAACTGCTCGGGTTGGATGCGAATAACGAAGGCTATGTCACGAGAGAGGGGAAAGTCGTCATAGACGAATACATCGAACAGCCCGTTCGGGTCGAAAACATGGCCCTGTTCTCAGGTAGCACAATCGTTCTAGATGATAATCCCCTGAGCATAGCTTCTTACATCGAGGAACACGGCGAAGTCTAAGATTGTCCGGCGACCACCCCATAAGGGAGGCCGCTCATGGAGCGACAGCGGCAGGAATAGAATGGACTGAAGAGAAAGTCAAGAGTCTAGCCAAGCAATTCTTGAATCGGAAACTCGCTTTTATCGAGAGTCCGAGAAACATTGACTTGGTCAAACGGGAACGCCACTCAGCGGAATATGAATTACTGGTGAAATGGATTCCTGAGGGCCCGTATGCTCTGCAGATTCAGATGGGCATCGCATTGAAAGAGATTGCCGAGGAACAAGACAGGGTTCTTGACTTAAGGAGCAAGATTAAAAGAAAATTTGGGACTGCTGGTCTTCATGTCGCGCAAGTCACTCAGGCTGGAATCACGAGTGAGCTTCTGAATAGACTAGTCCAGATTTACAGAGACCCAACCGAGGTGAGGAAATGGCTTGAACACTTCCTTGCCCAAGTTGAGGACTTGGTCATATTCGTCAAGGAGGCAGACAATCCCAAGGCTACCGCCACGATGGTTTGCACTAGGATTGAATCCAATCCCGCGCACACGATGATACTTTTCGGAAGTGGGTATGCGAAGAATACCGTGATTCGAACGCTCCGCGTGATAAAGGATGAGCCTCGGGGCTATGGAATGGACGGCGTTGACAAAGGACTTGAACTGACCGTCTTCATTTACACCCCAGAGGTCAAAGCCAGGATTTCTTCTTGGCTAGATCCGTTCACAGCGCAGTAGCAGGATTAGGTCGCTAATCCCCAAATTATGATGCGTCAGTCCAGTTAACAGCACCCTCTATGTCAGACAGAATTACCAGAACCGGATTAGAGAACTATCACCCGACTCCGAACGGCCTTCCAAATCACCCATAGACCGAACAAAACATAGGGATGCCAATCACTGTTAATATGGGTCGGCGCTTCTAGATAATGTGGAGACTCGGGCTATATCTGCGCGAAGGACCTAGAGGGCCCCGAGGTCGAGCGTGGTGATCATGAGGGCCGCATACGGGAACCGGTCAGACGAGGGAGCTGCGGCTCACGTCGTCCTGATGAGCGCCAGGGAGACGCGCGGCCTGCGCAAAGAGAACTTCTTCAATTGTGCCATACAGCGCCTGGACCCAGCTTCAGAACGCTGGGCGTGCGCTTTTCTATTTAATCCAGCAACCAGTACCAAAGAGGCGTGAATCCTACTCCGCTCTGTTCGTCGCTGTAATCCCACGTGATGACTGTCGTCTTCTTGGCGCCGACGGCCGCCCTGGCCTTCTTCAGGGCCAGGACCTCCCTCTCCCTCAACCCGTGGCTGGAATACGTGACCTGCACAAGCTCCTCGGCGCGGAAGTCCTTCGATATCACGAAGTCGACTTCACGCCCCTGGCTCCTGCCGTACTCCTTCCAGTAGTATACTTCCCTCTCCCTCCTTTTCAGCTCGAGCAGGACAGCGTTCTCCATCGCCCTCCCGATGGAGAAGTCGTACCCGAGCGCAGCGGAGTAGCCCGTGTCTACTATGTAGTATTTCTTCGGATTGACCTTTCTTCTCCTCTCGCTCTTGACGAAGAGCTCGACCGGCAAGAATATGAACGACTCCTCCCCCCTCTTCAGGACGTCCTGCACCTTCCCCTTTCCGACGCTATATCCTAGGCTCCTCACGTAGTCGGAAACTCTGTTCAGAGAGAGAGCCCCAGCGTAGTTCGAGACCACGAACTTCGCGATCGCCTCGGCCATGGGGAGACTCGAGACCGCCAGGTCTCTGACGAGGACGGAGTTGAAGTAGGACCTTAGGAGCCTTATCCGTTCCGTTTCGTCTCTTTCGAGCGCGACGGCCGGGTACGCGCCAAGCCTGAGGTATTCCCTCAGCGCGGAGAGTATGACCCCCCTCCTCTCGCTGTAGCGCATGGCCTTTGCGTCTCCGGCCTCGACCCCTGTGAACCTCAGGTACTCCTTGAAGGAGAGCGGGTAGACCACGTAGTCCACGCTTCTGCCCCGGAGCTCCTCTGCAACAGACTTCGAGGTCAGCCTAGAAGTAGAACCGGAGATGTAGTATCTCGCGTCGAGCCTCTTCCTGAACCACCTCCCGTACTCCTTCACGTTCTGAACTTCGTCCAGGAAGAGATAAAGGGGGAATCTCGTGTCTGGACGTGAGAGCTCGTAGAAAGCCTTCAGCATGTCGTCCAGGTCGCCCGCTGCCACGTTCACAAGCGCGGGGTGCTCGAAGTCCACGTAGAGTATGTTCTGCTTCGGCACGCCTTTGCTCAGAAGCCTGGCCATCGTACGAAAGAGAAGCGAAGTCTTCCCAGCTCTTCTCGGGCCGACGACGGAGACGACAGTCTTCGGGTCTGTGGTGAGGCTGACGTCCCTTTCCATCACTGCCGGAGGCCCGTTCGTCATCCATTCGGCGATCACGACCCTGAAATCATGTTCGCTCATTGTCACCGGAGGGTCGCACGGGCACGTGTTATTAAAGTTGGTCTATTCTGGACTAGTTTCATGCACAAAGTGGTCTGAAAAAATCTGCTCCTGAGGCTCCCCTCGCTCTGGACGCACTCCTATTTCGCCAGCACCGCGGGCCATGTCTCTTCCAAGACGATTCAGAAGTATATCGAGGGGCAGAAGACGATTTGAAGCGCTGCAGGTTCAGGTGCGGCTGCGGGCGTCCGATGCACCTCGTCTAGAGGCTCCACAAGAATCGGGCCGCGGGCGACGGGTGCAACCGCCTGAAGGAGAGATGCGGTTGCGTCCCCCTTTCGCTGACGACAGTCCAGATCGGGCTCGAGCCTGATGCGGTACAGAGGCAGTCCCTACTCAAGACGATGGAGGCTTTCAACGGCGCCTGCAGCCGCATAGCTCCGCTGGGAAAGATGTCAGAGTTCGAGCTGCACGACGCGTGCTACTACGACCTGAAGAAGGTGGGCTTCAACTCACAGATTGCGATGAACGCGATAAAGAGGGTTGCCGCGGCTTGGAAGCACGCCAATTGCTCTGCGCTAATTGCAACCAAATAAAGCGATATGAGAATCACGAAAGGTGTGGTTGATTGACAGAGTTCGTTGGGCGGAGACAGAGAGGCAGGCACGCAAAGTGGGCGTTCCACGAGCTGAGGGGGTTCGTGGAATACAAGGCCCTGAAGCGAGGGGTCCCGGTGGTCCTCGTCAACCCGAGGAACACCTCGGGGAAGCGCCC
>JAFMAW010000099.1:3715-3944 GCA_029784795.1 Nitrososphaerota archaeon | reverse complement strand
CCTTGAGATACGCCACCCTCTCCGGAAGGGGGATCTCGGACATCCTCTCCCTCAGCTGTTGGGCCCCCTCCTTGTATCTGTTCACCACGAGCGGGACGTAGACCGTCGGCGGGAGAATATCTGAGAACAGGCGGGCGACGACCCTCTCCTTCCTTCCCAGGCTGGCGAGCCTTTCGCGCATCTCCCTGAGCGCTCTCTGGCCCTCCGCGGTCATCATGTACGCCTTGGC
>JAFMAW010000099.1:0-3705 GCA_029784795.1 Nitrososphaerota archaeon | reverse complement strand
CCCTGAAGCGCCGACGCCCGGCGCTGCCCTCACGAGCCCGTCGGAGACCAGCCCCTTCAGCGTGGGATACATGGTCCCCGGCCCCGGCCTCCAGGCGCCTTCCGTCCTCTCGTCTATCTTCTGGATTATCGAGTAGCCCGTCTCAGGTCCCCGGGAGAGGAGTGTCATGATGTAGAGCCGCAGGAACCCACGAGGGACGGCCTGGGGATTGAGCCAACGCTTCGAGAGGGGGCGGGCCATGCTAAGAGCGTCCCACGGCTGAGGGTGCGGTATAAAAGTAGTATTCGATATCGTATCAGATAACCCTTAAATCCTGACCCTCGGCCGGGCTGTAAGGCTTCCCCGTTGTCTCCATCCATCGAAGCGCGCCAGCTCTCCAAGAGCTACGGACAGTTCGCGGCGCTCACGAAGCTCGACCTCAAGATCCAGGGGACGAAGTGCGTGGGGTTCCTCGGCCCCAACGGCGCAGGGAAGACAACCACCATGAAGATACTCGCGGGCCTGATCAGGGCCACGGAGGGGACGGCGCTTATCAACGGGGTAGACGTTGCGAAAGACAAGAGAGGGGCGCTGGCGTCCTGCTCCACCCTCATCGAGACCCCCGAAATCTACCCTTCGCTGACCCCCAAGGAGGCGCTCTCCATGCTCTGCGAGATCCGGGGGGTCCCTCGCGGGGAGAGGAACAAGAGGATAGACGAGGCGCTTGCGAGGGTCAAGATGAGCGAATGGGAGAACAAGAAGGTCGGAGGGTTCTCCAAAGGGATGAAGCAGAGGGTGAACGTGGCCTCGACGCTCCTGAGCGACCCGGAAGTGATCATACTCGACGAGCCCTCGACAGGACTGGACCCCAGGGGGATGAGCGAGGTCAGGGACATCGTGATGTCGCTCAAAGACAGGCTCGTCTTCATGAGCTCCCACCTTCTCGCCGAGGTGACAGAGGTCTGCCAGGAGGTGGCGATGATAGACCATGGGAAGCTCCTGGTGTATGACACCATCGAAAACGTGACTGGGAAGTTCGCCGGAGGGGGGAACGCCGTGGAGATCGGCTTCGCGGGGGGAGTAGACGAGCCCCTCAGGCTCCGCGTCTCAAAGCTCCAGGGCGTGTCGTCCGCCACCAGGTCGAATGACAGGCACCTGATAGTGAAGTTCGACCATGCAGCAGTCACCCAGGACAAGCTCCTCGAGCTGGTGGCAGGTCTGAAGGCTGGTGCGCTGACGTTCGCCCCGGCTTCGGGGCTCGAAGACGCCTATCTGTCGCTGATCAAGGAGACCCTTTAGGACATGTCGGAAGAGCACCCCAGAGCGAAGGCGGGTTCACTGGCCCACGTCTGGATCTCTGCGAAGTACAACTTCCTCAACTATTTCAGGGCGCGGCGGTTCTACGTCATGCTCGCCATCATTCTGATCATATCCGGGCTCCTCACCGTCCTCGTCGGGTACTACAGGCCCCCTGGCTTCGTTGATGGGAACGCGCTGGGCTTCTACGGGGCGGGATGGGGGAGTTTCGCCAACTTCGTGGTGGTCCTTTCCGCCGCCTTCTTCGGAGGAGATGCCATTTCAGGGGAGTTCCAGAACCGGACGGGTTACTTCCTGGTCCCCAACCCAATCAGAAGGTCGGCCATCTACCTCGGGAAGTGGATCGCGGCCCTGGTCGCGTCGACCATCGTCCTCGCGGTGTTCGCCCTGGCCATGCTGGCCAACGGCCTGTTCTACTTCCCTGGGACCGTCCCCTGGGAGTTCGTGCAGTCGGTTGCCTTCGCCTTCGTATACATGGTGGCGGCCCTGTCGCTCGCCTTCGCTTTCAGCTCCTTGTTCAAGAGCAGCTCCATCTCCATACTCATGAGCGTGATACTCCTGCTCTTTGTCTTCAATGTCGTCGACACCGTCGCGGCCCTGGTCGCCGGGATCGAGCCCTGGTTCTCCATCACCTATGGCGCGGGCATCGTGTCCAACATCCTGACCGTGCCGTATCCCGCAGCCAAGACGGTGGTAGCTGCAGGGCCAGGAGGCAGGTTCACCATCTCCCAGTTCAACGCGACCGTCCCCGAGGGGCTTCTGATACTCGGGATCTACTTCGTGGTGATGCTGGTACTCGGCCTAGTCCTGTTCGAGCGGAAGGAATTCACGTCCTAGCCGCTCGTGAGCATAAAGTCGTGGACCTTCCCCGGTTCTAGGTTGGCCAGCACCCCGCGGAGGATTCCATCGGCGTATTCGCTCCCCGGATTGAGGCAGAGGGTTCGCCCTATCCTCACGAAACCCTTCGACTCGTGGATGTGCCCGTGGAGGCCGAGCAGGGGCGAATGCTTTTCGATAGCCTTCCGCACGGCAGAGCTCCCCGCGTGGATGTACTTGACGCCGAGGCCTTCCTTCACGTAGTTGAAGTCGTGGCTGACGGCTGGGGCCCTGTCCAGCTCAGTGTTTATCGGAGGGACGTGGAGGTTGTAGACGGCGTCCTCGGGCCTGTTCACCTGCGACGCGAGGCGCTCTATAATCTCCCCGAGCCTCTCCTCGCTCACCTCCCTGGGGCTCTTCCAGGGAGTGGGGTTGGCGGTGCCCAAGGTTATCATCTCGAATCCGCCATCGAGTTCGACGACCCTGTCTTCCGGGTTGACGAACGGGCCGGAGTCCACCAGGACCGAATCGATTTCGAGCTTGTCGTCATTCCCCGGCGAGACGTAGCACACGGTCCCCGTCCCCTTCAGCCTCTCCTGTGCCAGCGCCACCCAGGACGTCAGGACTTCGGCCATGGCATCGTTGAAGACCTTCTCCTCCTTGGCCTTGTCCGCCTGGATCTCCGCCAGCCCCGCTCTGGTGGTGACCACCGAATACTGCCCCGCGTCCTGCAGCCTCTTCCTGACTTCGTCCACCTTCTCCTTTCCGAAGACGGCTCGCTCGCCGAAGACCTGGGCCTCGTACTTCCCGTCCTCTCTCTCGACGACCGGTATGAGGACCTTGCCGGTGATGTCTCCGCCTAGGATAAGGCAGCTGGCCTTGTACACCTTGGCCGCGTTGAGGAACTTCCTGAAGCACCTGTCCGAGCCGTGGACGTCAGTCGTGAAGAATATCCGGGTCATGGCAGGGTGCCAGGGCCGCCGACCCCCGGTCCGTATTTAACGTGGCTTGACGTAAGCCTGCTAATCGTCTTCGTTTTGGTTCATGACGGAAGGCAGAGGGTTGTTGCCGCAGCGCTCGCCAGCAGGCATTGGAGGGACCCGGCCAGCCTGGCCGGGGACGCCGGTGCCTCCCGCCTTCATCCCCCGGGAGCGCCGCTGGCCTGACCGCTCAGGGCTCAGGCTGCCTCTTCGATTGCCTTGGTGATCCCTTCGAAGATTTCGGCCACCTTCTTGGTCGCGAAGCCCTTCAGGAGGGACGAGCCCAGGCCCGCCATCACGCCCGTTATCTCAGCGTCCGCCGACCAGCCCATGGTGGTTGACGAACCCCCAGCCAGGTCGAAGACGCTGGTGATCTTCATGGCGCTCCCGCTCCCCGTCCCTTCCGCGACCAACGTCGCCTTGGAGCCGGGCGCGGTCTTCGAGATGCTCATCTTCACCTTCAGCGCGCTCGACACCACCGCGACCCTCAGCTTCATCCTTGCTTCCAGGCTCTGGGCGTCGAGCACGTGGACGTCCTCGGCGTCTGGGAGTGTCTTGGCTATGAAATTGGGGTCGGTGAGGAGGGCGTACACCTTGCTCTGGGGGGCGTTGA
>JAFMAW010000098.1 GCA_029784795.1 Nitrososphaerota archaeon | reverse complement strand
GCCACGCTCCTGGTAATCGATGGAACCATAGGCCAACAATGCTACAGCCAGGCCTTGGCATTCCACCAGGCTGCTCCCGTGGGCGGAATAATAGTCACGAAGCTGGACGGAGCGGCGAAGGGGGGTGGCGCGCTGGCTGCCTCGGCGGCCACCGGAGCGAAGGTCTTCTTCATTGGGACTGGAGAGAGGATAGATGACATAGAGGAATTCGTCCCGACCAGGTTCGTGGGCAGGCTCCTCGGGATGGGAGACCTGAAGTCGCTCATGGACATGGTGAGGGAGTCGGAGGTGGTGGTGGACGAGAAGATGACCCAGAGGGTGATGTCGGGTAAGATGACGATGAACGACCTGCTGGTCCAGTTCGAGCAGATGAAGAAGTTCGGCTCGCTCAAGAAGATCCTGGAGCACATCCCCGGGTTCTCGGGCCAGGTGGACGCCAAGGAGCTCGATAAGGCGGAAGACAGAGTGAAGGTGTATAGGTCCATCATCCAGTCTATGACCGGGGACGAGAAGAACAACCCTGAGACAATCAACGCGTCCAGGCTCAGGCGCATCGCGAAGGGGTCGGGGCGGAGCGAGAAGGACGTGAGGGAGCTCCTGAGCAGGTATAAGCAGATGAAGACCCTCGTGAAGACAAGCAAAGGCCGCGAGATGCGCCAGATGATGCGGCGCATGGGTGAAGGATAGGGTGCCCGGAGCCGTACCGGCATACAAGCTGTGCCAGTGGTGTTCGGGGAGGCAGGGGGCGGAGGCTCCGCCTTTCGATGTGGTCCCGGGCAGGGAGTGCTTCGTCTGTGGGGGGGTGCTGGATAGCGTCCCCCAGATGTTCAAGATGGCGGGGCGGAGGCTCCGCCCATACGAGTTCAGGACGTTCTCAGTGGGGGTGACGCTGCCGGTGGGGGTGCAAGAGAGAGAGGACGAGTTGAGGTCGGCGCTCAAACTGAAAGGGGGCGAGACGATCAAGGTCCAGATGGCCAAGCTGGTCGCCGCCGGGATTTCAGAGTCCACTGGGAAGAAGGTGGACAAGGCCAGGCCCGACGTCGCCATCCTGTCCGACTTCGGGAGAGGGGACGCCCTGGTCTCATCGAAGCCTGTGTTCTACTATGGGAAGTACACGAAGCCGGCGGGAGTCGCCCAACGGAGGGCTCTCTGCGGTGAGTGCCGGGGGGGAGGGTGCTCGGAGTGCAAGGGGACGGGGTTCAAGGTCGCCCCCAGCGTGGAGGAGGCGCTGAGGACGAAGCTTTTGAGGTTCGCCGGGAGCGACAGGATGGTCTTCACCTGGCTCGGGAGCGAGGACGAAGACAGCAGGGTCTTCCCCCCTGGCAGGCCTTTCGTGGTCGAGGTAAAAGGCCCGAAGAAGAGGCAGTTCCCCAGGAAGTTCGGCGCCCGGGTAGGGGGCGGCCTGGTAGCCGTGTCCTCGGGGAGGATGCTCCCGTCGAAGCCCGTGAGGATACCCTCCTTCCGGTTCAAGACTACCATCAGAGCGACCGCGGCTTCCAAGGTCCAGCCGGAGGGGATCTCAGAGCTGCACGCCAGGTTCCGCAGGGCCACCGTCACGTTCGAGAGGCCCAACAACAGACCTGCGGTCAAGATGGTGTACAGCGTCAGAGCAAGGGCTCGGGGGAGGGCCCTCGTGATAGACGCCGAACTGGATGGGGGGCTCCCGGTGAAGCGGTTCGTGAGCGGGGAACTCGTCTCACCTTCGGTGACGGAAGTCTTAAAAACTGAAGTCGGTTGCCGCAGTTTCGATATCTGTAAGGTCAGAGAGATAGGAGCATTCGAGTTTGGCGAAATCGCACGGGATGAGGAGAAGAACTAGGTCGCTTCTGAGGTCTTCGGCCAAGAAGGGCCTGAGCAGCCTACTCGTAGAGTACGCTCCCGAAGACAAGGTAGTCATCAAGATTGACCCCACCCAGGTGAAAGGGATGCCCCACAGGAGGTTCAATGGCCTGGTGGGGACGGTGACCGAGGTCGACAGGAGAGCGGTGACAGTGGACGTCAAGGTAGGGGACAAGGTAAAGAAGCTCATCGCGAGGAAAGAGCACCTCGTGAAGATGGGGGGGAGCTGATGTCAGAGAAGCCGCAGAAGAGGCTGCTTTCTATCCCCGAGGCCAACCAGATCCTCGCGAAGATAGACATGGAGAAGGCTGACCAGATACAGAAGAGGACATTAGACTATACCACGAAGTTCTCGAAGGCAGAGCCGGATGCCGCGAAGAAGCTCAGGAAGCAGCTAGAAGAGGAGACCGGACTGAGCGCGGAAGAGGCAGTGGAGCTGGTGAACATCTCGCCGAAGTCTGTGGAGGAACTGAGGACGTTCACGTCCGGTTGGCGGAAGCTGCTCTCCACCGAGACCCTCGAGAAGATTCTGAAGATTCTACACTCAAAGGCATAGACGGGGCAGCGTTAATTAACAAGGCGACCGTCTGACCTACCGGGGGAGCGCTGGAGAAGACCATGAAGTTCATTGTTCTCTACTGCACCGCGGAGCCCCCCACGCTCTAGGGCATTCAGAAGGGGTGTGGCGCCGGGATATGATGCCTGCGGACAAGAAGTACGAAGAGTTCGCATTTGTGCTGGGCTTCATGCCAAGGGGGAAGTCGGTGGTCATCAAGGGGAGGGAGGGTCCCATGGTGGAGGCCATCGGAGAGGACAGGCTGACATTGCTGGAACTCCTGGCCATGGAGAACCAAGACTTCGAGGCGGGGGAAAAGGTGAAGATAGGGAAGGAGGGGAGGGAGAAGATAGTCAGCGTCCTCGGGAAGCTCACCTACGAGGAGCTCTCGTCGGAGGCCAAGACCTCGCTCCCTGTCGTGGTGGAGGGCTTAGTGAAGGAGAACGAGAAGAAGTACGTCACCTACTTCAACGACCTGCAGCCGCTCACCCCGAGACTTCATGGGCTTGAGCTCATCCCAGGGATTGGCAAGACGTTCATGAAGGAGATAGTCGCGATGAGGGACAGGCAGCCATTCACCAGCTTCGACGACGTCCAGACCAGGGTGGGGCTGCGGGACCCAGCGAAGATGATCGCGAAGAGGATCGTCGAGGAACTTGCCGGGGACTCCAGGGTCAGCGTCTTCGTAAAGAAGTAGATGAAACGGCACAGGCTCGGCCAGCACTATCTCGTCGACGAGGGGGTGGTCATGAGGATGGTCGAATCTGCGGGGATCAGCCGAGGGGACCGGGTGCTCGAGATTGGCACCGGAAAGGGGGCGATCACTCGCCTGCTGGCGGACAGGGGAGCATCCCTGCTGGCTTTCGAGGTGGACAGGGAGAACTTTGACGAGACGTCAAGGGTGGTCGAGGGGAAGGGGGTGGAAATCCGCCTAGGGGACGCGTTCGCTGAGAAACCAGAGTTCGACGTGCTGGTCGCCAGCCTCCCCTACTCTGAGTCCTCGTCTTTCATCGGATGGCTGTGCACCTTGGAGTTCGAAAGGGCCGTTGTGATGTTGCAGGACGATTTCGTCATGAAGATTGTAGCCCCGCCAGGGAACAGGGACTACAAGGGGGTCTCGGCCCTGGCGCAGGTCGCGTTCGAAGTCAGGGTGCTGGAGCGCGTGGGGAGCGGAGCGTTCTCGCCACGGCCGAAGGTTGGGTCGGCGGTGGTGTCCATCGTCCCACGGCGCAGGCTCTCGGAGATAGAGGTCGCGAGGATAGTCCGCCTCTTCACCCTTAGGAGGAGGCAGGTGGACTCGGCCCTGGCAGAACTGGGGATGAAGGGGAGCGGTCACGGTCGGAGGAGGGTCTATTCGCTCTCCCCCGATGAGGTCTTTGAGATCTGCAGGGAGTGAGGGCTTTATTCCCCGCCGAGAGGGCGATCGTTGTTGCTCCCCGCAGGCGTTTCTGTCACACTGGTCGAGCCAAGGGGCCCGGTCAACGTGGGCCACGTGGCCAGGCTCGCACAGAACTTCGGCGTCGAGAAGCTGTACCTAGTCGCCCCCAAGGCGGACCTTTCGGTGGCCGCGATCTATGCCTCC
>JAFMAW010000097.1 GCA_029784795.1 Nitrososphaerota archaeon | reverse complement strand
CTCCCGCGTCCACAGCGCAAATTCAAACTTCAACTGAAGCGGGTTCTTTTGTGTGACCGTCTCGTAAATCCACTTCATGGCCCTGGCATCCAGCTTCGGAGGCCGTCCGGGAACAGGCCAGGCCTTCAACGCTCCCCAGCCTCCTCGGCACGCTCGCGCTGGTGTGGTCGCCACTCTTCCTGATACTCGGGATCGCCTTCGCGGGCCCCATCTCCGACACGCTGGGAAGGCGGCTGACCTTTTTCTTCACCATGGCCCTCTACGCCGTCGGGGCCGTCGGGATATTCTTCTTCTCGGCCTACGCCGAGGTGCTCTTCTTCCTCGCCCTCCTGCTCTTCGCCGCAGGGGGGGAGATGAACACCATCATGGCGGCCAACCATGAAATCATGCCGCGCAAGTACAGGAGCAAGACCATGTTCTGGGAGATCAACTTCATCAACGTCGGAGGGGTGGTCCTCGGCCTCGTCGGCTTCGTCGCGGCCTCGGAGTATGGCTCTCTCTCGTTCTCAAAGGAGCTCGTGGCTGCGATGTTCATCCCGATACTGGTGGTCCTGCTCTTCAGCAGACTGAAGATGCCGGAGTCGGTCCGGTGGCTGGAGGCGAAGGGGAAGCACGCCGAGGCGGCGGCAGCCGTTCAGAAGCACTTCGCGACCGTGGCAGCGTCGGCCACGCCGGCGGCGCCTGCGGCTCAGGCGGCTGGGGTGAAGCACCCGTCGCTCGCGATCAAGATCTTCGTCGTGACCGCCATAGCCGGAGCCAACGCGGTCGGCTTCGGGCTCATGACCTACTCGCTCGGCTACTACTACTACGCCAGCCAGATCGCCACCATCATCCTGGTCGCGAACCTCGTCGGCTTCATGGCGGGCGCCGTCGTGTCGATAATGGCGGAGAAGTGGAGCAGGAAGAAGGTGCTCACCTACTCGATGGTGGGGACGTTCATAGTCACCTGGGGGATATATGGCCTGAACCTTTCGACCGCCCTCTTCTCCAACTCGCTGATCACCTTCTACGTCATCCTCATAATCCTCAACGTGTTCGTGGGGGCCGGATACCTCGCCGAGGACACCCTGAAGGGGGAGGTCTGGCAGACGACGAGGAGGGGCACCCTGACCGCGCTCACCAGGTTCATCGCAATCGGGGCCGCGATACCCGCCTACTACATCGGCCTGGGGCTGTCTGAGAACAACTACATCCTGTTCAACGCACTCATCTGGACCGTGGGGCTGATCGGGGTCCTGGTCTGGCAGTTCAAGGGGATCGAGACGGGCCAGGGGGTCAGCATCACCGTCGCCTCAGGGGAGTCTCCTGTCGTTTCGCCTTCGTCGCCCGCCATGGCGTCTCCCGGAGTCCGGGCCCTGAACCAGGCCGACGCGAACTAGCCAAAGCCTGCCTTCGTCTAATCGGCCGAGGGGCGAGCCAGCTCTATAGATTTAAAGAGGGACTATGCCGGTGCCGCCTCTGCCTTGTCTAAGAAGAGGAAGAGTCGCGGACGGTCCAAGGGAGGGAAGGGCCGGAGCGACGTCATCCACTGCAGCAACTGCGGTGCCGCGGTCCCCAGGGACAAGGCGAAGAAGGTCACGACGAGGACCAGCCTCGTGGAGCCTACGTTGGCCCGAGAGCTGAGAGCGGCCGGGGCGTACATCGCATCCCCAACTCAGGTCCGCTACTACTGCATCTCATGCAGCGTCCACTACGGGATCGTGAAGGTCAGGGCCAAGAGCGAAAGGCGCAGCTGGTAACGCGGCCAGGGCCCTCAAGAACGCAGTCTTTCTCAGGGCGCCATCGACCATGATAGGGAAGGACAGCGCCTCAGCTGTGTATCTGCCTTAGTAACTTCGCCGCCTCCGTCTGAGCCTTCAGCTTCGCGAACGCCGTCCGCCTGCTCACCACCGGCCACGGCCTCCCTGACGAGAAACCGCAGTCGGGGTTGAGCACCAGCCTCTCCTCACCGAAGACCTTCGCGGCCCGTTCCACCCGCGCGACTATCTCCCTCGGCGTCTCGACCCGGGGGCTCTTCACGTCTATCACGCCGAGGCCTATCTCCCCCGGCCACGGGTGCTCCCTGAAGACGTCGAAGCTCCCGGCCCTCTTCGTCGCGTACTCCAGCACCAGCCTCTGGACCTTCATGGCCAATATCTCGTCTATCATGTGCTCGTAGCCGCCGCGGGAGTAGTGGGCCTCGTCCGATTTCCAGTTCCCCCTGCAGATGTGGACCCCGAGCTTGATCCCGCCGACCCCTTTCACTGTCCTGTTGATCAGCTCGGCAGAGATGCGGTGCAACTCCTGCACGTCACCCACCTTCCACCCGTTGAGGGCAAGGAGCCACCTGGTGTAGCGGAAGTCGACGAAGTTGCCGATGGCTGGCTCGTCCAGCTGGACGAAGCTCGCCCCAGCCTCCTTCAGCGCGAGGATCTCCTCCCTAAGGAGCCGGGTCAGGTCCCCGAACGCGTCCTCGGGGGCGGGATAGTAGCGGCCTGACATCCTCCTGTTCCAGGAGTTGATCAGCAGGGTGAACGGCCCGATCACAGGCGCCATGACGGGCCTGTCTGTATGCTTCCTGGCGAACCCGACCTCTTCGGCGACCAGCGGGGCGGTCCTCCGGATCTGCCCCACTATGACGGGGTTGCTGATGATGCCGACGTGGAGGTTCATGTCTTCGGCGTAGCCGGCGGCCTCCTTGTTCATCAGCCGGGCTGCCGGGACCAGCCTGAACGACGGTATCCTCTCCGCCACGAACGCGAGGAAGCTGAAGCGCCGCTGCTCGCCGTCGGACAGCTCGTCCACCCCGGCTGTCTCCTGCTGCTTGAGCGCCAGGACCACCGCCTCGTCGTAGTACTCCCTCAGCCGTTCGTCGGAGAGCGCCCCCCTTTCGTTGGCCGCTATCCCGTCCATCAGCCACTCGGGCCTCGGGAGGCTCCCCACCACCGAAGTCGGGAAGAGGCTGCCGCCGTCGGTCATGCGGCTGGGGGTCCGCGCCCTGGTGGCATATGGGTTGCGCTGAAGCCTAGGGGCACGGGCTGAGCGTCTGGGCCGGGGGGGCCTCGGAGGCAGGTATTATGGTGGCGTTGTTCAGCATGGCGCTCGAAGCGTTGGCGGGCTGGGAATAGTACGGCGACGACGTAGACAGGGTCGGTTCGGTCGCCCCGTAGGTCGGGTCGGTGCTGGGGTTGGCAAGGGCGCAGACCGCGCTCATCCCGGACAGTACCCTGGCGAAGACGGTGTAGTTGCCGTCCAGGCTCGGGTTGTTGACGAGGTTGACGAAGAACTGCGACGTGGACGGCCCCTTGGGCTGGGTGCTCGCCATCCCCAGGTACCCCGCGTCGTTGTGGAGCTTCCCGCACCACTCGAAGGGGGCCGACTGGGACGACCCGCCCGCCCCCCAGGTCGACCTTGTGCTGTTCACCGCCCCCCTGGTGTTGGGGTCCCCTGTCTGGATCACGAAGCCGGGGACTATCCTGTGCCAGACCAGGGCGTTGTAGAAGCCTGAGTTGGTGAGGTTGACGAAGTTGGCCACGGCCTTGGGGGCGCAGCTCGGGTAGAGCTCCAGGTAGACGTACCCCTGGCTTGTCCCGAGCTTCGCATACACCGGGGGCGTCTGGTAGACGTAGTTCCAGTATACCTCCCACCCCGCAGCCCCCAGGATGATCAGCACTACGACGACCCCCGCTATCTTAGCCCAGGGGGTCCTCTGGGTCTTCCGCCGGCCAGGCTTGTCCACCAAGTCTAGGGTGCAGGCGTTCCGCCGAGCGTAGAAATACGCTTCGGTGCCACGACGGCCAATCCTCCCTCTGGCTTGAGGCTGTTCTTCCAGCGGACCCCCGGCTCGCCGCCGCTGAGTGCGGCCGCCGCCTACCACAGGCTGGACGTCAGCATGGAGCAGGGAAGGGTTTTTGCCGACCCATCCCGGCCGGTGCAGGTCGCCATAGCATGTCAGGCACGGTCATGATAGAGGGGGACCAGCTGGTCTTCGAGATGCACGGCATCGACGAGATACTGTCGGTC
>JAFMAW010000096.1 GCA_029784795.1 Nitrososphaerota archaeon | reverse complement strand
CGCCCCCTGCAAGAGGCGGAAGTCGTACTCGGCGAGGATTGATATGACCTTGCCCAGGTCGGGGACTTTGATCTCCCCGAGAGACTCGTTGGCGAACTTCAGGAAGTCCCTCTCCGGGATGCCGTAGACCCTGGTAAGCTCGATCATCTTCGTCCGTGCGGCCTCGAAGTCCCCGTCCAGGGCGGCCTTCATGATGCCCGCCACGCGCCCCTTCACCGCGGAGCCTGTGACTGACTTCACCGAGTCGAGCGTGATCTCTCCGGAGGCTGACGCAGCCTGCAGCATATTGATCGCCTGCCTCAGGTCGCCCTGGGTGGCATCGTAGATCGCGGTGAAGACGGAGTCGCCCGAGTGCTTCAGCTTCTCCTTCTTCGCTATGACCTTCAGGTGCTCGACCACCGGTTCCTCGGCGTACCTCTGGAACCTGAATATGGCGCACCGGCTCTGAAGGGGCTCGATTATGCCGGACGAATAGTTGCAGATCAGGACGAAGCGGGTGTGCTCCGAGTTCTCCTCCATGATGCGGCGAAGGGCTGTCTGGCCGTCGGAGGTCATCTCGTCGCTTTCGTCGAGGATCACGAGCCTGTACGGGACCCCCTCCCTCCTGTCCGCGAACCTGGCGAAGGTCTTGACCCTCTCCCGGACCACGTCTATCCCGCGCTCGTCGCTGGCGTTGAGCGAAAGGGTGTAGTCGCGCCAGGGCTCACCGAGCACCTGTCTGGCCAATATCATGGCGGTGGTGGTCTTCCCTGAGCCGGGCGGGCCGGCGAAGAGGAGGTGCGGGAGCTGCTCCTTCTTTTGGAGGAGCGCCTCCAGCCTGTGCTTTACCGACTCCTGGTCGACCATCTCAGCCATGGTGTACGGCCTGTACTTCTCCACCCACATCATGTCCGCCAGGGGCGTCTACGCTCCCCCCTTCGCAGTCCTTCGGTCCAACTCTGAGAAGACTGGCATCCGGTTCTTATTTATCCGTTCAAGAAAAAGTTGGCCAGTCCCTGGAATCCTTCGCCGCCGCAGGGTTTTGGGGATCGCTGTCGGGCCAAAGGGCTTCGTGCCCCCCGGGGGGAGGCGCGGGCGGGAGGGTCTCGGGCGCTCGCTCAAGGTCCGGCGGAGCCTTCTAGAATCGCCCAACATTTATTATCGAGGTGGGGCCCTTGGCGCCCGGTTTGTCCGGAGAGCAAATCGCCCTAAGGCAGATGCTCGAGCGCAGGGAGAGAGAGTACCTCCTCCGGACCGTGAGGGCGAAGATGCGGTCGTCCATCGAGAGCCTTGACGTGGGGGACTTCCATATCGAGAAGCTGTCCGAGGGCGACGCCGTCGAGCTCCCCCGATGGGTGGCGGACGAGCTCGCCGCCCAGGGGATGGCCGAACCCTCAGAGGCGCCCTTCGAGAACGAGGTCTTCGGCGCGCTCAGCAAGGAGAAGATGATGGGCCCGCTTCAGCTTTCAGGGCTCGCCCAGGACTTCTACCTCAAGATGAGAAGGCGCCTTGGCGCCCTCAACGCCGCGGTTGCCGAGGGGAAGGCGAGGAGAGAAGACTTCGAGCGCCTGCGGGTGGTCTGCTACGACCTGATCGGTATTAGGCTGAGCAAGCTCCTCTCCCTGTCGAGTTCGTCCACCCCCGCCTCCACGCTCGCGGACAAGCTGACCCCTGAGGAGAAGGAGTTCTTTGCCATATCCCAGTCTCTGTCGAAGGAGTGGAAGTCCGGCCTGCTCGGAGGGCCGAACTAGATGGCGACCCTGGCCAGTGGAAAGCTCTCCGAACAGTTCGAGGACTTCCTGAAGTCCGTGTTGGACAGGAGTGGGAACGCGGTCTACAGGGGCAAGATTTCGCAGCTCATAGCGACCGAGGGGAAGTCCCTGGTCGTCGACTTCGGCGACCTCCTGCGGTACAACAACGACCTGGCGAACAGGTTGCTTCTCGAGCCTGATTCGTCTCTTGCGTCCTTCAAGATCGCCGCCTTCGAGACGATGAGGAGCGAGAACGCTCTCTACGCCGACAGGGTCAAGCGGGAGCTGACGGTCAGGCTGCGAGGGCTCCCTGACCTGGTCCCCCTAAGGAGGGTGGATACGTCATACATAGATCACATGCTCGCAATCTCTGGGATGGTCGTGAGGACGTCAGAGCTGAGGCCGATGATGACGGAGGCGGCATGGGTCTGCCCTAGCGGCCACCTCACCTACCAGGGGCAGGACGACCTGATCCTCAAGCGCCCCCCGAAGTGCGAGCTTTGCGGAGAGGCGAAGAGCTTCGAGCTCGACAAGAAGCGCTGCAGGTTCGTCGATTTCCAGGTTCTGAGGGTCCAGGAGCTCCCGGAGGAGCTCCCGCCCGGCCAGCTCCCTCAGTTCTTCGACGTCAACGTGGAAGGGGACATCGTGAACATGGCGCGGCCCGGCGACAGGGTGGTGCTCACCGGGGTGGTTAGGGCGGTCCCCGACTACACCCTCGGCCAGGTGAGGACGAGGCTGTTCAGGTCTCAGGTCGACTGCAACCAGGTCGAAGTGAAGGGGAAGGAGCCAGACCAGGTGGTCGTTTCGAAGGAGGACGAGGAGTTGATCAGGAAGATTGCAAGCGTCCCCGACGCCTACGAGAGGCTCATCAACTCCATCGCCCCGGTCATCCTGGGGCACCAGCAGGAGAAGGAGGCGATACTGCTCCTGCTCGCCGGAGGGAGCGCCACCCTCCTCCCCGACGGGACGAAGCTGAGGGGGGACATCAACGCCCTTTTCGTCGGCGACCCCGGTACGGGGAAGTCTGAGCTGCTAAAGTTCGCGTCGCAGGTAGCGCCTCGCGGGCTCTATGCGTCTGGGAGAGGCACCACCGCTGCCGGCCTCTCGGCGGCCGTGATACGGGAGAAGAACGTTCTCATGCTCGAAGCCGGCGTCGTCGTCCTGGCAGACCTCGGCATAGCGGCCATAGACGAGTTCGAGAAGATGAAGCCAGATGACAGGACGGCCCTCCACGAGATGATGGAGCAGCAGACGGTCACCATCGCGAAGGGCGGGATATACGCCACGCTCAACGCGAGGACCGCCATCCTGGCGGCCTGCAACCCGGTGCTCGGGCGGTACAACCCGTTTCAGAACCTCATCGAGAACATCGGGACCCTCCCTATACCGCTGCTGACTAGGTTCGACATCATATTCGTATTCAGGGACCAGCCATCGCCGGCGGACGACGAGAGGCTGGCTAGCCACATACTGTCCGTTCACGCGCGACGGTCATACAGCACGCCCCCGCCCATCGAATTCAGCCTCCTCAAGAAGTACCTCACCTTCGCCAAGAAGATCTCCCCGACGCTGACGAAGGCTGCCATGGACCGGATCAGGGAGTTCTACCTCGAGCTGAGGAAGTCGAGCGGAGCGGAGGACTCGATCCCCCCCACCCTTAGGACGCTGGAGGCGTTGATCAGGATCTCGACGGCCAGGGCTAGGGTGCTTCTCAGGGACGAGGTGACCGAGGAAGACGCGCTCTCGGCCATCGCCCTGATGAACAGGATGGTTGAGGACATACTCACCGACGCGGCTACGAAGAAGACGGACTTTGGGATTCAGCTGGGCAAGCCCGCGGGGGAGACCAAGAACCTGAGGTCGGCCCTGGAGGTGCTGAAGAGCCTTGAGGGCCCTGAGAAGAAGCCCGTGGAGCGGAAGCTGTTCAAGGAGGAGCTCGTGAAGGCGAAGTTCACCGACGAAGACGCTGAGAAGATGATCAGGACCATGTTCAGGGAGGGGATGGTCTACGAGTCTAAACCAGGGTTCATCCGGAGGCTGGGCTCCTAGGATGGGAGAGATGAGCGCGGGAGACCGGTCGAAGATAGAAGTCATGGGGCGGGGTTCCACCGCGCCCCCCGGCTAGAAGGCTGGTGGCGGTCCCTGAAGGTGGATGAGGTCAAGATCCCCGACGAGCTGGCCCGGTACATGAAGGACAAGGGCATCACCGAGCTCTACCCGCCCCAGGAGCAGGCGGTCCTTGCGGGGCTGCTCGATGGGAAGAGCCTGGTTGTGTCGGCGCCCACGGCTTGCTACGACGCGCAAACGGAAGTGTTGACAAAAAATGGTTGGAAGCTCTT
>JAFMAW010000095.1 GCA_029784795.1 Nitrososphaerota archaeon | reverse complement strand
TCAGGCTCAGTGGGAAATCAGAGAGCTCGCTACGACCCTCCACGGCCTTGCCCAGAAAGCCACCCCCGAGCTCTGGGCGAAGATCATAGAGCGATAGAGATGACCAAGGCGTTCGGGACTGCAGGCGTCAGGGGCGTCTTCAACCATACCCAGACCCCCGAGCAGGTCTACAGGCTCTCGGAGACCATAGCCTTCACGTTCGGGAGAGGAAAGTACGGCGTGGGCTGGGACGGCAGGAAGGCCTCGGCCCTCCTCGCAAAGACGGTCCTTTCGGCCCTCAGCGCGGTGGGGAGCGACGCCAGCGTGTTCGGCCTCGTGCCTACTCCGGTGCTCGCGTTCGGGACCAGGTCGAGGTCGTGCACGGCCGGGTTCGCCGTGACTGCATCTCACAACCCGCCAGAGTTCTCGGGGGTGAAGGTCTTCAACCGCGACGGCATGGAGCTTCCGAAGTCAGATGAAGAGAGGATAGAGCGGGCGATGGCCGTCGATGTGATGAAGCCCACGGGGGCCTTCGGGCAGTTCGTCCCAGACGAATGGGTGATTGACGACTACATTGGAGCGGTGGTCGCCCGCTATCCGCGCGCCTCTCAGCCGCTCCGCATAGCAGTGGATTGCGCGGGGGGCCCCGGCGGGCTGGCGACGCCGGCCATACTCAAGGCCCTGGGCCATCAAGTCATCCCGGTGAACGCGCAGGTCTCATGGAGGTTCTCAGCCCGGCCCCCGGAGCCTACCGCGGCCAACCTGTCCGACTTCGCCTCGATGCTCCCGACCCTGGGCGCAGACTTCGGTTTCGCCCATGATGGGGATGCCGACAGGCTGGTGATGGTGGATGGGTCAGGGAGAGTGGTGCCCGACTCGATTCTGACGATACTCGCTCTGCGCGCCCTCGGGCCCGCGGGGGGTGACGCAGTCATCTCAGAGAACACGTCGAGCGCCGTTGAAGAAGAGGCCGAGCGGCTAGGGCTAAGGGTGAAGAGGAGCCGGGTTGGAAAGACCTTCGCCGTACTCGCGGCAGAAGGGGGGGTATTCGCCGCTGAGCCGAGCAAGGTAGTCGATCCGAAGTGGGGGCTTTGGGAGGACGGAATCAACGCTGCGGCCCTGATCTCCAACCTGCTCTCGGCAGAAAGAGGGCTCCTGAGCCGGGTCGTGCAGGAGACACACTGGGGGTACAGGCAGACGAACCTGAAAATCCCAGTCAGGATGGACGTCCTCGCCCGCGAGGCCAAGGCATCCTTCAGCAAGTTCAGGATTTCAGAAGAGCGGACCCTCGACGGCCTCAAGCTCGTGCTTGGTGATGGATCCTGGGTCATGTTCAGGTCCTCGGGGACCGAGCCCATAACGAGGGTGTACTGCGAGTCCAGGGATCCTGTCATGCTCGAATCGTTGGTCCAGTTGGGGACGCAGTGCGTGCAGTCGTCCAGCGGCGTCCGCGGCTGACCGGTCCGCGTTGCGCCTACCACTGAGATGTCGCCGGACTCGATAAATACGCCATGGGGTTTTCTGCGGCCCGTGCCTGAATCGAAGGCTGTCTCGCGTGTCCTGTCCTCCGGCTACATGCTGGATGCCAAGGCCTTCGAGATGATCCGGGCGCTCCCGGCCGGGACCGATGCTGATGGCCTAGTGGAGAAGATTCTCGAGCAGAAAGCGGTCTCCCCAGGGGAGGCCAAGGTGATTACCGAAGACGACGTGGCAAAGTTCATGCCCAGGGAGACGCCCAGGCCCACGGAGCGGCCTGCGGCGAAGGACCCCGCCGAGGTGGAAGTGCTCTCAGACCCGACCCAGGCCATCGCTCCGGTGGAGGGTGCGGAGGGGTTCAACGGGCTGTTCCGCGACAGGTACCAGCGGCTGTTCTCCATCGTGCGCGAAAGGCTGGACACCAAGAACAGCGCGACGGTCTCTGCCACCAAGAACCTGGCGCCGGGGAAGAAGGTAAAGGTGGCGGGGCTCCTTGCGGACCGCTCGAGCTGGCGTGGGAGCATTGAGCTGAGGGTGGACGACCCGACGGGCACGCTGAAGGTCGTATGCCAGGACCCGCTAGTCGAGAAGTCTGCGCTTGAAGCTCCGCTGGACAGCATGGTCGTGGTCGAGGTGTCCAGAGGCAAGTCAGGCTCGCTCTACGCCGGCTCCGTAGTCCTCCCCGACGTCCCAGGGCACAAGGTCGTCTCCACTTCGCACCGGGTGTACGCGGCCCTCCTTTCCGACCTTCACATCGGCAGCAGGATGTTCTTGGCGGACGACTTTCGCCGCTTCCTCCAGTGGCTGAACGGCGCCTTCGGCGATGAGGACGTGGTCGGCCGGGTCAAGTACTTGGTGGTGGCCGGGGACTTGGTGGACGGGGTGGGCGTCTACCCTGGCCAGGAGTTCCAGCTCGCGGAAAGGGACCCGAAGAAGCAGTATGACCTGGCCGCTAGCCTTCTCTCCCAGGTGCCGGGGCACATTCAGATAATCCTATCCCCCGGAAACCACGACACAGTCAGGCAGGCCCTCCCTCAGCCCGCTGTGCCAGTCGACATGGCCGAGTCGTTGTACGCCATGGACAACGTCCGGTGGGTCGGTGACCCCGCCTGTGTGAAGCTCCACGGCGTTTCGTTCTTGCTGTACCATGGGAAGAGCCTCGACGACGTGATAGCCACGACGCCGAACCTCGCCTATGACAGGCCGACGGAAGCCATGAGGCTTCTCCTCAAGGCGAGGCACCTCGCCCCCACCTATGGTAAAAGGACGGCCCTGTCACCTGAGCCCCGCGATTACATGGTGATAGACCAGGTGCCCGATGTCTTCCATGCCGGGCACGTGCATACCTATGGTGAGCTTTCCTACAGGGGGACCCTGCTAATCAACTCGGGGACGTGGCAGGCGCAGACTGACTTCCAATCAAACATGGGTCTCGAACCGACGCCCAGCGTGATCCCTGTCGTCGACCTCTCGACTCTTGAAGTGACGAGGCGCAGCTTCGGGGCTGCGGCGTTCGCTTCCTAACCCGCGGCGCCGAAGGCCGGGTCCTCAGCGAGGGTCTTCTCCAGGGTGTCCCTGCCTATCAGGAGCCGGATCTTCTTAGTCCGCCCCCTCCTCCCCTTGCTGACCACTGAAGCCTCCACCAGCCCCAGCAGGTCCAGGTCCCCCAGTATGCCGCTCAGTCTCCTCTGGGTCAGCGTCTCGATGCCCAGCCTCCTGCAGAGGCCGCTGTAGGCGAGGTATAGTTCCCCGGTGTTCGTCCCCCCGTCGAACCTCGAGACCGCGTAGAGGATTGCTTTGTTCTGCACGGGGAGAGAGCGTATCGCCTCGTCCACCCTGTCCACCTCCATCTTGTCCGACGCCTTCCTGATGCAGGAGTCGTCGATTCCGTGGAGCCCATCCCGCTCGGCGACCTCCCCCGCGATGCGCAGGAGATCGATGGCGCGTCTGGCGTCCCCATGCTCCGACCCGGCCATCGCCGCACAGAGGTTTATGGCTGCGGGTGACGCGACGGAAGGCCTGAACGCGACCGCTGCCCTCTCCGTAAGTATCTCTCGGAGCTCGTCGACTGTGTATGGGGGGAAGACGAGCTCCTCCTCGCTCATGCTGCTCAGGACACGAGGGTCGAGCCCCTCCTTGAACTTGAGGTCGTTCGAGATCCCCACGATGGCGAGGAAGCCAGGCGAGAGCCTGTTCCCTGACCGCGTGAATGAGTAGAGGATGTCGTCTCCGAAGAGCTTTACCAGGTAGTCTATTTCGTCGAGAACGAGGACGACCTTCTTCTTGTTCTCTCGTATGTTCTCCGAGATCCTGTCCACAACTTCCCCGACGGCCAGGCCCGTGAGCGGTATCTGCTTGCCCTTGCTCAGGTCGAGGTGGCGGGCGAAGTCGGCCAGGGTACGATACTCGCCGTCGGCAAGCCGGGTATTGACATAGGCGAGGACCAGGTTGGGGTTGTTCGCCTCTGCCTTGAGCTTCGCCAGGACGTAGTTGGCCACCGCTGTCTTCCCGGTTCCCGTCTTGCCGTAAAGCAGGAGGTTCGATGGTTTTGAGCCCCGAAGGATGGGGGCCAGAATCTGGGCCACCGATGCTACACTCCCGGCCGCCATGCCCAAGCACCTTGTCATCGTGGAGTCGCCCGCCAAGGCGCGCACGATCGAACGCTACCTCGGC
>JAFMAW010000094.1 GCA_029784795.1 Nitrososphaerota archaeon | reverse complement strand
CCCAGTTGATACCCTCCACGGGGGTGATGGACGAACCACTGCACAGTGGCACGCGCGTACTGAACAACAAGAATGGGAATGAGAGGTCGAATCTGATCGCGGCGCGCGATACTAGGGCCTGACTTGTGGCCTCACACTGCCGCGCGCATTCCCCCCCGTCCTGAAGAGCGGGGTTTCCTGCGCCAGTCTTATGAGGTTGCTTCCAAGAACCGGCTTGCTCTGAGAGGCGGTGATAACTTCCTGACTACGGCCATCGAGCGACATCAAGCGCCAGTATCGTGGCTCTCTGCCTCACACCGACGACAAGACCTATCAAGCCCTCCGGCTCTTAATCACCAAAGGGTTGGAGGAGCCAGTCATGCCCGATCTTCATGAGGGTCGGAGGGACACTGTTCTTATCATCACGGCGATGATTATGATTAAACTGGCGTCACTGGCTTTCATTCATGCAGTGGTGGGAGGGAGCGTCCTTGAACAACTCTCTACCAAGTGGGATTCGGTTTACTATGTCGGCATCGCTCAAAATGGGTATCCGGCGGGTAGCGTCACGGCCAACTATGCCTTCGCCCCTGGATACCCTTCACTGATATGGCTGGCGAGCCTAGCAGTAGGGAACTACCTCCTGTCAGCCGCCATCGTCTCGAACGTCTTTTCTGTGCTGGCCGTACTGGCGTTCTACCGCCTATCCAGGATGTATTTTGGCCCGTTTGGCTCGCTATGTGCGTCCTTGGCCTTCGGCTTCTTTCCGACCTTCGTGACCTACGGCCTGGTGTCTTACAGCGAACCCGTATACCTCTTCTTCGCAATCTTGGCGGTCTACTTCTTTCTGAATGCGAGATACTTCTACACGGGAGTCACTTCCAGTCTAGCCGTCCTTTCAGGTTACGCCAGCCTCCTCATCGCCCCCATCTTCCTGTCGATCATCATCCTGAGGCTGATTCTTCCGCGACTCAAACCACTCCAACCGCCCCCTGCGGGGCTCCACGAAACAGAAAGCAGGGCGGGGAGGCTTTCGAACTATAGGTTTGTCTGGCTCTTCATGCCACTTGTAGCCTTCGGACTATGGATGTACTTCCTCGATGTTAGGTCTGGGGAGTTGTTCTCCCTGTTTGCGGGCCAAGCGCCCTGGGGAACTGGGATAGCGAACCCAATAGCTCAATTCCAAGCTTTCTTTACTGGAATATTCTCGACACAAGGAAACCCTGTTCAGCAGTTGCTGCTCAGATATCCCTACACCCTCTCCTTTTTCGCTCTTGTCTATCCTCTGTGGAAAATTGACAAGGCGCTTTCCCTTTACTCGTCAGCGTTCATGCTCTTCGTCCTCAGCCTGGTCGGAACGGCCTATATGTCTGGCCCTAGGCTGATGCTCTCAGCCTGGCCGGTGTTGCTGGTCTTCGGCAGAGCAAAGAAGGAATACATCATCCCCGTGCTGATCCTGTTTGCCGCAGTATCGCTGCAGAGCACCTATGCCCAACTGACGAGTTTTTGGACTTGACACCCATTCAGATATGTAACTCGCCAATGCGCTTACACTGTCGAGCATCCAGGTGAGCCGGAAGAGATTCGTCAAGTTTCCACGACCAAAAGCCAGGCCCAAACCTGTGGCCTAACAAGGGTTCGGGTCTGACGTGGTTCGGACGTTCGGCCTCATGCACTCTGCGGGAAATAAATGAAAGCTGGCTGGTTCAGGCCAAGAAGGCGGCCCTCAAGTCACTCATCCCAGGGATGCGGCAAGGCGACCCTTCAACCTGACTATGGTAATGCCCACAAGCTCTCCCTTCCTCGTCCTCAAGACGACGCCTTCCCGGGGTTCGATCGAGTCGTCGGCCGCCCTCGGCTTCCCGACCGAGATGTACAGGACGTCCTCCTTCCCGTCTTGTCGGTCCAATAGCCCGAGTACGATTTGATTGCGCTCGATGCGCCATCTGAGGCTCCTTCAATCAGCCCTATGGGTGCGGCTGCCGCAATCGGGCCGCCCACCAGGGTCGCCACGAAGAGGGAGAGCATGGCCGTAGTAGTTTCGTGGCTCATGTCGGAGAAGAGGCTAGTCAGGCTGGTCCCCACGATGATTCGGTTCAACCACGAAGGTTGGCTGCGGTGTTCTTCACGTCTTCCCGACGGATTCTCATCCATGGGTGACCCACCTGACCCACCTTTTCTGGTGCTTCTTCTCAGCGCGTTCCAGGAACTTCGCGAGCCCGCGGTCGCCTTCTCGGTGCGGGCCTGTAACGCTATCCAGTGCAGGGTACTTCGAATCCTGGATGGAGTCTTTCGAGAGCACGAGTATCCTGGAGAAGAGTCCCGGTGCGCCCTTGCTGGGCCACCGGATGGTAATCACCTTTCCCGCTTTAAGGTAGCCAAATGCATCTTCCGTGATTGGCTGGCGAAAAGTTCTCGGGGTTTGCTCCTCGTTTCCTCTCATCTCGACCTCGGCGCCCGACAGGCCATTCAGCTCTCGGAGGACGAACTGTGTGAGGCGCGCCAGGACGTGGTCCGGGAAGTCCTCCCCCAGGCTTCTTGCTTCAACGTGGTCATGTTCCTCGGCGAGTCCCGGGATATCCGCGTACTTCACGATCCGCCATGCGCTTTCTCTGTCCTTCCTATCGCTAAGATTTGCTATCAGGTAGGAGGGGTCTCCGCGCCAGGCCAACCAGAGTCTGAACGCGTCGTCCTCGGCCAGAAGCTGGGCCTTCTCGTTCCTCCCGAAGACTTCCCTCGCCCTGGTCTGGAAGGCGGCGGCCAGCTGAGAGTCCTTCGGTCCAACGGGATCGCTGCTTCGCTGGCTCGTCCCGTCTTCGGTTTCCGTCGCTACCAAACTGCTCGACCCTTTCTGCCGGTTCCCCGGGCGACGTCGTGCAGCATTCTCCTCATGACCGGCGGGACGGCCGGCAACCCCTTCGATACATCGACCCATGCGGAGTCTATGGCTTCCGTGGTGGGGCGGGGTTCTGCGGACCCATTGATCGTCCCGAAGTAGGTCGCAATCACGTAATGCACCGGGTTGGAGCCATCGTGAAAGTCGTCGTAGATCCCGACCAGCCCGTCAAGTTCAACCTCGACCCCGAGTTCCTCGTGAACCTCCCTATTGGCGGCGTCGCTCACCGTTTCACCCTGCTTGACGTACCCCTGCGGGAGGACCCACAGCCCGTTGTACGGCTCCTCCTGTTCCTTAATCAAGAGTATCTTTTTGCCGCGCAGGATTGCCACCGACGCCAGCACCCTAATCCCCGCGTCGAAGCTTTCCCTTCTCATCATGCTGGCTTTCGCGCCCTTCGCGGCTCGGCCTGCTTCCTGGCGGCATCCGCGGCCCTCCTTCCTATTTCGCCGTACATGTAACGCTCGTCGTCCCAGTCCGTATAGACCATCCCCTTTCGCAGGCTGGACTTGACCGCAGCCGTCGCAGCTTTCCTCCACGCCTCCGTCTTCTTGTTCCCGCCCGTCGGAGGGGGCTCGAAATCCGACAGGGCGCAGTCAATCTTCTCGCGGGCACTCACCCAGGCGAGAGGAGGGTGGTTGGGCGAGGAATGCAGAAGCTCGACCGCCAGTCCCTCAAGGAAAACTTCCGCAGGCGCGGGCGACCCCGCCAAGGTCCTCTCCCCCACCACCGAGAGATAGGCCGCCTCGACGGTGTCCCCTGACCTCAGACCGTGGGGGAGGATTCCGGCCGCTAGGAACAGAGGGTACTTCCTCCCTTCCTCCCTTTCAAGAATCAAGACCGCGGCCAGGCCTGAGGACTCGCTCAGCCTCTGGGCGTGAGCTACTTTCGCCCGTGCAACATGGAAGAACCCCGCCTTGCTGAACCGGACCCTGGTGGAGCCGAGGCTCCGCAGCGCGTCCTTCTCCAGTGCGTACTGGACGCCGCCGATGAGCGCGGTGTTCCTCGTGATATCGTGGTCCCACGGGATGCTGATGCCCTCGGAGACCAAGTCTCTCGGCGCGTGCATTTCTTCCAGGCTGATGCTGCCGGCGAACTTGAGGTAGAATTCTGCCTGCCGCACCTCCCTTGGAAAACGGATCGGTTGGGCCCCCACCCACAGGGCGTCCGTGAGGTTCGAGAAGCCGAATACCGGCGGCCGAGCCGCCTTGGATGCGAGTGACGCGATTTCCTCTGCCAACAATGACAATCACC
>JAFMAW010000093.1 GCA_029784795.1 Nitrososphaerota archaeon | reverse complement strand
CAGGGCAACGGCCGCGGAGTCCTACCTCGTCGGGCAGAGCCTCACGACCAGCACGATTCAAGAGGCAGCTGCGAAGGCAGTCGAGGGAGCGACCCCACTCACGACAGGCACAGGGAACTCGTTCAGGGTATTCCTGGCGCAGGGTGCCGTGAGCAAGGCGTTGACTCTGCTGAGTTAGACGCGCACAACCTCGTTGGCGGCCGTGGGCTGGGTGGCGACTCTGTCTGCAGTTGGTAACTGCTTAAGAGCCTGCCCGGCGCAGGGTGCCATGAGGAAGACGCAATTGCCCTCTTGGACTGAGAGCGCTTGAGCACGGGCCGTCTTGTTGAAGGCAACGAACAGGAGGAGCTGACCCTTTCTGAAATCAGAGGCAAGTACAAGGACCGATGGGTAGCGATCGTTGTCACAGGTCGAGACGCCAACTCCCAGCCCACAAAGGGCAAGGTGGCCGCTCAAGACGTCGACCGATACAGGTTGAGGTCCACGCTGGTAAAATACGGCGAGGTCTGCATTTTCTACACGGGTGAGACGCCATATCCAGTCCTGCTTTGACCGAAGTCGAGCTAGGAAGGTTCCCCTCTGCTTTCGTTAGGGTGAAGGGTTCCAACTCCAAGGCCAGAGAATACCTTGCCCTGGTAGACCCAGTGTACGAGTATTGTATCATCCCAAAGAGCGACGCATACGTTTTCGGCCACCCTGAAGTGGCGTTCCAGCAACTGACAGTGGGCCCGCCCAACGCCAGGACCTTGGTCACTGCGGGCGGCTTTAACAAGACGGTCATCTTCGAGGTCGAGAGTGTGGAAATCTGCGGCCTCTCCTTCGAGAAGGTGGAGTTCGCGGCCCTGGACCTTCCTCAGCAGGTCGGGTTCGAGGCTGTGATTGGCCAGAGCCTCTTGAAGCACGCTTCTGTCACCCTGGACTGGGGTCACAAGGTGCTCAGGATTTCAAAGGTGAACTGAGTGTTCGGTAGCAAGAAGCTGACGTTCCAGGTCAAGGATCCGATGCGGGTGATATGCCGCATAGAAGGGTCGAACCAACGGGCGAGGGAATTGACCGCTTTCGTCGACTTCAACTCCACCCACTGCCTGATGTTCGCCCACGATGCCATCTACCTTGGATATTCTGACGTCGCCAACAGGGCCAGGGAATGGAGGGAGATCTTTCCTCAAAAGACGCCCTACCTGATCTCCTTCAGAGGAATTGAGCGTGGCATCCTGGTCAATCTGAAGCGGGTCTCAATCGGCCCTCTCTCGACCGAGGGTGTGTCTGCAGTTTGCCTGGAGGCGGAGCCGTCCATGCAGTTGCCCTACGACGTGGTCCTAGGAAGGTCGTTCCTCGACAAGTTCAAAGTGACCTACGACGGAAGGGCGAAGCTGCTCTCCCTCTCGTAGGCATTTCGTTGTGAGCGATAGGGGCAGCCCCAAACGCACCACAGAGTGTTTGGCGAAGTTCCTCGGCGCGACGGGCGAAGACTGGGGAGTTCCTGCCAAGTTGGACAAAGCAGCCAGTGGGTGGATTAGGCATGTCACGGAAATTCGACGGTTCGTTCGGCACTCAAAACGATTTAATAGTCGTCTAACCTAACGCGTTAGGTCGGAATGAACACTTCTAGCGCAGTTCAAACTGCTGTTCAGATGCGTTGGATGAAAACAAGATTGACGATTTCGGGGCTCTTCATCGTCGCGCTCGGCGTGTTCTACGAGGGCATCGTGCTACCCGCGACTTCGTTCGAAACAGCGGTGTACAGGTATCCGTTCTCCTTTGAGGCTGACATATACCTCATCGCCGTAATCCTGATGGCGATCCACTATGTAGCCAGGTTCTTCGTCCCACGACGCCCCGCGGCGGAGCCAGTCCAGATGACGAAGACGATAGGCCTCGAAATGGCCCTGAAGATTGCATTCCTGCTGGAGGTTGGCGGGTCGTACCTCACCGGCACGATGATCGCCTCGCCTGAGATATTCACCCCGCTTCAGTTCCTGACCGGCGGGACGATTCCGTTCGCCCTGAACATTCACTCCCTCTTCGCGACGCTCCTCATAGGGACAGGGGTGGCCATCGTAGTCCTCGAAGTAGCGAGGATAGCAGCCAAGAAGCTGACCCTGAAACAGTGGCTTTTCAGTGCCAGATTCATAGAAGCGAAGGTGCTGTACTGGGTGCTGGCCGTGGTCGTGATATTCCAGGGGATACTGGGACTCTACCTCCTCGGGTCAATCTCACCCATCGGTCCGTTCGGCCTGATAGGCCTCCAGGCCTACAACTTCGAGGCCGTAGTACGGGCCTTCCACGGTCCGACGGCGGCTGTATTGATCTCCCTGTTCTACGGGATGGTCTACCTGAGAATCAGGCCGGACTACAGCGTAAGATAGGATAGAAGGCGCGGCAACGAGAAGCAGTCCCGCGGACGAGAGAGCATGCATTTACCAGGCCGGACCAGGGTGCTCATTCACAGCCTCCAACTTGCCGGTAGCCAACGGCTTCAGCTTCAGAGCGACGTGGCACCGGTGAGCAAGGTTTTTGTGCACCGTCTGAGAGTTTCTTACGATTGACACTGGTAGTTCCTGCGGCCGACCGCTTGGTCGACAGCAAGGGCCGGATTGCGAAGAAGCTCAGGATCTCGGTAACGGACAGGTGCAACTTCGCCTGCCTCTTCTGCATGCCGGACAAGAGCAAGGTGAAGTGGTTGCCCGGGCCCGACCAACTGACCTTCGACGAGATTGAGAGGTCCGCGCGCGTCCTTTCGGAGCTGGGGATAGACGGCATCAGGATAACCGGCGGGGAGCCGCTCTTGAGGAAGAACCTGGAGAACCTCGTCGCGAGGCTCTCGAGGCTCGACGCGGTCGAGACCCTGGACATGACGACCAACGGATGGTTCCTAAAGCAGAAGGCCCGGCTGCTCAAAGACTCCGGACTGCGTGGGGTGACGGTCAGCCTCCACAGCCTGAAGAGGGACAGGTTCAGCAAGATCTCAGGCATGGACGCCCTCCCCCGCGTCCTCGAAGGCATCGAAGAGGCGGCCCGGGTCGGGCTTGACCCTGTCAAGATCAACTCCGTGGCGATCAAAGGCTACAACGACGACGAGATCGTCGACCTGGTCGAATTCGCGCACTCCAGGGGGCTGTCGATAAGGTTCATCGAGTTCATGCCGCTGGACGGGCTGGGGATCTGGTCCCCAGACGCGATAATGCCGGGCAAGGACATAATCTCGGTCCTGAAGGGCTCCTTCGACCTCTCCCCAATGGGCCGGGAGAAAGGGAAGACCGCCTCGCTCTGGTCCTTCGGCTCCGACGGAGGGAAACTCGGGCTGATAACGCCCATGAGCGAGCCGTTCTGCGACGACTGCGACAGAATCAGGCTGACCTCAGACGGGAAGCTGCTCTCCTGCCTGTTCGACACGCAGTACTACGACCTCAAGCCGATCCTCAGAGGAAGCGGGTCGGACGCGGAGTTAGCCAAGTTCGTGAAGGACGTCGTGAGCAAGAAGCCGGAGGGGGTAGGGTACATGCCATGGGTCAAGGAAGGATGGGCGAAGCCGAGGAACATGAACGCCATAGGGGGTTAGACGAGATGGGAGGAGTGACCGTTCTATACTTCGCAGGGGCGCGCGATGCCGCAGGCAAGAAGCGGGAGGTGGTGAGCCTCGAGGGGGAGACCACGGCGGGTGACCTCTTGGACCGCCTGCTCAGGGACTACCCGAAGCTCCGACCAATGAAGGGGACCATCAGGCTCTCCATAAACCAGGAGGTCGTGGACGCTTCCGCGCAGGTGGCCGAGGGCGACGAGGTCGGGATACTTCCGCCTGTGGCGGGTGGATAGACTGGCGCGCTCATCCACGAGGGAAATAACCAAGCGAGGGGTCGACCCCGCAAAAATCATGGCCGAGGTCGCCGACAGGGACGCCGGAGGCACCGTGGTCTTCGTTGGGACCGTCCGGAGGAAGAGCGAAGTGGGCAACGTCGACGCCATGGAATACGAGGTCTACGAGAAGATGGCCGAGAAGGGGCTCAGGCGGATCGAGGCCGAAGTGAGGAAGAAGTGGCCGGTGAAGCGGGTGAGCATGGTGCACAGGGAGGGCTTCCTCAAGGTCGGCGAGGTGAGCGTGGTCGTGGCCGTCTCTTCGGAGCACAGGGGCGAGGCCTTCGAGGCGTGCAGGTACGCCATCGACAGAATAAAGACGACCCTGCCGCTCTGGAAGAGG
>JAFMAW010000092.1 GCA_029784795.1 Nitrososphaerota archaeon | reverse complement strand
CTGAGCGATGTTCCTCGGGCCGGCCTTGCCGATGGCGGCGATTATCTTGGTCTCGAGGTCCGGAGCTTCGTCCTTGATGGCCCGGGGCGACTTGGCGCGTACCAACCTTAAGATTGTAAGCGAAAACGAGTAATTAAACGTGACAGATTTCAGATTATGATAAACCCTAATTGGCGCCCATGGGTTAGGGTAGGGTGGCGGGTCGCCGCCGGCTCATCTGCCCTTGACATATTCGGGGACGCTGAACTCCGCCGGCTCCCAATCTATGAGCTTCCCGCGGTTGAACTCGTCGTAGGCCGAGAGGTCGAGGAGGCCGTGGCCGCAGTTGTTGAAGACGATGACTTTCTTCTCCCCCGACTTCCTGCACCTGATCGCCTCGTCGATGGCGTACCTCAGACCATGGGCCGACTCGGGAGCCGTGACCACCCCCTCGGTCTCGGCGAAGATCTTCGCAGCCTCGAAGACCTTGGTCTGTCCGAACGCGACAGACCTCACCACCCCCCTGTGTATGAGGAGCGAAAGGCTCGGGGCCTTGCCGTGGAACCTGAGCCCCCCCGCGTGGATGGGCGGGTTCGCGAATTGGTGCCCTACGGTGTACATCTTCACGAGTGGGGTGTGCTCGGCGGTGTCGGCGTAGTCGTAGGTGAATTTCCCTCTGGTGGTCGAAGGGACCGCGCTCGGCTCGCAGGCGACGAACTCGGCGTCAGACTTGCCCCGGAGCTTCTCTCTCACGAAGGGGAAGATGAAGCCTGAGAAGTTCGACCCCCCGCCGATGCAACCGCACATCACGTCTGGCTCGAGGTCGAGGAGCTCGAACTCCTTCTGCGTCTCGAGCCCTATGACGGTCTGGTGGGCGAGGGCGTAGTTGAAGGCCGAAGCGAGGAGATACTTCGACCCTTCGTTGGCCAGCGTGTCTTCTATCGCCTCGCTTATCGCTATGCCGAGAGACCCAGGATGCTCAGGGTCCTCCGCAAGGAGCTTCCGTCCTGTCTTCGTGTTCTTACTCGGGGACTCCAGCACCTCGGCGCCGTAGGTCTGCATCATGATCTTCCTGCCTGGCTTCTGCATTGCACTGACCCGCACCATGTAGATCCTCGCCTTCAGGCCGAACAGCGCGCAGGACATCGCCAGGGCGGACCCCCATTGTCCCGCGCCGGTCTCCGAGACGGCCAGATCCAGGCCTTGCTTCTTGGCGTAGTACGCCTGGGCGAGGGCCGTGTTCGGCTTCATGCTCCCCACCGGGGAGAATTGCTCCGCCTTGTAGAATATCTTGGCAGGCGTCCTGAGGCGTTCTTCCAGCCTCCGGGCTCTGACAAGCGGGGTGGGCCGTGGGAGCCTCCTGTAGGCGTCCCAGACCTCCTCGGGGATGTCGAACCACCTCTCTTCCGAGAACTGCTGCCTGACGAGCTCTCGAGGGAACAGGGCCTCGAAGCTCTTCTCGGTCACAGGCTCCAGGGTGTGAGGGTCGAGCATAGGGGCCAGCTTCTCGGGGAGGTCGGGGACGATGTTGTACCACCTCCGCGGCAGCTCGTCGGGGTTCAGGACGGCGCCATACTCGCGGTCCGCGTACCCGCGGGTGGGGGCCCTGGGGCTCAGTTCCGACGCCTCCTGGCGACGAGCCCCCTGGGCCGGAAGAGCGCCACAGCCACCACGGCCAGGGAAAGGATGAAGACGTCCAAGGTCGAACCTGGGAGCTGGCTGGTGACGAAGTAATTTAATGCGCTGAAGACCAGGGCGCCGACTACGGGCCCCTCCAAGGTCCCAGTCCCGCCTATGATGACCATGAACAATGGGAGCAGGGAGAAGCTCAGGTTCTGGAAGATGGTAGTGTCGGCCGTTCCGGCTATCTCGAGGTAGTACAGCCCAGCCAGGGCGGCGAGGGCCCCGCTGACCACCAGGGCGACGGCCTTGTATGCGCCCACGTTGACACCTACGCTGGCCGACGCCACCTCGTCGCTTCCGATGGTCCTGAGCGCGAAACCGACCTTCGACCTCATCATCAGATACACGCCGAAGACCGACGCGACCGCCAGAGCAAGCCCTGAGTAGTAGAGCTGCGAGGAGCCCAGTATCTCCGCGCCGGGCACCCGGAAGACCGAGGTACCGCTCGTCACTTCGACGAGTGGTTTGACCATGTAGGGGACGACGAAGGTCGCCACCGCGAAGTAGAAGCTCTTCAGCCTGAAGGTGGGAATCAGGAGAGCTCCCAGAGTGGCGCCGGACAGGGCGGATATGGGGACCATCGCGGCCAGGGGAATCCCCGACTGCAGCCCCGCCCCTCCGACCACCGCCCCGAGTCCGAAGAAGGCGACGAGGCCCAGGTTGAAGAGGCCGCCGAACCCCCCGGTGAGGTTCCAGCTCACGGCCAAGGTTATCCATACGAAGTAGATGACGAAGGCGCCCAGGAAGCTGGGATCGAAGCCTCCTGAGAGGGGGACGAGCCCTGCGAGTATGGCCCCAGCTGTGAAGACTACTAGCGACTTGGGCGCTTTCAGGAGGCCCCCTGACAGCCCGCCTGCAGTCAAACCCGCTCCCCCCTCCCAAAGAGCCCGGAGGGCTTTAGCATCAGGACGCCTAGGAAGAGCGAGAAGGTGACCAGGTTTCCCAGGTCTGCGTGGAACCCCGACTGGATAGGCAGCGTGAGCGCGAGATACCCAGACACGCTGGCCACCACCCCCACCAGGAGCCCTGCCACGAGGGTGCCTCCGACGCTCCCCAGCCCGCCCAGGATGACGACCACTATGATCACTGGTAGCAGCACGTTGTCCCCGGAAGTGGGGGTCACGGAGTTGGTGAGCGCGAAGAACCCACCGGCGATCCCAGCCAGCCCCGAGCCTATGACAAAGGAGATCAGTTTTGCCTTCGTGGTGTCGATTCCGGAGAACTCGGCCGCCTCGGCGTCCTGGGCCGTCGCCCTGATTGCTCGGCCGAAGTACGTCCTGCGGAGGAAGAGCTGGAGGAGGGGGATGACGACGATGGCCGCCATGAAGGCGAGGAGCTGCGCGTCGGGGAGGTAGACCGGGCCCAGGCGTATCGACTGGCTCGAGTACCCGAGCGACCCGGCCGTCGCCCCCAGCCCTCCCGATGGGTCGATTGAAGGGATGGGGCCGAGCCCGTTGGCGATGACGTACTCCATCAGCATCGATACCCCGAAGGTGACCAGGAGCGGCGCTTCGAATCCCTTACTCTCCACGCGCCTGACGACGAGGAGGTAGATCGCACCCCCGAACAAGGCGAGGAGGGCGAAGTCGAGGGGGATGGAAGCCAGCGGGTCGAGATGTAGGGCCGGGGTGAGCGCTATGGAGAACTGGATGGTGATGAAGGCCGCGAGCACTATGAAGGCGCCGTGGGCGATGTTGAGTATCTTCTGCACCCCGAAGATTAGAGAGAACCCGGAAGCTGCGAGGGCGAAGAAACCCCCTTGCAATATCCCGCTCGCCACCGCCTGAGAGACCCCGACCAGTTCCACTCCGAGCTTACACCTCTCCTCCCAGGTATGCCCCCCGTACGTGGGGGTCGTTCACCAGCGTGGCGCTCGCCCCGCTCATCGCGATGTGGCCGTTCTCGAAGACGTAGGCCCTGTCCGAAGCCGAAAGCGCCAGGTCGAGGTTCTGTTCTGCGAGGAGGACGGAGGTCCCTTCGTCCGCGAGCCCTCTCAGGGCCTTGAGCGTTCTGCCCGTGGCTGCAGGGGAGAGCCCGAGGCTGGGCTCGTCGACGACCAGAAGCGCGGGCTTCGTCATCATAGCCCTCCCGATGGCGATCATCTGCTGCTCGCCGCCGGACAGCGTCCCTGCCTGGAGCGAACGCTTCTCTGTAAGCGATGGGAAGATCGAATAGACTTCGGCCATCCTCTGCTCGGCGTCCCTGCAGCCTCTCGGAACCGCGACGGCGAGGTTCTCGTCGGCGGTCATGGCCGGGAAGAGCCGCCTCCCCTCGGGGACGAACGAAACGCCCCGAGAGACTATTTCGTGAGGCCTGCGGGAGGAGATCTCCTCTCCCCTTAGCTTGACGCTGCCGCTGCTCGGCCTTACGAGCCCCATTATCGATCTGAGGAGGGTGGACTTGCCCGCGCCATTCGCGCCTAGCAGGGCCACCGTCTCTCCTTCTTCGACCTTCAGGCTGACGTCCCAGAGCGCCCGGACGTTGCCGTGGTAAGCGGACAGCGAATCCACCGAGAGGAGAGTCATCTTGCTCAGGCTCGTGACCCCAGCCGCGCCGGGGGCCGCCCTCC
>JAFMAW010000091.1 GCA_029784795.1 Nitrososphaerota archaeon | reverse complement strand
CAGCGGATGCTGGCCCGATGTCGGGGCCAGGGCGTCTGAGGCCTTCGACCTCGCCGCGGCGGGGAAGGTACCCAATTACTTCGGGCTCCAGAGGTTCGGCTCGTCGGGGAGGGGGACCCACGAGGTGGGGAGGGCGCTGGTCAAGGGGGAGTTCGAGGGCGCCGTCGGGGCGCTGCTGGCTGGTGGGAGCGTCGAGGCCAGTGAAGCTGCGGCGTCCGGGAGGTACGGAGAGCTGCTGGGCCTCCTCCCCCCGGGGAAGGACGTTGAGAGGATGGTGGCGAGGTCGCTCGCGGCGCGCCCCGGGGAGTGGGTCAAGGCCCTGAGGGCTGTCCCTGTGAAGCTGAGGCGCCTCTACGTCCAAGCCTATCAGTCGTTCATTTTCAACAGGACGCTCAGCGCGGCGCTGGAGAGGGGGGAGGACATCTCGAGCTACGCCCGGGGGGACAACTGGGGCGAGAGGGGTCCGGACGGGCTGGTCGTCAACGGCGTCAGGGGGGTGAAGGAGGCGCCGACGGAGGGCGCGGTCCCCCTGGTCCAGCTCGTGGGCTACGCCTACAGGGACTACGGCTCCAGGTTCGACGCCTGCGTCGGGGAGGCGCTCGCGTCAGAGGGGGTCGAGCCGCGCTCGTTCTACGTGAAAGACATGCAGGAGGTCTCGTCAGAGGGCGGGTTCAGGCGGCCCCACCTGGCGGTGAAGGACTCGTCGTTCCATGTGGAGGGGGACGACGCGTCCCTGAGGTTCACCCTCGCCAGGGGGCAGTACGCTACGGTCCTCCTCCGCGAAGTCCTCAAGCCCGTCGACCCGGCGGCCTCGGGGTTGGCCTAGTAGGCCGCTAACGCTTATACATGGAGCCCAGGGGCCCAGCCTGAGCGCCATGTCTGCCGACGTCTATGACATCACGATAGTTGGCGCCGGGCCGAGCGGCTTGTTCGCTACGTTCTACGCGGGGCTCAGGCAGATGAAGACGAAGGTGATCGACGCCCTGGAGGAGCCCGGAGGCCAGGTGGCTGTGCTCTATCCGGAGAAGTACATCTTCGACGTCCCTGGATACACCAAGATACTGGCGAAGGACCTTGTCAAGTGCCTCGTCGACCAGGCGTTCCAGTATGGCGCCACGGTCGTCCTGGGTGAGAGGGTGACGTCCCTCCGCAGGAACGACGGCGTCTTCGAGCTCGGGACGGACAAGGGGACCAAGCACTACTCGAAGGCGATCTTGGTCGCCGCTGGGGTGGGCGCGTTTTCGCCCAACAGGCTGGAGGCGCCCGGGGCTGCGGACTACGAGGGGAAGGGGGTGTACTACTTCGTGAAGGACAAGAGCGTATTCAAGGACAAGAACCTCCTGATAGTCGGCGGAGGGGACTCTGCCGTGGACTGGGCCCTAAACATGAAGGACACGGCAAGGAAGATCACTTTGGTCCACAGGAGGGACGTGTTCAGGGCCCATGAAGGGAGCGTCTCCGAGCTGATGAAGTCCAACGTGGACCTCAGGCTGTTCTACGAGGTCGGCCAGGTGAAGGGGGACGGCTCCAGGGTGACCCAGGCGGTGATTTACGACAACAGGTCGAAGGCGGAGACAGTCCTGGACGTCGACGCGATACTTGTCAACATAGGGTTCAGGGCAGACCTCGGCCCGATAAAGGACTGGGGGCTGCAGATCGACGGGAGGGAGATCAGGGCCAGCGGGAAGATGGAGACCAACATCCCCGGGGTGTACGTCGCCGGGGACATCGCGGGCCCCCATGACGGGGTGAAGCTGAATCTGATAGCGACGGGCTACGCCCAGGCGGCCCTGGCGGTCAACGTCGCCAAGGCGTACGTCGACCCAAACTCCAAGATATTCCCTGGCCACAGCAGCGAGATGAAGAAGTAAGCCTAGCCTACTATCCCGAGGGCACGCCTGTAGTCGTAGTCCCGCCTGATGGCTGGGTGCTGCGGGTCTATCAGTATGCATTCGTACCAGGCATGCATCCCGTCATGCCACACCGGGTAGGAGCCGAGGACCTTCATGTTGGGGTGCCTCTCCTGGACCCTCCTCTCGGCGACCTGCTGAGAAGACACGGCCGACTTTATCTTGAGAACACCCATGTGCTTCGGCCTCCTCCCTGAGGTTGGGCGCTGCTTCCTCATCCCCCCTCGCGAGACCCGCATCCTGACAACTATGACCCCTTCCTTCGCCTTGTATCCTAGGGCCCTGGCCCTGTCCAGCCTCCAGGGGCGGTCGACCCTGAGCGTCGCGGGTTGCCTCCTGAGCTCGATAGCCCTGGTCTTCATGTCCCCTCCCTTCTCGTGGAAGATCTGCTGCCAGGTCTTGGAGATCTGGCTGTACATCGGCATTTGGGCGCCTCGTTCCTGGTCGGCAAATAAACGTTCCCGGAGGAAGTCAGGGGGCCTTGAAGAAGGCCCTTACCTTCTCCCCGACGACCTCGATGGCGTTCGTCTGGGCCTCCTCGGTCTGCCCCCCGATGTGAGGTGTGAGGATGGCGTTCGGCGCTGACAGTATGGCGCCCGTAGGGGGCTCCTTCTCGAAGACGTCCAAGGCCGCCCCGCCTATCCTCCCTTCCCTGAGCGCCGCGGCCAGGGCGTCCTCGTCGACCACCCCGCCCCTCGATGTGTTGACTAGCACCGACCCTTTCTTCATCCTGTCGATCCGACTCCCGTCCACCATGTGGGCCGTGTCTGGAGTCATCGGGACGTGGAGGGTTATGTAGTCTGCTGACGAGAAGAGCTCGTCCAGGGACACCACCCTCGCGCCCAGGGTCCCAAGGACGTCCTGGGGGATGGCGATGACGTCGTAGGCGAGTATGGACATTCCCAGGGTCTTCCCGACCTCGGCTATGCGCCGCCCGATCCTGCCGAACCCAACCACGCCGAGGGCCTTCCCCTTCAGCTCCCTCCCGACCAGGGCGTTCTTCTCCCACTTGCCAGACCTGGTGCCGACGTCCGCCTGGACCAGCTTCCTGCTGAGCGCGAGCATGACCATGACAACCTGCTCCGCGACCGCCTCCACCAGGGACTCCGGGCTGTTCACCACGGTCACACCTCTTTCCCTGGCGTACCCTACGTCCACGTTGTCCAGGCCCGTACCGGGGCGCGCGACGAGCTTGAGCCTTTTCGCGCTTTGTAGGACATCCCGGTCGACCTTGGTCCTGCTCCTCACGATGAGGACTTCGTAGTCGCCGGCGATGGAGAGCAGCTCCTCCTTGCTCACTGTCGGCTTGTAGTCCACCTCGAACGAGGGCCCGAGGGAGAGCCGTTCGATTTCGACGTGGTCGCAGATCAACACCCTGACCAAGATATCAGCCCCAGCCTGGCGGTGTCTGAAATGAGCGATATATCGCTTGAACCGAGGCTCCCGTAAGCCAAGGACCTCAGGGTCGCTGAGCCCGCGGTCCAGGGGGCGAGGGCCGCAGAGGGCGAGTCTGCCGGCTCGATCACCTCCGTCCCGACCACCCTCCCGGTTTTCTTCTCGTAAGTAAGGGTGCACGCGGAGTGGGCGTGCCATCTCCTTCCCACCTCCCGCACGTCCATGCCGAGGGCCCGGCAGGCAGGCGCCCCGGGGCCGGTCTTCGACCAGCTGAGCCCGAAGACCCTGGAGCTCCAGGAGCGGACCGGGCCGATTCTGACGCTCGCTCCCGCGGAGTTGGCCCCCGCCACCCTCCCTGACATGCTGGGTTCGGCGCCCAGGGTGGATCCGGGGCGGAGGCACCCCACCAGCTCCGCACACCCTCCCGCAGCGAAGACCCCCGGCACCCTGGTCCTCAGGGTACCGTCAACGAGGATGCCCCCGCTGCGGCCGGGGGGCGCGTCGAGCGGGACGGCCCTCGGGACCCGGCGGGGGACGAAGGCGAAGGCATCGCATGGGAACACCTCCCCTCCGGCGAGGACGGCCTCGGCGCGGGTAAGGCCTGCCACCCTGTCGACCTTCCCTGGCGCCACCGCTATCCCTCTCTCCAAGGCGGCGTCGGAGACGACCTCGAGCACCGGCGGGCTTGGCTCGCTTGGCTGCCAGCACGACACAATCAGGGAAGCCTTCGCACCAGAAGTCGAGAACCGCTCTGCGACCTGGAGGCCCCTGGCCCCCTCGCCGGAGATGAGCACGCGGTCGGCGGAGCCGAATGCCGAGCCCAGCTCCGCGTACCTCCCGGGAGAGTCGAGGACGAAGGACCCTGGCCTCCGGACCCCCTGAACGACGGCAGGTTATAGGCGGCAGACACCAGCCATCCTCCCGCCGAGACT
>JAFMAW010000090.1:2786-4245 GCA_029784795.1 Nitrososphaerota archaeon | reverse complement strand
AGAACTGGTTCGCCACACCGCCGACCAAATGCCCCGGATCGGTGGCCCCTGGAGCCGCAGCCATTTCGGCCGCCCGCCTATCAGGCAGGAGGAACATAGAAGTGATCCACCCGTACTTCATCCAGAACTCCTTCCTGAGTCTTGTCAGCGGATCGGTGGCCCTGGCGGTCAGCTACTACGCGTTCCGATACAGGAAGGTGACTGGCTCAAGCTTCCTCAGGCTTCTCAGCGTGGGATTCATGCTGCTCGGGGTCGGCCTCCTGGCGCAGGGGTCGATCTACCTGCTGGCCGAGTTCAACGTCGGAAGGTTCGCCAACAGGGAAGCTCTGGTCTACGGCGCGACGGGCGTGTACCTCGTCCTCCAGTCAGCCGCCTACCTCCTCATAGGTACCGGGTACACGATACGCGTCCAGAGGGGGCAACCCTCGGATGGGAACGGCGCTGCCGCCGCGGTGGTCGTTGCACAAGCTACGCCCCTGTTGTTCGGTACCCTAGTCCTCGACGTCGGCGAACTTGTCATATTGGTGCTCGTGTCCTTCGTCGTCTTTCAGGGGATCATGGCGTATTCGGAGCAGAAGAACAGACTTTCGCTCTACGTGCTCCTAGCATTCGCTCTGATAGCGCTATCACATTTGGGGGAGCTGCTGGCCAGCCTGCTCGGGTCCGGGGACCTGTATCTGCTTGGCGGGGTGGCGCAGCTCACAGGGTTCTGCCTCCTCCTATTTTTCGTGAACAGGAGTGGAAGAGTTGGCTCAGCCTGAGAAGCAGAGGAGCACCATCAGAATCTACCTTGACATCCTGAGCGCGACCGCCGAAGAAGGCAACGCGAAAACGACCAGGATACTGCAGAGGGCGAACCTCCCCCACGACAGGCTCATGAAGCACCTCGCCGAGCTGCAGAAGAGAGACCTCCTCACCGAGGTCAACAACGAAGGTAACCGGTACTATACTATCACCACCAAGGGCCAGGATTTCGTGAAGGAAGTCAGGCGGGCCCAGAGCTTCCTCTCCGCCTTCGGCGTGTACATCTGAGGTCGGAGCTGCGGCTCCTGAACGTTGCGTTCACACCTAGCGTTCTCTGTGAATATATAGGCCGCGAGGGACGTTCGAGGGGTTGACTGGAGCCCTGTTGAGCGTGTGTAGCGGATGAAGGACCCAGTCATAATCTTCGGCGGGGACGGCTATATCGGTTGGCCATTGGCTCTGCACCTGGCCTGGCGCACCGAGAGGGACGTCGTGATAGTCGACAACCTTGTGACCCGGCGGCTGGTGGAGTCGGCGGGGTCGGACTCCCTGGTCCCGATCGGGAGCCCGTCATCGCGCATGCTCGCCTACGAGCGCGCGTCGGGGAAGGGCAACCTGACATTCGTCCGGGCGGACGCTAGGGATCCGAAGGAAGTGGACTGGGTCATCTCGAAGTACCAGCCCGAAAGCGTCGTCCATCTGGCGCAGCAGAGGA
>JAFMAW010000090.1:0-2776 GCA_029784795.1 Nitrososphaerota archaeon | reverse complement strand
GCCGTTCAGCATGATAGACCAGGAGCACGCGCTCTACACGGAGCTGAACAACATAGCCACGAACCTGAACATTGTCTTCTCGATGACGAGGCACGTCCCCGGAGCCCACCTGCTGAAGATGGGGACGATGGGGGAGTATGGGACCCCGAACATAGAGATCACAGAGGGCCCGGTTGAGATACGGCGGGACGGCCGGAGGCACAGGGCGATGTTCCCCAGGGCGGCGCAGAGCTGGTACCACCTCAGCAAGGTCTTCGACACCTACAACGTGATGTTGGCCAACAAGATACACGGTCTCAGGGCCACCGACGTGATGCAGGGGGTGGTCTATGGGAGCCAGACCAACGAAATCGTCGACGAGTCGCTTTCCACGCGGTTCGACCTTGACTCGGTCTGGGGGACAATCATCAACAAGTACGTCGCCCAGGCGGTGGTCTACAACAAGCTCCTCATCTATGGGAAGGGGAGGCAGACGAGGGGGTACCTCTCCCTCTACGACAGCATAAAGTGCCTGAGCCTGCTCCTCGACAACCCCCCGGCCGAGGGCGAATACAGAGTGGTCAACCAAATCGACGAGACCTTCGATACCCTGCAGCTCGCGAAGAAGGTGAAGGCCATCGCCGAGGAGTTCGGGTATAGGGTGGGCTTTGAGAAGGTGAGGAACCCCCGCGTCGAGAGCGAGAACCACTTTTACAAGGTGCAGCGCAAGGTCCTCCCCTCCCTCGGGTTCTCGAGGACCAGGCAAATCGACGACGTCATCAGGGAGATATTCCAGGTTGTAGTGAAGTACAAGCCCAGGGCCATGAAGATGAAAGCCTTGCTGGCGCCCTCAGTGACCTGGGCGGGACGCAAGAAGATCACCTCGGACTCGTTCCAGCTGCCGAGGGACCTCACAGGCTGGCCAGCGTCGCACGAGCTGATAGAACTGGCTAAAGACCAGGCCGCCAAGGTTCCATCGTAGGCGCTTGGACGGGACACCAGCAGCGGCAGCCAGTGGGCGGCAGGAAGCCTCAGGCACCGGCATGGAATGTCTCCTCGTCGCTCCCATCGACCCCCTCACCGGCGGGCCCAGGACGGGGGCCCTCAGGAGGCTCCTGAATCCGCCCCCAGGGGTCAGGTACAGGCTTGCGACCGACCGGCTGAGGTACCCGAAGCGCGCAGCCCGCTACGAGTTCAATCCCGTGAACGCCGCACTGGGTGCAGCGCGCTTCGCCCTGGAGCATCTCATCCCTATCGACCAGAAGGGGGCGGCAATAGTCCACTCCTTCTTCTGGGACGTCAGGAAGTTCGACCGCCGCTGGGTGCACGAAAGCGACCAGTCATTCGGTCAGTTCATGCGCGGTTACAACAACATAGGCGGGGCGGTGCGCCGCCTGGCCAACCAGGGGTTCTCTTCGTACCTGAACTCCAGGTGGTGTGCCGGAGTGGTGACCTGGTCTGAGTGGGCGAAAAGGGGCTTCGCCGAGGACGGGGTGGACCCCTCGAAGGTCTTCGTGATCCCACCCCCCTTCGAGACCGTCAACTACCGGAGGGAACACCAGGGGTGCAACGTGCTCTATCTGGGGAGGGAGTTCAGGAGGAAGGGGGGTGACGCCACCCTCCGGGCCTTCGGGTCGCTGGAGGGCGCCGCCGGGTGCAGGCTTACGTTCGTAGGCCCCCTGGGGACGGCCGAGGCCAGGGGGATGGTCAGATTGGACCCGCGGATCAGCCAGTCCGACAGCCTCCCTGGAGCGACCCTGCGGGACGAGGTCTGGCCGTCCGCGGACATCTTCGTGCTCCCGACCAAGGCCGATGCCTTCGCCCTGGCCGTCGTCGATGCCATGAGGAGAGGGATCCCAGTGGTCGCGACGAGGATACCCGCCATCGCCGAGGTGGTCCAGGAAGGGGTCACCGGGCTCCTGTCCGATGTGGGGGACGAAGACGGCCTGGGCAGGAACCTTCAGAGGCTCGTCGACGACCCCGAGCTGAGGCGGAGGATGGGCGAGAGCGCGAAGGAGAGGGCCGAATCGCTCTTCGCCCCGGAGAGGGTGGGCCCCTCTCTCAGAGAGGTGTACCGGCTCGGGGAGTGAGGGCGAGACACGTTGAGCGCCCCTTCGCAGCCGAGCTACATGCGCCCCGGGTTCGCCATCGCACTCGCCCTGCGTCTGTTGACGTCCTCGCTTGTGATAGTGATCCCTCTGTACGCCATATCGCTGGGGTCTAGCCCTTCAGACGCAGGGGAGCTCGTGATCCTCCTGTGGCTGGGGAACGGGGTCGGGGCGGCAGCCGCCACCCTCGCCATCAGGGACCAGTCAGCATCTACGGCGGTCGGGTTCGGGGTCCTCGGCGCCTCCATGCTCTTCCTTGGCCTGATGGTCCCGAGCGCCTCCCTCTCGCTGGGGGCGCTAGCTTCTGGCATCGGCATGGGGCTCCCCCAGCCGTTCCTCTCCTCGGTCATGCACCTGGACTCTGCGCCGGACCGGCCTTTCACCGGCCTTGGGATGTACTCCACGGCCCTGGGGGTCGGGCTGGTCCTCGGCCCCCTCTTGGCCTACGGGGTCCACGGGCTCTATGGGTTCCCCGGCGTCTTCGGAGCTCTAGCCCTCGTCGCCGCCCTGGGCGTCATCGGGGCCTGGGCGGGGAGGGGAGCGCTGGCGGGGCGCCTCTTCCGTGGACCTTCTGGGAGAGGTGGTGGAGATGGTCGCCCATACCGGCCTCGGGATCCGGGGGGTGGACGCCACGGTGGTCGCCCAGGAACCCCGTCTCCAGCCCTACCGGCTGGGGATGGTCGCCGCGG
>JAFMAW010000008.1 GCA_029784795.1 Nitrososphaerota archaeon | reverse complement strand
TGGACGACGACCGCACGACCCGGCGAGCGTCATCACGAGTTTTTAATCCTTGAACCGGGCCTCTGCTTTCTCTACCTCATACACCACCCTGGCGGCGACCACATGGGCTTCCAGGGGTCTGGGGTGGATCCTCACCAGCTCATCGATGACGGCCATGGTCGTCCCTGAGAAGTGCCCCCGGGGGAACCCTCCTACAACGACGGCAGGAGCCTTCATCGCCGCCACCTCAGCCGCGAGCCCCTCGGCGCTCCCCTGCCTCCCCAGGACCGAGAGCCCGAAGACCCTGCCGGGTCGCAACCCCCTGGCAAGCTCCTTCATCCCCATGGCCCGGGCCCGCACCAGCCCCCCTTCGGTCACGCCTGCGAGCGCCTCCTCCATCAGCCCTCTGAACCTGATGTAGCTCTTCGGGACCCTGGTCTTCTCGGCGATCTCGACAGCGATCCCCGCACTCGTGTGTATCCACACCTTCACCCTCCCATCCAGGTACAGCGGCGTCCCCGTCACGCTGAGCAGGGTGGCGTGCACCAGGTCCGGCCTCCCCCTCTTCTCGGCGTCCCTCAGGCTGGCCATGGCCGAGTGATGGAAGCTCCTGTCGAGGAGCATCTCCGCCGGCTCCTTCCCTCTGCGCCTGGCGTCAGCCGCCACGGCGGGCCTCCTCCAAATCTCCTTCGGGACCAGCTCGAGCCCGGCCTCCGCCAAGACGAAGCTCAGCAACCCCTTCCACGCTCCGGGGAGCACGGTTAAGACCTTCTGCTCCCCCCGGCGGCTGTGAAACGGCGCGGCGCGAAGGAGGAGGCGGCCTCCGTGGTGAAGGCGCTGACCGAGTCGGCGGTCGCGCTGTCGCACACCGATCCCGCCATGGCCAGGGCCCAGGCGGCCCTCGCCCGGAAAGTCAAGCTCAGGTTCAACGTCCGGCTGGACCCGCACCTTCGTTCATTCACCTGCCGCGGGTGCAAGGGCCTCCTAGTGCCGGGGATCAACGCCAGGGTCCGCCTGGGTCACGGGAAGCAGACCATAGTCAGGGTGACCTGCCTTGACTGCGGCCATGTAAATCGGAAAGTAGTGTAGGAAGCTTAAATACCGTCTAGCAGGGCTCGAAAAACACCGCGTGAAAGGTTATGGTTAGTGCCCACGATGTCCCGTCAGGGAAGCTCATCTCAGCCTTAGCGGAGCAGATGAAGGCGGTCCCGTCGGTCCAGGAGCCAGACTGGGCGAAGTTCGTCAAGACAGGCTCCCACGCCGAACGCCCGCCGATTAGCCCCGACTGGTGGTTCGCCAGGGCCGCCTCGCTGCTGCGCAAGGTCTACCTCCACGGTCCGGTCGGGCTGAGCGACTTAGAGCGCGTCTACGGCGGGACCAAGGCTCTGCACTACTTCCCCAAGCACCACAGGGACGCCGGGGGCTCCTCCATCAGGGTCATACTGAAGCAGTTGGAGCAGGCCGAGCTGGTCTCCAAGACCTCCAAGGGGAGGGTCCTCACCTCGAAGGGGCGCGCCATGCTCGACAAGACCAGCAACGAGCTCTTCACGGCTCTCAGCAAGGAGAACAAGGCACTCGAGAGGTACGCCTAGGCATGTCCGAACAGCAGAAGCAGCCAGACAAGGAAGCCGCGGAGCGGAAGATGATGAGGGACGCGGCCCTGAGGATGGCCCTGACCTCCGACGCAAGGCAGCGCCTGGCCAACGTGAAGATGGTGAGGCCCGACCTCGCAGGCTCCATCGAGGAGTACGTCATCCAGCTGGCTTCGTCCGGGAAGCTCAGGAAGCCCGTCGACGACGAGCAGGTCAAGCAGATGCTCGGCGCTTTGCAGGAGAAGAAGCGGGAGATCAAGATAAGGAGGATTTGAATTGGCACGAGTGAAGGACACATCGAAGAAGAACAGGCTCACGAAGGCCGGGAAGCAGGCCCGCTCGGTCCCTACTTGGGTCATAGTAAGGACCAACCGCAAGGTCAGGTCGAACCCCAAGCGGAGGTACTGGAGGCAGCGCAAGCTGAAGCTCAGGTGATCATGAGTGTCTGAAGGGAGAATGGAAGAGCTGACCCGGACCTACGTCGTCCCCCTGGGGGTCGTCTACGAGGCCCCTCCCTACAGGAGGGCGAAGAAGGCGATAGCTGTCATAAGGGAATTCACGACCCGCCACATGAAGGCCAACCAGGTCAGCATCGACTCCGAGGTCAACGAACTGATCTGGGCCAGGGGGATCAAGCACCCTCCGCGGCGCATCACCCTGGAGATGGAGAGGGACGAGGACGGCATAGTCACGGTCAGCCTCCCAGAGTCAGAACAAGTGTGACCCGATGGGTCTCCACCTGATGGACATCTACCGCAGCCCCAACATAGGAATCTTCCTACGAGTCAACGACAGGTTCCTGCTCGTCCCCAAGGGGCTGGCCCAGACCAAGTCGGACAAGCTCTGTGAGAACCTCCACGTCTCTGCCGTACCCTCTTCAATCGGGGAGTCTAGGCTGCTGGGGGCGCTCACTTCCATGAACGACAACGGCGTCCTGGTGTCCAGGCTGGCGGAAGACTTTGAGATCAGGGAGATCAGGGAGGGGACCGGCCTCAACGTCGCCCGCCTTGACTCCAAGCTGACCGCGGTGGGAAACCTGGTCGTCGCCAACGACAAAAGAGCTTTCGCCTCCCCCGCCCTGGACTCCAAGGCGCTGACTCAGATCAGGGACGTGCTGGGGACCGAAGTGGAACAGGGCGCCATCGGAGAGTACTACCAGGTGGGCTCCCTGGCGGTCGCCACCAACCGCGGAGCTGCCGTGTACCCAGGGATGGGCGAGGCCGAGGTCGCCCGGCTGGGCGCTGCGCTTGGGGTGGACGCCTATCCGACGTCTGTCAACAGCGGAGTCCCCTATGTCTCCTCAGGCCTGGTGGCCAACTCGGGGAACGCCGTGGCGGGGAGCCAGACGACCGGACCTGAGCTTGTGTTTATAACGCGGGCGCTGAGCGTTTGAAACAAGTGAAATGAGCGAGATGTCCACGGCCGAAGACGCGGTAAACGCCCTCGTGGTCGAGATAAGGGTCCTCGAAGGCACATACAACGAGCTCTCGGCGAGGCAGAACCTCCTCGAGCGGGCGATGCTCGAAGGGAGGGCCGCCCTCGACGCGATAAAGGGGTTGTCTGGTCAGGACTCAGGCGAGGTACTCACTCAGGTCGGGGGAGGGATCATGCTCAGGTCCAGCCCGCCCGAGACCGAACGGGTCCTGGTGAGCATCGGCGCCAACGTGGTGGTCGAGAAGTCCAGGGACGAGGCGGTGGCCATCCTCGAAGAGAGGGGGAGGGACATCGAAAAGACGCTTGTTTCGCTGGTGAATCAGAGGAACGAGATAGCCCAGCGGCTGAACTCGGACAGGGAAGTCCTGAACAGCTACATGGCCCGAAGCCAGCAGGGGTAGCCCTTTGTTCGACCGGCTGAAGCAGGCATTCTCTTCGATAACGAGCGCGGTAAAGGAGAAGCAGCTCGGCGGCCAGGACCTCGACAAGGCCGTCTTCGACTTCGAGATCTCGCTGATCGAGAGCGATGTCGCCCAGACCGTCGCCGAGGCTCTCACCGCAGAGGTGCAGAAGAGCCTGGCAGGGATCAAGGTCGAGCGCTCAGTCGACCCCGCGGAAGTGGTCGGGGAGCGGCTCAGCGCCTCTCTTGAGGCGGCCTTCGCCAAGGCGGGGTCCGTCGACATCGTGTCGAACATCAAGGAGAAGTCGAAGGCGGGCGACCCCTATGTCATCCTGTTCCTGGGGATCAACGGCACAGGGAAGACGACGACCGTGGCCAAGTTCGCCAACTTCCTGAAGAAGAGCGGCCTTTCGGTCGTCTGTGCGGCCGGGGACACCCACAGGCCCGGTGCCATCGAGCAGCTGTCAGAGCACGCAGAGAGGCTTTCCATCAAGGTCGTCTCACAGCGCTATGGGGCGGACCCGGCGGCGGTGGGGCGGGACGGCGTCCTCTACGCGAAGGCGCACCACGTCGACTGCCTCCTGATCGACACGGCAGGGAGGATGCAGACCAACCAGAACCTGATGGAAGAGATGTCTAAGATAGGCAGGGTGGTGAAACCTGACTTCCGCATATTCGTGGCCGACGCGCTGACCGGGAACGACGCCGTCTCCCAGGCTCAGCTCTTCAACCAGCACGTCGGCTTCGATGGCGCCGTCCTGACCAAGGCTGACGCCGACGTCAGGGGCGGGGCAGCCCTCTCGATAGTCTACACGACAGGGAAACCAGTCCTCTTCCTGGGGGTAGGGCAGGGGTACGACGACCTGGCCCCCTTCGACTCCAAGGCGTTTCTAGGGTCGCTGCTGGCCTAGTCGGTCCCGAAGGAGTCCCTGGGATATGTCCTCTTCGCCTCACGCGCCTTCTCCCTGACTATCTCGACGGTGACGAAGGGCTCATCGCTGCTCGTCAGCCCTAGGACCTCGCCGTCCGGGTCCACGACCCACCCCAAGCCGCCGAACCTCGCGGCACCGCGTCCTCTCGACCTGTTCGACGAGAGGCAGTAGGCGCCGGAGACGACGGCGGCCGCCCTCCCGCCGGCAAGCCACTTGTCCACGCCGAGCCCCGTCGCCCTGGGGACCATGATCACGTCGGCTCCCTCCTTCCCATAGGCCCTCGCGTTCCAGACAGACCAGAGGTCGCTGCAGATGAGGAACCCGGCCCTCCAGCCGCGGACCTCGAAGGCGGAGACCTTTCTCTCTCCCCTGGTGTACCAGGGAGCCTCGTAGAACCCGGGCTGGTCAGGGAGGTAGCGCTTCCTGTGGTGCCCAGCTACCTTCCCCCCGGCGCTCCAGACGAACCCTTCGTTGAACCTCCTCCTGCCGACCTCCACCGGTCTCGACCCGGCCACAAAGGCAACCCCCAGTTCCGGGAGCCTCCCCATCCAGCGGCCGTGCTCCTCCACCGACCGGTCCCAGACGCCACGGCTGAATCTGCGGCTTGCGAACATCCAACGCACGAAAGGCATCTCCGGGAGCAGGACCAGCCCGCTGCCCTCGCGCTTCACATGGGTCCCCAGCCGCTCCCACCACTCGCCGAACTCTGACCTGTCGTCCGGCATCTCGCAGACGGTGGCCTTCATGGTGCCGGCGCTCCGCCCCCCGTCAGTCAGCTTCTTCGCCCAGCCTCCTCCGTTCCTCGCTCACAAGCTCGGTCATGGCCTCGAACGCGCGGCTGGCGTCCTTCATACCCACCACCATGATGGTGTCCGTGTAGCAGCTGACGGTGTCTTCGACGTTGACCTTCTTCCTGAACAGCTGGTTGTAGAGGGTGCTGACGCACCCAGGGGTCGTGACTATCTCGCCGGGGCTGTGGACCGTTATGGCCGCCTCCTCCTCGCCCTCGTCCAGTATCTCGGCGCTCCCCAGGGCCCTCTTGACCATCCGGTGGAGCCTCTGGTCGAAGATGAGCGTGATGGACGAGATCGACTCCGACACCTGGATGAAGTCTTCGTGGTGAGCTGACAGCAGCGTCCCCACGACCTGGAGGGTCCTCTTGGTCTTCTCGACTGACACCCTGGAGACGTGGGTCCTGACGTTGACCACGCTCCCGGCGATTACCCTGCCCACATTGGGCGGGGCCGGGGAGTATGCGCCTCGGAGCCGCTTGAGGGCCGTCGCCACCCCTACGTCGCTCACCCCCCTGGGCGTCTTCCCCGTCCTGGACGCGACCCTGGGGGCCAGCATCCTGGCGAGGGCGCTGAGGTTCGCGTAGTCCCTGGCGAGGGCGTCCTGGACCGAGAGGTCGGCGTCCACCTCGTCCCTGACCGCCTTCATGACGGAGGCGGTTTTGACCAGTTTCGGGTCACGTTTGACCAAAACAGCACTTTCTTGTCCAAAATCTATAAAAGCGTTATCTGGGCCGTCCGGCCTGAAGTTTGCGCCGAACCGTAGCCCTCGCCTTCTCCGGCGGCCTTGACACTTCGGTGTGCGTCAAGTGGCTCCAGGAGAAGTACGACGCCGAGGTCATCACTGTAACCCTCGACCTGGGCCAGAAGGACGACATGGGCGGGATAGAGGAGCGCTCGAGGCAGATCGGCGCCAGGAACCATTACACCATAGACGCCAAGGAGGAGTTCGTACGCGATTACGTCTTCCCTTCTGTCAAGGCCAACGCGCTCTACGAGGAGAAGTATCCGCTCGGCACCGCCCTGGGGAGGCCTCTCATAGGGAAGAAGCTTGTCGAGGTCGCCGAGAAGGAAGGGGCCACCGCCGTGGCCCACGGCTGCACGGGCAAAGGGAACGACCAGGTGAGGATTGACGTCACTGTGAGGGCGATGAACCCCTCTCTGCAGGTCATAGCCCCTGTCCGTGAGTGGAACATGAGCAGGGACGAGGAGATAGCCTACGCCCAGCAGCGCGGCCTCCCTGTCAAGCCTTCGAAGTCAATCTTCAGCGTCGACCAGAACATATGGGGGAGGTCAGTGGAGAGCGGCCCCCTCGAGAACCCTGATACCGAGCCGCCAGAAGACGCTTTCGAGTGGACGGCCTCCCCGGAGGAGGCGCCGGACGAGCCGGGATACCTGGAGCTCGGCTTCCAGGAGGGAGTACCCACCAGGATGGACGGGAAGGCCATGGAGCCCCTCGAGCTGGTCAGCCGGGTCAACGAGGTCGCAGGCGCCCACGGTGTCGGGAGGATCGACCACATCGAAGACAGGCTGGTGGGGATAAAGTCCCGTGAAGTCTACGAATGCCCTGCAGCCTCTGTGATCATAGAGGCACACAGAGACCTCGAGAAGCTCGTCCTCACCCGCCACGAGCTCGCGTTCAAGGCGCAGGTCGAAAGGGAGTGGGCATGGCTGGTCTACTCGGGGCTCTGGTTGGAGCCGCTCCGGCCGGCCCTGGACCGGTTCATCGCAGCCACCCAGCACAGGGTGACCGGCTCTGTGAAAGTGAAGCTCTACAAGGGGGGCGCCAGAGTCGTCGGCAGGTCGTCGGACTACTCCATCTACGACGTCGGCCTGGCTACCTATGGTCGGGGCTCGACCTTCGACCAGATGAGCGCGGTCGGATTCATCGAGCTGTGGGGGCTCCAGTCGAGGGTCGCCTCCGGGCTCAGCGCCCAATCCGAGGAAAAAGAAGAGAATGGACATCAGAGGGACAAGGCTAAGGAAGCCCAGTGACGAGGCCCTCGCCTTCACCTCCTCGATGGCCGACGACGGGCGCATCGCCCGCCAGGTCATCTCGGTGAACATGGCCCACATGGCAGCCCTGGTCAGGGCGGGGGAGGTGGACCGCCGGGTCGGAGCGAAATGTATGAAGTTCCTGACCGGCGCATCTTCCGAGATCCCGCCCGGCGTAAAGTCCGAGGACTTCCACCAGCAGCTCGAACAGGAGGCCGTCGACCTCCTCGGGGTTGAGACCGCCGGGTTCCTCAGCTACGGCAAGAGCAGGAACGACCAGGTCGCCACGGCGATACGCATGGAGCTGCGGGAGTCGGTACTGGTCCTGGCCGGCTCCATCGCCGAGCTCCAGGCGGCGCTGCTGGGGCAGGCGAAGAAGAACGGCGCAGTGCTGGTGCCTGGGTATACCCACCTCCAGAGGGCGCAGCCCGTGACTTTCGCCCACCATCTATTCGCCCACTTCGACGCACTCCAGCGCGACGTCGAGAGGGCTCTGGAGCTCTATGCGCGCGTCAACCAGTCTCCCATGGGTTCGGCGGCCATGGCGGGGACGTCGGTGAAGGTCGACAGAAGGTACGTCGCAGGCCTCCTCGGGTTCTCAGGCCTGGTCAGAAACGCCATGGACGGCGCCTCCGCCAGGGACGTCGCGGTCGAGTCCCTTTCATGCGCCACCATCACGGCGCTCGACGTCAGCAGGCTGGCGGAGGAGCTGATACTGTGGAGCTCGTCTGAGTTCGGGTACTTGGAGCTCGCCGACGCATACGCGGCGTCAAGCAGCATAATGCCCCAGAAGAAGAACGCCGTGGTCGCTGAGATGGCCCGGGCCAAGGCTGGGTCGGTCCTGGGAGGGCTGGTCGCCGCCTGCGCCATCCTGAAGGCGCTCCCCTATTCATACAATCTCGACCTGCAGGAGGTCACCCCGCACCTCTGGCGTGCCATGGACGACGTGACAAGCGCCGTCAGGCTCCTCGCAGGCATGGTCGCTTCGGCCTCGCCCAGGAAGGAGCGCCTCTCCTCGGCGGTCCAGGGGGACGGGTCGACGGCCGTCGGCCTCGCCAATCATCTTGTCAGGGAGCACGGCTTCTCTTTCCGCCAGGCTCACGCCGTGGTAGGGGAGCTGGTCCGCATCTCGGCGGACACAGGCGCGCCCCTTCAGGAAGTGGCTGCGTCCAAACTGGCGAACGTTTCTGCAGGCTTCGGGAAGAGGGTGGCCCTGGACAGACGGACCATCGAGGCCATCCTCGACCCCGCCCGCTTCCTCGCGAAGGTCGCGACCGAGGGGGGCGCCAACCCGCGACTGATAGCGAAGGAGCTCGACGCACGCCAACGAGACGTCGCCTCCACTAGGTCCTCGCTCTCCGAGCGGAAGGCCGCGCTGAGGGCGTCGGAACAGAAGCTGCGCACGACCGCCATGGGCCTGGCCCGGGAGGTGAAGTCAGGAGATTGAACACAAGCTGCAACGAGTGCGGAGCCGGTCTGGCCGTACCAGACGATGCCATAGTCGGGGAGCTGGTCTCGTGCAAGGACTGCTCGTCAGAGTACGAGGTAGCGGAGATATCGAACGGCACTGCCCTGCTCAAGGCCGCCGAGAAGGTCGGAGAGGACTGGGGAGAATAGTGAAGCTCACCATAACCTTCGACAGGCTGAGGTGGGAGGAGAAGGCGCTCAGCGAAGCCGCCGCGGCTGCCGGGATAGACGCTACGCTGGTCGACGTCAAGGGGCTGGTCTTCGAAGTCCCGAAGAGGCGGCAGGAGTTCGGGGACGTCGTCCTCCAGCGGTGCATCAGCCACTACCGCTCGTCGAACCTCACCCGAGCTCTCGAAGGGGCGGGGATACAGGTAGTCAACAGCCAGGCGGTGGCTGAGGTCTGCAGCAACAAGCTCGCCACCACCATCGCGCTCTCGAAGGCGGGGGTGCCTACGCCGCGCACCTTCCTCGCCCTCACATCCGAGGCTGCTGAGGAAGCGGCCGAGGCCCTCGGCTACCCCCTAGTGCTGAAGCCGTTCACCGGGAGCTGGGGGCGGATGGTGACGGTCGTCCGGGACAGGGAGACCCTCCGGTCATTGATCGAATACAAGGAAGAGCTAGCCAACCCACAGGAGCAGCACATGTACTACATGCAGGAGTACGTCAACAGGCCCCCGCGGGACGTCAGGGCTATAGTGGCCGGGGACAGCATCGTCGCCTGCGTCCACAGGGTCGCTCCGCCAGGGGAGTGGAGGACGAACGTCGCCCGGGGCGCGACATCCGAGGCGTTCAAGCCAGACGCCGACCTCACGGAGGTCATCCTGAAGGCCGCCGAGGCCGTGGGGGGAGGCATCCTGGGGGTGGACGCCATGGAGCCAGAGTCAGGCTACCTGGTCCACGAGGTCAACAACACCGTCGAGTTCAAGGGGGCCCAGTCAGCCGTGGGCTTAGACATCCCCTCAAGGCTGATCGGCTACGTGGCAGGGCTGGCGAGGAGATAGCATGGTCCGCGTGGGTGTGCTCGCAGGCTCCGGGTACATAGGGGGGGAGCTGCTCCGGCTGTTGCTCCAGCACCCCGAGGCAGAGGTGTCCTTCGCCACCTCGCGGAGGTACGCGGGGGAGTACGTCTTCAGGGTCCACCCGAACCTTCGGGGGGTCACCGAACTGAAGTTCGTCGCCCTCGATCCGTCCAAGCTCGCAGACTCAGCGGACGTGGTGTTCGCGGCCCTCCCACACGGCGAGTCTGTGAAGGTGGTCCCCCAGCTGGTCGACTCGGGACTGAAGGTCATCGACCTGAGCGCCGACTTCAGGCTTGGCGACAGCTCGCAGTATCCGTTCTGGTACGGCTACGAGCACCCGCGCCCGGACCTCCTGGAGAAGTTCGTCCTCTCGATCCCCGAGCTGAACCGGGACCAGGTGAGGGGGGCCAGGCTGGTGGCCTCGCCCGGATGCATGGCAATCACCACCATACTGGCCCTAGCCCCGTTGTTCAGGACCAAGTCCCTGGGGGTGGACCCGGAGCACGTGGTGGTCGACGCGAAGGTAGGCTCGTCCGGGTCCGGCGGCAAGCCCTCCCTCGCGACCCACTTCTCAGAGCGCTTCAGCGTGGTCAGGCCCTATAAGCCGGCTGGCCACAGGCACGCGGCGGAGATAGAGCAGGTCCTCTCGTCCATCGCCGGGACCCGCATCAAGGTCTCGATGTCGGCCCACGGCGTGAACATGGTGAGAGGCATCCTGAGCACCTCGCACCTGTTCGCCTCAGGGGAGTTCAAGCCGGTCGACCTGTGGAAGGCCTATCGTGACGCGTACTCCGGGAGCTACTTCGTCAGGATAGTCAAGGACAGGCAGGGCCCCTTCAGGCTCCCAGACCCTAAGCTGGTCGTAGGCTCAAACTTCTGCGACGTAGGGTTCGAGACGGAGGAGAGGACTGGCCGGATAGTCGCCCTCGGCGCGACCGACAACCTGGTCAAGGGGGCTGCCGGGAACGCGGTCCAATCGATGAACCTCATGCTGGGCTTCGACGAGAAAGCGGGGCTGGAGATGGCGCCCCTGCATCCGGTGTAGCGCGATGAGGGTGGTCGTCAAGGTCGGAGGGAGCCTGATGAAGGCCGGCGTCCCCGAGCCTCTGGTCAATGACGCAGCCAGGCTGTCTCCATCCAATCAGCTCATCTTGGTGCACGGCGGTGGGGACGTGGTGACAGAGTATGCCACCAGGCTTGGGAAGGAGCAGCGTTTCGTCGTCTCCCCAGACGGGATCAGGAGCAGGTACACCGACAGGGAGACAGCAGAGATCTACCAGATGGTGATGAGCGGCTTCCTGGCTAAGCGCCTGGTGCAGGCTCTCCACAGAGCGGGGCTGAAGGGGGTCTCCCTCGCAGGCGGGGACGGGTCACTAATCACAGCCACGCGGAAGTCGAAGCTGGTGATCATAGACGAGAGGGGGAGGAAGGTCGCCATCGAGGGGGGGTATACGGGTAGGGTCCGCGGCGTGGACCCTTCGCTCTTGGACCTGCTCCTCGGCCGGGGTTACGTCCCTGTAATCTCGCCGGTGGCCATGGGGGAGGAAGGGGAACCGCTCAACATCGACGGGGACAGGGCGGCGGCATCCGTGGCCGTCGGAGCAGGGGCGGACGCCGTGGTGTTCGCGACCAACGTCGAGGGGCTGAGCCTAGACGGTTCACTCGTCGGGCACCTCTCCGCAGAAGAGGCTGCGGCCAGCCTCCCGAAGATCGGGTTCGGCATGCAGAAGAAGGTCATGGCTGCGGTGGATGCCGTGAGGGCAGGAGTCAAGGAGGCGGTGATATGCTCGGGGACGAGGGAGGGGCCCCTCTCCAGTGCCTTCTCCCACGAGGGGTGCACGGTGATCACACGATGATTGAGCAGATCCGCGGCCTTGAGGACGCCTACGAGGCCCATGCCTTCAACAAGTTCCCCATTGCCATAATGAGAGGGAAAGGGTCCCTCGTCTGGGACTCGGAAGGGAAGGAGTACATCGACCTCATGTCGGGCATCGGGGTGGCCCTGGTCGGCCACTGCAACGACTCGGTGATTGAAGCGGTGAGGGAGCAGTCCGGGAAGCTGCTCACTTGCCACGGTTCCTATTACAACGACGCCAGGGCAGGCTTCGTGGAGCGTCTGGTGAAGGCGGCGCCCAGGGGGCTGGGGAAGGCCCTCCTCACCAACACGGGGACCGAGTCCGTGGAGGCGGCCATCAAGCTTGCTAGGCGGCACACCTCGAGGAAGAAGGTCGTGGCGATGAAGGGCGCCTTCCACGGCAAGACCTACGGTGCCCTTTCGGCCACCTGGAGCAAGAAGTACAGGGACCCATTCGGCCCGCTCCTTGACGGGTTCGGCTTCGCCGAGTACGGCGACGCGAGGTCGTTGGAGTCCATGGTAGACGGGGACACCGCGGCAGTCATCGCGGAGCCCGTCCAGGGAGAGAGCGGGGTTGTCGTCCCTCCGGAGGGCTACCTCAAGGAGGTGAGAGAGATCTGCGACAGGAACGGGACCCTGCTGATCCTCGACGAGATTCAATCCGGCCTGGGGCGGACAGGGAAGATGTGGGCCTCGGAACACTGGGGGGTCGTCCCGGACATAATGACCGTGTCGAAGGGGCTTGGAGGCGGCCTCCCGATTGGCGCGGCCCTCGCCACCGACGAGGTTGCCGGGAGCCTGAAGGGCGGCGAGCACACCAGCACCTTCGCCGGCAACCCGCTCTCCTGTGCCGCGGGCTCGGCCACCCTCGACTACATCGCCAAGAACGACCTCCCGTCCAGGGCGAAGGAGAAAGGTGACGTCTTGAAAGCGGGGCTCTCCAAGGTCGCGTCGGCCCACAGGCTGGTGAAGGAAGTGCGGGGACTGGGGCTGATGCTCGCACTGCAGACCAGGGTTGACATACATTCTATGCTCCTCTCGGCCCAGGCCAAAGGGGTGATCACCGCCTACTCGGGGAGGGACACGTTCAGGTTCCTGCCCCCCCTCGTGATAGAGGACGCACAGATGGCCAGAGGGCTCGAGGTCGTCGACGGCGTCATAGGCGAGGCGGAGGCGGGCAGGTTCTGACTGCACGAGACGCGTCAGCGGCAGGCTCCGGCGGGCAGGCGGCCGCCGAAGGGAGATGAACCGACCTGACGGGGAGGCTGTCAAGCTCCTCGTCGACTCGCTGAGAATCTATTCGCCCACGAAGGGAGAGGAGGAGCTTGCCGGCTTCCTCGCGGACAGCATGAAGCGCCTCGGGTACTCAAGGGTACGGCTCGACGGCGCAGGGAACGTGGTAGGAGAGGTGGGGAAGGGGAAGCCCAGGCTCCTTCTCTGCGGCCACATGGACACCGTCCCGGGGAAGCTCCCGGTCAGGAGGACAAGAGAGGCAGTCTACGGGAGAGGAGCCGCCGACGCGAAGTCTCCCCTGTGTGCGCTTCTCCTGGCGGGGGCGAGGGCCGCGGACGCCGGCGTGAGGATAACCTTCGCGGGGGCGACCGAGGAGGAGGGGGACGGCGCCGGGGTGGAACAGCTCGCCAACGAGGCGGCCCCCTATGACTACGCCGTGTTCGGCGAGCCCAGCGGGGCAGACAGGATAACCATAGGCTACCGGGGGAGGATGAGCCTGCGGGTCGTGGTGCGGACCCCGGGGGGGCATGCGGGGTCGCCCTGGGCCCACAGGAGCGCTTTCGACGAGTTCACCTCCATCCTCAGCAGGCTGAGGGAGTACGAGGCCGGCCACCTGGTCCAGGATGACCACTTCAGATCCGTTTCCATCTCCCCCACGCTCGTGCGCGCAGGCTCCTACCAGAACGTGGTCCCCGGCCTCTGCGAGGCGACCTTCGATGTTCGCCTCCCGCCGGGGCTCTCCTCGGCCCAGGTTCTCGGTGAAATCAGGCCAATGGTCGAAGCCCGCTGGGGCGAGGTCAGAGCGGAGTTGAACCCTGGCCCTCCCACCGAGGCCTACGAAGCGGACGTCGGCTCGCGGCTGGTAAGGGCGTTCCAGAGGGCCATCCTGCTCCGTCTCGGCAAGAAGCCCTCTTTGGTCAGGAAGACCGGGACCGGTGACATGAACACCTTCGCCAGCAGGAAGGGGGTCTCCTGCCTGACCTACGGCCCGGGGCTATCGGGGACCAGCCACACCGAGGAGGAAGCGGTCCGCATCAGGGACTACCTGGACGGCATAGAGGTGGCGAGGGAGGCGATAGGGCAGCTCGTCACCATGAGCGTCGGCTGACCTCATACTCTGATTTCTTCCAGCCCAAACTGCTTCACCAGCCCCACGATCTTCTCCTTGTGGGGCCCCAGGCCTTTCCAGTCAAGGGCGGCGTACCTGACGGGGGAGGTGGTCCTCTGCAGCATCTGTCCCATCATCCTCTCGTCTATCTGCCCCAGGGCGTACTTGGGCGCCACGAAGGACATGGCCATCTCCTCCTCAAGGAGGAGCTTGGTGAACTTCTCGGGGTAGTGGGTCCCGCCGAAGCCCAGCGCTGTCTTGTCCCAGACGCGCTTCTGCGACAGGCTTTCCATCAGCGCCTTCGCCACCACCCGCGCGGCATCGGCGTCTCCCCAGTGCTTCTCCGTCGATCCGAGCTCGACGAAGAGTATCGGTTTCTGCAGCGAGGTAGGTCCGTGGTGCGTCGCCTCCATCGTAATCTCGTAGCCGCCCACCTCCGCCCTGTGGTCCCAGAGGGCGACCAGGTAGTTCTTGAGGAGCCCCGGGTCCGCCTTCCCCAGCTCCCTCCCTGCCCCTCCGAACTTCGCCTCCTCGGAGAAGTTCCCCGTGGTGTGGACCGTCAGGGAGGCAATCCCGGACTCCGCACTATGCCTCGACAGGAAGATGTACGCCTGGGGGTTGAAGTACTCGTCCAGGCTCGGCGGGGTGACGATCGCCCCCTCGAACCAGGCCAGGAGGTATGACTCCTTCTGGTAAACCGGGTTTCCAAGGAGTTTCACCCCGGTCGACACAAACCCCTGGCTCTCGACCAAGGCGGAGGCGAGCGTCTTCGACGCCAAGTCGGTGGTGGACGCCAGAATCACAGTGGCTGGCTCCCCCTGGGGGTTCATGGCTCCCCGGCCGCGCGACCAGGTATTAACGCTGGGGCGTCCTGCGCCTCCGATGTGGTTCTCCGGAGGATTAGACATATAAGCCGACCAAGGCCGCCGCATCATGTACGACCATGGGGTTCCGGGACTTCCTGAAGTCATCGAGGGCCATATTCAGGCTGGCCCACAAGAGCGACACGGACGAGTTCACCCTCTACCTCAAACTGGTCGCGCTCGGCATCGCCGTGGTCGGGACGATAGGATTCCTCATCAAACTGGTGGGGACGATTTTCTTCGGGTAGACGCGGTTCCCGCCAACACGCAGCTATGTCTTCCCTGTAAGTGCAGGCGCCTGCCTCTGCTCACCCTGATGCATCGCGCTCATTGGGAGACGTCTGACTCGCCTTGTTCCCCGAGAACACGACGGGGGTTTTGGGAGCCGTCTAGGCCCTCCAAGGGGCGTCGGACCCTAGGCACTGGATTAGATTTCTGCTGTCACGACCCCTGACCTATCGTTACAGTCTGCAAGATAGTCGTCGTGGCGGCGGGCTATGCGGTGCGGCCTTCGGCGCCTTCAGAGTGAGCCCGTCCGGCATGATCCTGTGGTTCTGACGGGCTTACGGCGACGTGCTCGCAGGTCAAAAGGTTATTAGGCCAACGAAAGTCGGGCTTTTTTCACCTTGTCGGCTCTGAGCGACCAAGAGAGGAACAGCTCAATCTTCCCGGTCAAGACCACCGGAGGTCAGGAAAGGACCGTGGCGACCTTCGTGGCCAACAGGGCCGTCCAGAAGGGGAAGCCCATCTACTCGGTCCTCGCCCTCGACACCTGGAAGGGGTACGTGCTCTTCGAGGCCCCAAACAGCCAAGTGGTAGACGAGAGCATCCAGGGGTTCAAGCACGTCAGAAGCAAGATCCCCGGCATGATGCAGTACTCCGACATCGAGAAGTTCTTGGTCACAAAGTCCATGGTGGCGGAGCTGAACACCGAGGACACCATCGAGATAGTCGCGGGACCGTTCAAGGGGATGCGGGCGAAGATCTCGCGGGTAGAGAAGGAGAAGCAGGAGATCACGGTCTCGCTGCTGGACACTGCCTTCGCCATGCCCATCACAATCGACGCGGCCTATGCCAAGCTCGTTGCCAGGGCCAAGCCGGAGCAGAAGTGAGTCTGGATGGGTGAAAAGCAGACAATCAACGTCCTCGTAACAGGAGGAGAGGCGAGCGCAGGACCTCCGCTCGGCCCAGCGCTGGGCCCGCTGGGAGTGAACGTCCTCGGCATCGTCAACGAGATCAACAAACAGACGGGAGACTTCAAGGGGATGAGGGTCCCCGTGAAGGTGGAGGTAGACAAAGAGACCAAGCAGTTCACCATATCCGTCGGGACGCCTACCACCTCAGCGCTGGTGGCCAAGGAATCGGGCATCCCCAAGGGCTCAGGCAAGCCCAACCTGGAGTTCGTCGGGACGCTGACCATGGACAAGGTCGTAACCATAGCCAGGAGCAAGATAGCCGGGTCCTACGCGGCGACGGTCAGGTCAGCGGCGAAGGAGGTAGTGGGGAGCTGCGTGAGCATGGGGGTCAAGATCGAAGGGAAGGACCCCAGGGAGTTCATGAAAGAGATTGACGACGGCAAGTGGGACTCGAAGTTCCAGTGACGGGCAGAAGGCTTTTATCCGGTGTTCCAAGGCTCCGCAAGGAATTCGTGAATAGTGCGTGCTCTCGAACCAGCAGCTCGCGGAACTGGTCAAGAAGGGTAAGGGCCAGTCCAAGGAGACGAAGTTCACCCAGTCGGTCGAAGTACTGATTTCGCTGAAAGAAGTGGACCCCAAGAAGACCGACCTGAACATCAACGAGATAGTGTACCTCCCGCACCCGGCAACGAAGCAGGCCAGGGTCTGTTTCATAGGGTCCGGGGACCTCGCAGTCAGGGCGAAGAACTCAAACGCGAACCTGGTCATGGACCCGGCTCAGCTGGAAAACTACGGAGGGAGCAAGAGGGACGCCAAGAAGCTCGCCAGGTCCTACGACTTCTTCCTCGCAGACACAGCCCTCATGCCGAGGGTCGGCAAGGTCCTGGGCCAGGCGCTCGGCCCCAAGGGGAAGATACCGTCCCCAGTCCCGCCGAACTCCCCCATCGAGGCTATGATCAACAGGATGAGGACAGCGATAAGGGTCAGGAGCAGGGGCTCGCTGGGGGTGACGGCCATGGTGGGAGACAGCAAGCTGTCTGAGACGGACCTGGCGGAGAACATAGTCGCCGTGGTCAACGCGGTGTCCAAGAAGCTCCCCAACGGCGACAGGAACATCAAGACGGTCATGGTAAAGACGACCATGGGGAAGCCTGCGAAGCAGGCGGTGGATTAGTTGAGCAAGACAGTCCAGGTCCATCAGCCTAACCCGAAGAAGGCAGAGACCGTCGAGCGTGTAGCCGCTCTCGCACAGAAGTACCCCGTCCTCGCGGTAACCAGCCTCTCGAAGGTGAGGGCTAGCCAGCTGATGGCTGTGCGCAAGGCGCTGAGGCAGCACGCCGAGGTCTTCGTCGTCAAGAACAAGCTGGCCATACGCGGCCTCCAGAAGGCAGGGATTAAGAACGCCGACCAGCTCCTGTCACACCTCACGGGGCAGAACGCGCTCATCTTCTCGACCAACGACCCGTTCAAGCTCTTCCTCGCCCTGGACAAGAACAAGGTGTACCTCGCAGCCAGGGCCGGCGACAAGGCCCCTGATGACATCATAGTCCCGGCGGGCAACACAAGCCTCCCCGCAGGCCCGGTCCTGAGCGAGTTCAGAGAAGCGGGCATCCAGACCAAGATTGAAGGTGGGAGCATATGGGTCAACAAAGACTCCGTGGCCGTTAAGAAGGGCGCGGAGATCACCCCCAAGCTCGCCAGCCTCCTCTCCAAGCTGAACATCAAGCCAATCCGTGCAGGCCTGGCCATTGCGCTCGCCTACGAGAACGGGCTGATCTACGCGGGGGATGTGGTCGCGATCAACCTGGACGAGTACAGGAAAAGCATCCTCGACGCCTACGCCTCCTCCAGAGGCTTGGCGATAGTCGTCGGTTACGTCACCAAGGAGACCGCGCCAGACATACTCGCAAAGGCCTACAGGGAGGCCCTGAGCCTCCAGGTGGAGGCGGGTTTCCTCGACAAGGAAACTGCACCGATGATATTCGGGCGGGCAGAGGCGGAGGCGGCGGCCTTGGAATCCAAGGCCAAAGAAAAAGGCCTGAAGTAGATCCGTCCCCTCGGACAGCAGGGCGTCTTTCGCTCTTGGAACTGGTGCCTCCTCACTGCTGGGGCTTCACACAGTGATGCTGTCAGAGAATAGCCGCGGTCCTGACTGATGGGCTGGGCCGAAGCCGGTCACGAGTGCATCAGCATCTTGGACAGCTAACGCTGGGACAGATGAGACTAGAATGGTATCTGGCTTACCCGAAGAGTGAAGCGAGACCCTGTAGGGCCTCTTCTTCCTTCTTCTCCTCTTCCTTCGGCTTTTCTTCCGCCTTCGCTGCTGGTGCGCCCGGCGCTGCGGCAGCGGCCACAGGGGCTGCAGCCATCGTCGATGCGTTCTTCAGCGCCTCGTCGATGTTCACCTCGCTGAGGGCAGAAGTCAGTGCCTTGATCTTCACTTCGTCGGGGGCTGCACCGGTCGCCTTAACCACACTTGTCAGGTTCTCTTCGTTGACCGGCTTCCCCAGCTTGTGAAGCAGGAGAGCTGCGTAAACGTACTCCATCTTAATTCGCGAACAGGCGACCTTGGTTCCGTATTTAAGAGTTTGAAGCTGAAAGCGCCCCGGGTCCAGATCGGCACTTGGAGTCGTGCCAGTACGGCTCTTCCTGCGAAGGAAGGACCGAGCCCCGCCGGGGTCTCTCCCGCCCCTATCCCAAGTTTATCTAGCTCAGGGGGGCGACTCGTGAAAAGACAGTGGAGCAGCCCAGTTGAACGAAAAGAAGCAGGCCCTGAGTGCCAAGTTCTCCGCCGACTACAAGAAGTACTACGTCGTGGACCTCTTCAACAGGGAAGGGTTCGTCAGGAAGAAGTGCGAGAGCTGCGGCAAGCACTTCTGGACGCTCAACCAAGAAAGGACCAGGTGCGATGACCAGCCCTGCTCTCCCTACACGTTCATCGGAGACCCTCCCACCTCGAAGAGGCTGAGCTACGTCGAGACCTGGAACGCCGTCGAGAGGTTCTTCAAGAAGAACGGTCACACCATAGTCAAGCGCTACCCCGTGGTCAGCAGGTGGCGCCCCGACCTCTACTTCACCGTCGCGTCGATAATCGACTTCCAGAGGGTGGAGGGCGGGAAGGTGGTCTTCGCCCTCCCTGCTAACCCACTGGTCGTCCCTCAGATGTGCGTCAGGTTCAACGACGTCCCCACCGTCGGGGTCAACGGGAAGCACGGCACATCCTTCTGCATGATCGGCCAGACCGCCCTGGCGAACAGGGAGGGGTACTGGAAGGACAGGACTATCGACCTCGACTTCGAACTTCTCACCAAAGTCTTCGGAATCCCCAAGGAGGAGGTCTCCTTCGACGAAGACGTCTGGATGGGCTACGGGGCCTTCGGCTACTCCCTGCAGTACAACGTCAGGGGGCTTGAGACGGGGAACGCGGTCTTCACAGCCTTCGAAGGCAGCCCCGAGAAGTACGTCCCCCTCAAGGAGAGGGTCGTGGACATGGGGGCAGGGCTCGAGCGCCTGACCTGGCTCAGCCAGGGCACGCCTACAGCCTACGACTCCTACCTCGCACCGGTACTGAGGAGGATGAAGAAGGAGAACGCCGTCGAGTACGACGAGGCGCTCTTCCGAAAGTACGCGGCCCTCGCGGGGGAGATCAACCTAGACGAATACCGCAACCTCGACGACGCGAGGCTGAAGATAGCGAAGTCCCTGGGTAGGGACGCCTCCGACCTCGCGAAACAGTTCGGCGCCCTGGAGGCGTTGTACGCCATCGCAGACCACACGCGGACCCTCCTCTTCGCCATCGCGGACGGCATGCTCCCTAGCAACTCAGGAGGCGGTTACAACCTGAGGATGGTCTACAGGCGTGCGCGCAACTTCATCAACTACTACAAGTTCAAGCTGACCGTCCCGGACCTCATCGACTGGCACATAGACCAGCTCAGAGGGATGTACCCGGAGCTGGCGGGGCACGACTCCGACGTGAAGGATGTCCTCGGAGTGGAGGAGTCCAGGTTCCTCTCGTCCGCCGAAAGGGTGGCGAAGATAGTGTCTTCAATCTCGTCCGAAGGAAAGGAGCTCTCGACCGACGACCTCGTAAGGCTCTACGACTCCGACGGGGTCACGCCGGAGCAACTCGCAGAGGCCGGAGCCAGAGCGAGCCCCCCCGAGGGGTTCTACGAGAAGGTCCAGGCCAGGCATCTTAGCCGCGAGATAGAGCAGCCGAAGCTCCAGTTCGACACCAGCAGGATATCGGCGACCAGGCTGTGGTACTACGAAGAGGGCGCGCCTCTAGATTTCACCGCCAGGGTGGTGAAAGTCTTCCAGGGGAACCACGTGGTCCTCGACAGGACGGTCTTCTATCCGCGCGGCGGCGGCCAGGAGCCCGACCGGGGGACACTGGGGGGAGCGGAGGTGGTGGACATCGAGAAGTACGGCGACGTGGTTATCCACAAGGTGAAGGGAAAGGCCCCCAGGGCCGGAACCAGGGTCGAGTGCCACGTCGACCAGAGGCGGAGGCGGAGGGTCACTCAGATCCACTCCGCCACCCACGTGCTCAACGGGGCGTCCAGGGAAGTGCTGGGCCCATGGGTCTGGCAGCACTCGGCGTTCAAGGAGGAGGATTATGGACGGATAGACATAACCCACTTCTCACACCTGACCGGGGTGGAAGTACAGAAGATCGAAGACCTAGCCAACGACGTAGTGCGGCGGGACCTGCCAGTGACGAACACTTTCATGCCCCGCCAGGAGGCAGAGAAGAAGTACGGCTTCAGGCTCTACCAGGGCGGCGTGGTCCCAGGCAAGCTCGTCAGGGTGGTCGACATCGGGGGGTGGGACATAGAGGCGTGCGGCGGGACGCACGTGAGCTCAACCGGCGAAGTGGGGCTCATCAAGGTCACCAAGGTCGAGAGGGTCCAGGACGGTGTGGAGCGGCTCGAGTTCGTCGCCGGGGAAGCGGCCATAGAGTACATGCACAGGATGGACTCGGAGCTCAGCGAGCTCTCGGCGGTGCTGAACACCCAAAGGGAGAACCTCCCCAAAGTGGCGAGAGGCATCCTGCGGGACCTTGAGGAGTCCCGGGCTCGCGAGAAGAGCCTGGGGGAGACCATAGTCGAGATGTCCTCCACCGGGGTCGCGGCCGAAGCGAAGGACGTGGGGGCCGCAAGACTTTACGTCTCGAAGAACCCCCCCATGGGCGAGGAACAAATCATTGGCCAGGGGCAAAAGAGCGTCTCGTCCGAGCCGTCTCTGATCTACGTGGCAATCTTCTCCACAGGCAAGTCCGCCAGGATCGTCTGCTTCGTCGGCCAAGAGGCCATGAAGGCAGGGTTCTCCGCCGTTGAAATCGTCAGACAGCTCGCCCCGACGCTCGGAGGCTCTGGAGGGGGTTCCCCGTCGTTCGCCCAGGGGGGCGGTCCGCTCGCAGGCAAGGTGGACGAGGCAGCTTCCATCGCCCAGGGACTGCTTCCGAACTCGACGAGTTGAGTGGAATGTCAGCGCGAGAGAAGCACTGGCTGAAGGTTTGGGATGAGAAGCACGCGTTCGAGCCGGACCCGGTCGCGGGGAAAAAGAAGGTCTTCGTCACCTTTCCATTCCCATACATGAACGCCGCAGTCCACGTCGGGACCGCCTTCACGGCGAGCCACCTGGAGTTCTACTCCAGGTTCAAGCGCCTTCAGGGGTACAACGTCCTCTTTCCCTGGGCCTGGCATTGGACAGGGCAGCCCATCGTCGGGATGAGCAAGAGGCTCAGGGAGGGAGACCCGGATGTAAGGAGGGCGTTCCTGGAGCTCGACCACGTCCCAGAGCAGGAGGTCGCGAAGTTCGTCGACCCGGAATATCTGGCTTCCTACTACACGAAGCAGAGCCGAAAGGTGATGAAAGAGACGGGCTTCTCGATCGACTGGAGAAGGGAGTTCAGGACCATCGACCCGGCCTTCAGGAAGTTCGTGGAGTGGCAGTACTTCCACCTGCGGGAGATGGGCTATGTCGTCCAAGGGACCCACCCGGTGGTCTGGTGCCCCTTCGACAAGAGCCCCACGGGAGACCACGACAGGATGGAGGGAGAAGGGGTCTCCCCCACAGAATTCAACCTGATCAAGTTCCACCTCGGCGAGTTCGCCCTAGTCGCCGCGACGCTGAGGCCAGAGACCATCTACGGGGCGACCAACGTCTGGGTGAACCCAGACGCCGACTACAGCGAGGCGCGCGTCGACGGGGAGCTCTGGATAGTCAGCTCTGCATCCCTGTCCAAGCTCTCCGAGCAGAAGCACAACGTCGTCCCAGTCCGCGAGTTCAAGGGGTCCGACCTGGTCGGCAGATACGCGATGGCCCCCCTCACCGGAAAGTCGCTCCCTGTCTTCCCAGGCAGGTTCGTCGACCCGTCGCTGGCCACCGGCGTGGTCTACAGCGTCCCGGCCCACGCTCCCTACGACCTGATGGCGCTGAGGGACATCCAGGAAGGGAGGGTCCAGGTTGGGCGGCAGGTCAAGGAAGAGGCCGACAAGATAACCCCGATACCGATCCTCTCCCTGTCGGGATACTCCAGGGTCCCTGCAGAAGACGCGATCAGAAAGCTGAGCATAAAGGACTCGATGGATCCGAACCTGGAAACGGCAACCCAAGAGATCTACAGCGCCGAGTTCCACAGGGGGGTGCTCAGCCAGAGCTCCGGCCCCCTCGCCGACCTGACGGTCCCCGAGGCGAAGGACAAGGCAGTGGAACTCATCGCCAAGACAGAGAGGCTTGCAAAGATGTTCGAGCTCCCTGAGAAGGTCGTCTGCCGCTGCGGGACCAGATGCTACGTCAAAATCCTCGAAAACCAGTGGTTCCTGAACTACTCCAACCCTGAGTGGAAGGCCAAGGCGAAGCTGGTCATAGACCGGGCGGAGATCTACCCAGAGGAAGCCAGGCAGCTGTTCTACTCCACCATCGAATGGCTGAAGGACTGGCCCTGCGCAAGGCGTTCCGGGATGGGGACAAGGCTCCCATGGGACAAGGACTGGCTGGTCGAGACCCTGAGCGACTCCACCATCTACATGGCCTATTACTGCATAAGCAAGTTCGTCAACCTAGAGAAGGTAGGGCCCGACAGCCTCACCCCGGAGGTGCTGGACTACGTCCTCCTAGGCAAGGGGAGCCCGGCTAACCTTGCCAAGGCGGCCCGAATCCCTGAACGGGTCTTGAGGGATCTGAGGACCGAGTTCTCCTATTGGTACCCCGTCGACCTGCGCAACTCGGGGAAGGACCTCATCCCCAACCACCTCACCTTCTTCGCGTTCCACCACGCTGCCCTCTTCCCCGAGAAGTTCTGGCCCCGAGGATTCGGCATCAACGGCATGATAACCATCGAAGGGAAGAGGATGAGCAAGACCAAGGGGAACTTCGTCACATGGGAGGGCGCCAAGGAGAAGTACGGCGCCGACGCATTCCGGCTGGCCCTGGCCCTGACAGCGGACGGCATGGACGACGCAGACTGGAGAGACAGAGCCGCCATGGACGCGAAAGAGAAAGTCGACTCCGTGATCCCGTTCGTCAAGAAGACCCTGAGGTCGTCGGCCGACCGCAAGGCGGACGGCCTGGACTCGTGGCTTGTCTCTTCATTCAACGGACGGATCGCCGTCGCGTCCGAAGCGATGGAGGAGCTCAGGATGCGGCGCGCGTCCGCCACCGTCTTCCTGGACATCTGGAACGACCTAAGGTACTATCTGCGCAGGGCAGGAAAGCCACGGCGCCAGACGCTCACTGAGGTGTTCAACGCCTGGGCGAGGATGATGTCTCCCTTCACCCCGTTCATGGCCGAGGAGCTGAACCGGGAACTGGGAGGAAAGGGCCTGGTCTGCCAGGCGGACTGGCCGGCTCCCGATGACTTCCCAGTGGACGACGATGCGGTCCTGGCCGAAGCGGTCCTTGGGAGGGTCATCGAAGACGCGCGCAACGTGTTGAAGGTAGTCAAGGGGGCCCGGTCGAAGCTGAACGTCTACGTGTGCTCCGACGAAGCGAAGGCCTTCTTTCTGGAGCTGACCGCGGCGAAGCAGAGCAAGGGGAATGTCGGCCAGGTGCTGAAGAAGCACGCCTCCCTGAAGATTCAGCCGGACAGGGTCTTCAAGCTTGCCTACGAGCTGGGAGAAGACCTCCTCGGCAAGGTCGTCGCAGGCAGGGGCTTCGACGAGTTCCAGTCCCTCTCGGAGGCTTCTGAGTTCATGGCGAAGGAGCTGGGCATCGAGGTGGTGGTCCAAAAGACCGGCAAGCAGATTCACGACCCGGCCAACAGGGCGAAGGACGCACTACCCACTAAGCCAGCCTTCTACCTAGAGTGACGTTCTCAGAAGATGGAGGCCGAGCTGTGGGCCTAGCCGCCGATCTTGAACATCTTCGTGCCGCAGACAGGGCAGGTCCCTGACTTCGCGTGCCTTCCATTCTTCATGGTCACGCTCTGCGGGCTCTTCATCTCTCGTGCAGCCTTGCACTTCACACAGTATGCTGACACCATGTATTGTCACCCCCCTTCCGCTGCGTTCTGCTATAAACCACTCCATTGGGACATTTCGCACCAGTGGTGCTCTCAGGGTTCAAATACGGCGGTTGTTGTCGCCGTAGACCCAAATGCCTCCTGGAGATGAGGCCCTCAAGGGGGTGGCCCGGACCCGGATGTCGGACGAGTGGTCCGACTACACCCTCTACGAGAGGCTCTCGAAGACCGTGAATCAGGGCAGCGCCTTCGCGGAGGTCCTCAAGGCCCTATCCGTCACGGAGCACAGGCACTACGAGTTCTGGAAGAAGTACGTCCCCGGGGAAGAGCCGAGACTGGCAAAGCTGAAGCTCTACTGGGTCCTCTTCCTGAGGCGGTTCCTCGGCCTTACGTTCGCTACAAGGTACCTGGACAGGCACGAGGAGAACGTCGTGCAGACCTACAAAGGCTTCGCAGCACTCATCCCCGAGGAAGACAGGGCAGCCTTCGATGAGATGGTGGCAGACGAGAAGGACCACGAAAAGGCGCTGGAGATGAAGGTCGAGAGTTCCGCGGTCCGATACATATCGTTCATAGTCCTAGGGCTGGCCGATTCTCTCGTGGAAATCTCTGGAATCCACGCTGGGTCTCTCGGGTTCTACGACCAGACGGAGATCGCCGGCCTTGCAGGGGTGATAGCGGGGGCCGCCGCATCACTTGCGATGGCCTCGGCAGCCTACGCCCAGGCGAAGCAGGGGGGGTTCGAAGGCTCGGCAAGACTCAGCGCGATCTACACCGGTGTTTCCTATTTCTTGACGGCCATAACCCTGGCGACCCCCTACTTCCTGACCAAGAACATGATCCTCGCACTGTCCTCTTCTCTCTCCCTCGCCGTGGCGATACTCGCCATCACAACCTGGTACAGCGTGGTCATCCAGCATAAGACCTTCCTCAGGGACTTCTTGGAGATACTGCTGATTCTGTTCGGGGCTACAATCGCCCTGTACTTCTTCGGCTATGTCGTACACGGCGTGTTCCCGGGCATACGGGTCAGCTAGACCGCGCCGCCGTGAACGCTCCGCGCAAGAACCAGACAAAAACGTCTTATTGCCAAACCTGGCCTCGACCGTCCAGGGGTTGCAAAGCGTTACGTCAGGGCAAAAGGCGTCTTCGAAGGCTGAACTGGTCAAGCAGGTCTGCGGCTACCTGAGGGAGAATTCGTCCTCCCCTGTGACACTCGGAAGCCTCGGAGAGAAGTTCGGGCTCAGCCAGTTCCGCCTGCAGAGGACCTTCACCGACGTGATGGGAATCTCCCCACGCGAATATCTTGAAGAATTCAGGTTGAGCGTTCTCAGGTCCAAGCTCACCGCTGGCGAGCCTGTGGTCGGTGCCCTGAGGGAGGCTGGTTACTCCGCCCAGAGCTGGCTGTATGGGGACTCCCGGAGGAAGCTTGGGATGACCCCCGCGACATACAAGAAGGGCGGATCAGGGGTGCAGATTGGCTACGCGACCGGAGCGTCGGCCCTGGGCCGCCTCCTCGTGGCCACCACGGACCATGGGGTCTGCTCGGTCAAGGCCGGACGGAACGACAACGAGCTGCTGAAGGCGCTGGCCGCCGAGTTCCCTAGGGCGGGCATTGTGAAGTCGCCCAGGGCGATGCGCTATCTCCGCTCCCTGCAGAAACATCTGCGCGGGCAGGAGATGAGGTTCCCGCTGGATATCCGCGGCACTGACTTCCAGATGCGCGTCTGGACCGCGTTGCAGCGCATCCCTCTTGGAGAGACTAGGTCCTATCAAGAGGTGGCTGAGATGGTCGGCGAGCCTAGGGCGGTCAGGGCCGTGGCGAACGCCTGTGGCTCCAACCCTGTACCGCTGATAATCCCATGCCACAGGGTGATCCGGAAGGACGGGAGCCTGGGCGGCTACGGGATGGGTGTCGGCAGGAAGAAGGCCCTCCTCTCGGAGGAGCGGGACCTTGCCGAAAGAAAGAGCGGGGTCTGAAGTCAACCCTCTCGTGGGGCGTGCCTGCGGCACCTTGCCCAGGGTCTTCCGAAGATGAGTCTCGGCCCTGCATGCGCGGATGGGCGCGAGAGGCTGCCGGAGGGCGCCGCCCGCGATCTAGGTGCGCCTGAGGACCGCACCTGACGCACGCGCCCCTGCATAACTTCATCTATGCGGCAGCGACCGGCGGGTTCATGGTGGCATCAAGACCAAGGAGCTTACTCTCCGTAGCCGACCTCTCTTCCGGAGAGATAGACTCCCTCATATCCCGAGCCGGGGCGTTAAAGAAGCAGTTCAAGTTGAGACGGCCGTCGCGGGTCCTCTCGGGGTCTGCCGTGGGGCTCCTGTTCGAGAAGCCTTCGACCCGGACAAGGACCAGCTTCGAGGTGGCGACACTGAGACTAGGTGGGTCGCCGGTCTATCTCGCCGCCAACGACCTCCAGCTCAGCCGCGGAGAGCCGATCAAGGACACGGCTAGGGTGCTGGGAGGTTACCTCGACGTAGTGGTGGCACGGGTCTTCGCGCAGAGCACCCTCGTCCAGCTGGCCACCTACTCGGGGAGACCGGTGATCAACGCTCTAAGCGAGACAGAGCATCCAACCCAGGCTGTCAGCGACCTGCTGACCATCAAGGAGGTCAAGGGGAAGCTGCGAGGGACCACCCTGGCATACATCGGAGACGGCAACAACGTCTGCAACTCCCTGCTGCTGGCGGGAGCCCTCACGGGGATGAACGTGGTCGTAGCTTCCCCTGAAGGGTACGAGCCCGAGGGCTCCCTCATCCGCAGGGCGAAGTCGCTGGCCAAGAAAAATGGCGGGAGCATCGAGCTGGTCCGGGACCCGAGGGATGCTGTAGCCTCAGCGGACGCGGTCTACACCGATGTCTGGGTGAGCATGGGGGAGGAGAGAGAGCAGGAGGCGAGGGTCAGGGTGTTCAAGAGATACCAGGTCAATTCTGCCCTGATGAAGTCGGCTCCTAGGGGTGCGGTCGTCATGCACTGCCTCCCCGCCCACCGGGGGCTCGAGATCACCGACGACGTCCTGGAAGGGAGACAGTCCGTCGCCTGGCAGCAGGGCGAGAACAAGCTCTACGGGGCCGCCGCATCCCTCGAATACGTGGCCGGATGAGCTGGACAGGACTCTCTCGCCTGCAGCATCGGCAAAAGGCTGGCGTCTTGTTCAAGACTGCACGCAGGGTTGGCATCAGCCGCGAGAGAGGAGTCAAAGCGGGCCCGGTGGGATTTGAACCCACGACCTCTGCGAGCCTAAGCTCCCTACAGCTTAGAAGGCTGCCACGCTATCCGTACTCCGCTCCCGGTCTGGATCTGCGCTACGGGCCCAATTGACACCGCCTCAGGTTTCAACATAAGCTTTGCCGCCGCAGCCCGCTTTCCACGAATGCCCGGAATCGGAAGGTTTTATCATGTCCGGAGCCGCTCGTCGGCCGTTGACCGCACTCCCACAGAGGCTGTTCGGAACCAACGGAGTCCGGTTCGTGCCAGGGGTGTCCCACGACCTCGATTTCGCCATCAGCCTAGCCGAGGCTGTAGGGACCTACTTCGGAAGCGGGGAGGTGCTGCTGGGGAGGGACGGCCGCCTGTCTGGGCCTGCCCTGGCGAACGCCGTCGCGTCTGGCCTTCTCAGCTCCGGGCGAGACGTCGCCGAGGCTGGGCTGGTGCCTACCCCCGCGCTCCAGTACGCGGTGAAAGCCCTAGGCTTCAGGGGCGGGGTGATGGTCACAGCCTCGCACAACCCTCCACAGTACAACGGCCTGAAGGTGTCCGGGCCCGACGGGGTCGAGATCCCCAGGCTGGATGAGCAGCGGATAGAGAAGATATACTTCGACAAGTCGCAGACGAAGGCCGACTGGAAGTCCGTCGGCGTGGCGCGGCAGGAGGGGTCAGTGGTGAGGGCCTACCAGAGGGGTATCCTCTCAAAGGTCGATGCGAAGGCGATAGCCGCCAGAAAGTTCACCATCGTCATGGACCTGGGCAATGGGGCGCAGACGGTTGCCGCGCCCTACATCGCCGAGTCCCTCGGATGCAAGGTGATCACGCTGAACTCGACGGTCGACGGGAGCTTTCCGGGGAGGGGTCCTGAGCCAACCCCTGACACGATGAAAGACCTCTCGGCCGCTGTGAAGGCTTCGGGGGCAGACCTGGGAGTCGCCTACGACGGGGACGGCGACCGGTCCATGTTCTGCGACGAAGAGGGACGAGTGCTCTGGGGGGACCAGAGCGGATGCCTGATAGCCGACTTCGTCCTCGACAGGCACCCTGGAGGGACGCTGGTCACCTCAGTCGCGTCCAGCCAGGCGGTCGAGGCGGTGGCCAAGAAGCACGGGGCGAGGGTGCTGCGGACCAAGGTAGGCGCAGTGGAGATCGCGAGGACGATCATCGAGCGGAACGCCGTCTTCGGGTTCGAAGAGAACGGAGGGTGCCTCTATCAGCCTCACATCGCGGTCCGTGACGGAGGCATGACCACTGCTCTGATGCTCGAGTGCCTGGCGAGGAAGGGGATGGCCATGTCCAAGGTGCTGTCGTTCGTCGTCCCGAAGTACTTCCAGGCTAAGACCAAGGTCGAGGTGAACCCGAAGAAGGTCGACGCGGTGATGAAGGCGGTCGAGAAGCAAACGAAGGGGGACGTCGAGAGGGTCGACGGCCTCAAGCTGTGGACGGGCGCCCACTCATGGGCGCTGGTCAGGCCGAGCGGGACCGAGCCGATCGTAAGGATCTTCGCCGAGTCAGACACCCAGGAAGACGCTGAGCAGCTGGTCAACAGGTTCGCGAAGGTCGTGAAGTCAGCGGCCGCTTAGGTGCGTCCACCCTCCGTCTCTGATCGCCCTGAGCCCGCCGCCTGCCCTCAGAGTCACTCCCTTCTGCTTCGTCGCCCGGCCCACAACTGTCAGCTCTCCTCCGGCCTTCTTCACGGCCCTCTGGGCCGCCTGGACCTCCGGCGCCCTGATTGTCCCTACTATGACGTACTCTTCTCCTCCCTCGAGTATCAGCTTGTCGCCGTCCAGCTTGTTCGCCGCGGCGAACTCCATCACCCCTCTGGCAGCGGGGAGTCGTTCGACCACGAACCCAAGGCCGCTCGCCCGGGCGAGCGTGTGGATGCTCCTGGCCAGCCCATCGCTCGAATCCATGGCAGAGGTAAGGTAGGGCGCCAAGGCCGCGCCAACCTCGAGGTCTGGCTCAGGTTCGAGGACGCTCTTCCTGGCCCTGCGCGCGAACTCTGCCTCCGACCTCGCGCCGGCCGTCATAATCCTCAGCCCAGATGGGGGGAGACCGAACGGTCCCGTGACCACTAGAACGTCCGCAGGAGCGGCTCCGCCCCTGTCTATCACCTTCTTCGCGAACCCTACCATGGCGCACCCGACTATCAGCTCCTCGGCCTCGTTGGTATCGCCTCCGACCAGGTGGACCCCCCATCTCTCCTCGGCGTCCCTCAGCCCCAGAGCCACCTCCTCCACATCCTTCTTGTCCGCCCCCCTCCTGAGGCCGAGAGACACCATGAACGAGTCAGGCCTCACGCCCTTGGACGCGAAGTCGCTAACGCACATAGCCACGGCCTTCCTCGCGGCCTGCCTGTAGGTCATCCCGGCGGGCACGTCGGTGTGTTCCACCAGCATGTCTGTCTTCAGGACTACCAGGCCCGACCTGGGGGGGACTACCGCGACGTCGTCACCTATCGGGCTGTACCCCTTCGGCAGTCTCCCTGCTGTCTTGACCATCTCCGCTATGACCTCGAACTCGTCGGGCATGCTAGGAACTCCGCCTGCCCAGCTTCCTGGCGAAGTCCTTCGCGATGCTCTTCGCCTTGGCGGCCGAAGGAGCCTCTGCCGAGACCCTGACCACATCCTCGGTCCCTGACGGGCGCATCAAGACCCAGGCCCCTTGGGGGAGGGCGATCTTGAGGCCGTCAGTGAGATCAGTACGCTCATACTGGCGAGCCATGACCTTGAACGCCTTCTCCGCCTTCTGCCTGGGGATGCGGAGGGCGATCCTCTCCTGGTGGTATGTCGGGACCGAAGAGTACAGGGCGTCCCCCTTCTCCCGCAGGGCCTTGATGATCGCCAGGGCCGCCAGCAGGGAATCCCTACAGTAGTTGAAGTCGCCATCGATCAGCCCCCCACTGCTCCCTTCCCCTCCGAGACGGGCTCCCTCGCTCTTCATCGCCTGCACGACGTTTGTCTCTCCTACCCTGGACCTGAGCACCCTGCAGCCGGCCTTCCGGGCGACGTCCTCCACAGCCTGGGTGGTGTCCATAGATACGACCACCTGCTTCTCGCGCGTCTCCAGAATCAGCCGCTGGAGCGCAAGGGTCAGCATGAAGTCTCCACTCCTCTTCTTCCCAGAAGAGTCCACGATAACTAGCCTGTCCCCGTCGCAGTCGAAGCCCAGCCCCAGGGCGCATCCCTTCTCCCTAACCGTCCGGCGGAGGAGGACGAGATCATCTGCGATCGGGTCCACGGCGCGCGTGAAGACCGAGTAGCTGTCGTTGAGCGAGGCGACCTCGCACCCCAGACGCCGCAGGAGGGGGACAGCGTGGGCGATGGCCGCCCCCCCTCCGAGATCCACGGCCACCTTGACCCCTTCGCAGGACCCATCCCCATACCTTGCAGCCAGGCTATCGACGTAACCCGGTTTCGCCGGCTGCACCAGCCGCCCCTCGGCAAACTGCCTTCCTCCAGCGGGCCGCCTCCCCACCACCTTCTCGAACGTCTCCTTTCCAATCCCAGCGCCCGCTACTATGAACTTCAGGCCGTTGTACTCGGGCTCGTTGTGCGATGCTGTGACCATCACGGCTGGTACCCCCTTCATCCTGCTCTCCCTGAAGAGAGCCGGCGTGGAGATGACCCCGTAGTCCAGCACGGTCCCGCCCAAGGACATGACGCCTGCGGCGACCGCTCTGCAGATGACCGGCCCTGTCTTCCTCGTGTCCCTGGCGAGGAGGAACTCTTTCCCTCCAGATGCCTCGGCGAAGTTGGACACGAACCTCGCCACGTCCGCCAGAGAGAGGTCTTGGTTTAGAATCCCTCTGATGCCGCTCAGTGAGGCGATCACTCGAGTCCCCCTCATCTGTCATGGACGGCACAACGTAAGCGTATCTCCAGGGGGTCCTTCGGGGCTTTGTGAACCAATCTTTACCGTGACAATACGACTTTTTGAGTTCGGAACTTTTGATTGCCTGTCCGCCTTCTCAGAATCCAGCGTGAGGGTGAGGTCGTTTAGAGTAAGGAGGAGCGCTGTTGTGGCAGAGTACAAGCTTTCGGAGGTCTTTTCGGGGCTCGAGTCTTCCCCTGCCCTCTCGAAGGTGTTCGGCTCTAGGACCCAGATGACCAAGATCCTGAGACACCTGAAGATGAGGGTGGAGCGCGGCGACTCAGGGCTCTGGCTGGACAGGGCCACAGGCACCATATGCATAGGTTCCAAGCACCTCGTCTCCGCGAAGACCGACTTTCTCTATCTGGACGTCATCCATGTCCTGGTGCACGTCAGGCAGTTCCTGGAGGGAAAGGAGCTCTACGACCAAGCCTTCGAGTATGTGGAACGGCCAACTGAGCTGGAGGCCTACAGGACGACCGTGGCCGAAGCGAGGCGGATGGGCCTGGAAGAGGACGAAATCCTCAGGTATCTGAGGATGGACGCCGTCGACGACTCCGAACTGGGGAAGCTGATGGAGAAGATAGGCGTCAGGGTCCGCCGTTGAATACGCGCGTTTTCGGCTGCAAATCCTGCTAGATCTTCTTCGCAGGGATGCCGGGTTTCACCAGGTTCTTCATGTCGAGGACTGACTCTATCTCCTTGGCGCTAAAGCCCAGTTCCTTGAGAGCAGGCCTGATCAGCGTCCCCTTCGCAATCTTCTTCCCGAGAGCCGACGCCTTGTCGTAGCCTATCTTCGGCGAGACCAGCGTGACTAGCGCCTGGCTCGTCTCAGCGTATCCTTGCGCCCTGGACTTCATGGGCACGACGTGGTCGATTACAAGAGACGCGACTTTGCGCAGCGCCTCCGAAAGCAGCTTCGCCTGGAGGACCAGATTGTAGCCCATCAGGGGGACCCCCATGGCCAGCTCGAACTCCCCGAGGGACGCGGCGGCAGCGTTAGCGCTGTCGAGCCCTGCGACCTCAGCCGACGCCAAGAGAGCGCTCTCGACGGTGACCGGGTTTGTCTTCCCGGGCATGATGCTGCTCCCCGCTACCTCTTCCTGGGTCGGTATGTCAATCTCCCCAAGGCCGGTCAGCGGGCCGGAGAACATCAGCCTGAGGTCCTGGCAGAGCCTGTAGAGCCCGATGCTCACCGTCCTCATGGCACCGCTCAGCGAGGACATGTCGGTCAGCAGTCGGGTGGGTCTGAACTTGTCCTTCGCGCTCCTGAAGGGGATCCCTGACATTCGGGCTATCTCTGAGGCGACCATCCCTCCGAACCTGGGGTCTGTGTTGATCCCGGTCCCGACCGCGGTCCCGCCGATGGGGAGCTCTAGGAGGTAACGCAAAGTTTCGCGGACCAGACGGGTGTCCCTGGAGAACTCGTCTGCGTAAGCCCCAAACTCCTGGCCCATGGTCACCGGGAGCGCGTCCCGGAGATGGGTCCTCCCAGCTTTGTACACATTCGCGGTCTTCCTGGATGTCTTCTCCAGGCTCCTGCTCATGCCTCTAAGGGCCGGGACCAGTTCCCGCTCCACCGCCATCGCCGCCGCGACCCTCACCGCGGTTGGCCCGACGTCGTTGGACGACTGACCCATGTTGACGTGGTCGTTCGGATGGACCTCCTTCCCGAGTTCAGCGGATGCGAGCTCCGCAAGAACTTCGTTGGCGTTCATATTCAAGCCAGTGCCCGAACCCGTCTGGAACACGTCAACGACCATGGCCTGGTCGTGCTCCCCTTCCATCAGCTCTCTTGCCTTGGACTGGATGGCTTTCCCGACGTCGCCGCCTAGGAGCCCCAGCTCCGCGTTGGACTTGGCGGCGGAGAGTTTGATTGCGCCTATGGCCCAGATGACCTCACGTGGGAACCTCGTACCCGTGCTGAGAAATACCCGCTTCGAGCCTTCCACATACTTCAATGGAAGCTGCAGGAAGCGGCGTCTGTTCTTAAGCTCTTGGCCGAATCAGTGCCCGCCGCAGCCGCAGGCTTCTCCCACGGGGACGTTGGGGTTCTCTATCTCGAACCGGGCGGTTTGTCTGATTCTGCAGTCAATCGAAAAGTGAGTCACATCACCCCCTTTGGGACGCCATGATGGTCAGAGCCTCCCGTTCAGGTGGGCGCACAGGACTGTCACCATGAACGGCATCGTCACCCGATACCCGTCAGTCCTCCTCCTCCGCGCGCTCCCTGCGGCAAGGGCCATGTTCACCGCCTGCCAGAGGTTGTATAGGACCATCGCCACCATGAAGTACGCCAGCCTTATCGCCGGCGACGCGGTCATAGGGAAGACCTCCTTCACCTTCCTGAACGACGTCTCGATCCCCCATCTCCTCCTGTACTCCCTCGGTATCGTCCCGACGAGCCTCCTGGCGTCCCCCTCGATGTTGGTGGCGAAGGGGATGAGCTTCCCCTTCTTCTCGCTCCAGCAGACCACCATGGTGAAGGACGCCTCCTCGACCTGGTGGCTGTCCCGGATGGAGAAGGGCAACCGGCCCTCCCTCCCGAAGGTGTCCACCTCGCGCTGGACCCTCTCGTTGCAGACGCAGGGCATGACGAACTCCAGCCCGAGCCCCTTCAGCAGGTTGATGCACTCCACGGTGAAGAAGGCCCTGTCGAGCAGGAGGAGCCTGACCTTCACCCCCCCGCCTCCCGGCCTCCTCCACCAGCTCCCTGACGACGTCGACCTTGACGTCCAGCAGGGTCACGGGCCTCGAGTAGACGCAGAGCCTGACGCCGTCCTGGACGACCGATATGGTGGCGTGCTCGTAGAAGCGGTCCGTCCCCCTCTCGTGCTTGCTCC
>JAFMAW010000089.1 GCA_029784795.1 Nitrososphaerota archaeon | reverse complement strand
CGGGGCCGACTGTCACCAGGGCGACCCCCACCAGCAGCCCCGCGTAGGAGAGCGGCTCCGACCCCGAGAAGAAGCTGAACGCCCCGCCGGACAGCGCGAAGGAGAAGGCGATCCCCAGGGCCAGCCAGGCGATGACTATGTCCCTGAGCTCGATGGTGGAGAAGACCTTCGCCTGCCTCGCCGGCTGAGGGGCCGAGGTGTAGGCAGGGGTCTGCCAGGTGAAGGTGGTGGTCTGGGGGGCTGTGATGGTCCGCCTCTGGGTCAGGTCGCCCTTGCACTGGTGGGCCTCGGGGAGCCTGTGGTCGGCGCAGAAGGCCCCGCCGCAGTAGTTGCAGACGAACGGGAGCGCCTCGTCCCTGCCGCAAAAGTCGCATTTCAAATCAAGAACACTCCAGGAAAGACGAAGGGGTTCGCCCTTTTCCCTGTTTTTAAGGTTGCTCGGATTGTTTTAGGCGATGTCGTCTTACTCGCCGAATGGTGATCATTCGCCCGGGAGACCTAAAGAGAAGTGGCGAAACCAGCAAACCAAGCGACATCACCTTCGTGTCGCTTCCCGTGGGAGAGGGTGGCCTTCCCTCAGAACGTCCCCCTCGACGAATGGGCCCCCCGGGTGCAAGGGCGCGAAGGAGGAGGGAGCCCCCTCTCCGAGGACAAGCGCCACTGCTCCAAGGGCGGCCCTCTTGTCGACGCAGACCTGAACGCGACGAGGAGCCTCAAAGCATCCGTACGGCGCGGTCCCGCCGGTTCGCCGGGAGGGCCAGTCTGATGCGCGAGGCCACAGGCGAGAAGAAGGCGGTGCCCGGATGTGGATCGGGCAGGGTCGAGCGATCCAACGTGGCCCAGACGAACATAAGGCCCACAAGGGTTCTACCATCAATCATCTTCCGGAACAGGTCGTCTTCGTCAGCGGGGGCCAGGTTCGTTGGCGAAGATCAGGCCTTCCCCCTTCTGCATCCGCTTCTTCAGTCCCTCTCGGTCCTGCCGCGGCTCAGAGCAGCTGTCCCGCTCGGTCCGTTCAAGCCCCCTGCCTCCCCGAGCCGCCACATCGGGACCGTCAGGATGGAGTGGCCGTCGACCTTCCTGACTCGGCTCTCCGACTTCGACACCATGTAGCCAGTCGGCACGTCGTATTTTTTCAGGAAGCGGTCCAGGTGCCTGTAGTCCCCGTCCGAAATCAGATTCTTCCACTTCACTTCCACAGGGGCCCCGTCGACCACGAAGTCCACCTCTTCCTGGCCCTCCCTCCAGTACGCGTGTGCGTCCAGCAGTGAGGCTGCGACACACTCCTCCAGCTTCGGCTCCTCGATGTCCTCGTTGGACACCTGGCAGAAGTGGTACGGGTAGACCCGCTTCAGCTTCCTAGAAGACGATTGTGTGGAGGGTCTGTAGTTCCTCAGCACGCGGACCGCGTACGAGTCGGTCATGTACTGCACGGCGTCCAGGATGGTCCTCTTGCTCCTTCCCATGTCTCTCGCGAGGGAGTCCACGTTCAGCGTGTAGTTCACCTCGGTGTAGAAGAGCTGGAGCAGTTGCCTGAGAAGCTCGGTGTCTACCGGATGCGCTTCCGGTATATCCTTGTACAGAATCCTGTCCACCAGGCTTTCGCGGACGTACCTTCGGAGGAGCCCGGGCTGCATGTCCACCATCTCCGGCAGCGGCCGCCTCACGTAGTCCGAGAAATAGGCGGGGAGGGTGTCCTTCCAGATCCCCCCGCTCGCGTCCTTCAGCCCATGCTTCATTTCGATGAACTCCTGAAAGGAGAGCGGCTCCACCCTGATGTAGAACGCCCTGCCGGCCAAGACCGTCTTTGCCTCTCTCTCCAGGGGGAGAGCGGCCGAGCCTGAGGCGAAGAACTTGATCCCTGGCACCGAGTCGTAGAAGACCTTCACCTGCTCCGCCCACCCTTTCAGTTTTTGGACTTCGTCGAGGAAGACGTACTTGCGCCCGGACTGGAAGTCTCTCCCAGTCGCCTCGCCGTAGGATCCCAGGAGCTCGTGGACGGTGGATACCCCTTCGTCGAAGGAGAAGTAGAGTATGTCGAGGGGGTCTACCCCCCTCCCGATCAGGGACTGGACCAGCTGGAACATCACGGTGCTCTTTCCGACCCTCCTCATGCCGGAAAGGATGATCGTCTGTCTCGTCCCGCTGAGCTCCTCTGCCTCGTGGAAAGCGGGCCGCCTGTAGTCCTTCGCCACCTCGGGCCTGACTCGGCCTTCCCTCCACCAGTGGTTTTGGACCGCGAGCGTGCTCATCTTCATTCGTTCCCATTCGGAGACGAATATATCAATCATTTGTCCCGTGGAGGTGACGGACGGGCACACATGGCGCTCGTCCGCGTCTGTTGGAGCGGTATCACCCGACGGTATGAACGGCACGCCAATGACAGTTATTCGCGAAACGTCCCCAGAAGCAGGCCGTCACTAAACACGGCGACTGCCGGTATAACTCCTCCGGAGAGTTTATGAACGGAACGGGCGGGCTTCGCCCTTCGTGGGGGAGCACTCCGAGACATTCACCCTGGACGTCGGGAGGAAGACGGTCAGGGACCTGGTGGTCAAGCACTTCTCGGGGTTCGGCTACAAGCTGACCAGGGAGCAGGGGTGGATCCTGATCTTCGAGAAGGGGTCGCTGAGGAAGAACATCTACACCACCTCCTTCGACTCGGCCTACAAGCAGGTCATAGTCTCCATGGTCGGCGACGAGGCGGTCCCGGTGACAGCGATATCCATCTCCTTCTCGCTCCCGTTCCTCATGCTCAGGAAGAACGACATGCTCGCGATAAACAACGTCACGAAGGCGCTGAAGGACTTCATCGTCATCACGACGGGGTACCACGACGTCGCCGAGGGCGCTAGGCGTCCCCTTCGACCGAGCTCCTGACCGCCGCGGCGGCGTCGACCGCGTCGGTCCCGTCCACCAGCGACACCCCCAGCAGCGTCGCCAGGGCCTTCGTCTGCTCGTCGGGGGCCGGACTCGCGATGACCACCAGGCCCGCGTCCCTGAGGTCGAGCTTCTTCAGGGCGGAGGCGGTGATCCTCTCGGCCACGGGCGAGCCCCGCTGGCCGAAGACCACGTCCAGGCCGAACTTCCTGCCGTCGGGCCCCGTGAGGACCGCCGCGAACTCAAAGTCGCTCCCCGAGCCCCCCCTGATGGTCCCGGGGGCCTCGACGCTCCAGCCGTCGTCTGCCAGGGCGTTGCGCACCACCGCGACCATGGCCGCGATCCTCTCCTCGAACTTGACCTGGCCCCTCACCTGGGCGAGCCTCCCTGCGGCCGCCTCCGCCCTCTCGAACGACACCCGGTACAGCCCCTCCATGGTCTCGGCGTAGTCCTTGCTGTCGGTCCAGATCGCCGTGTCGCGGTCGTTCTTCAGCCCCTTCGAGTCGTCGAGGACGAGGGAGACCAGGGTCTGGACCCCGTCGGCTATGACCAGCCTGCTCCTGGGGGCGTCGTCCGAGTGGCGGAGGTCCGTCGACTTCGCCAGCCTCTCCATGGCCTCCAGGGTCGACCCGTCGACGGGGGCCACCACCCTCACCTTCACCCCCCTCCGGGCCGCCTCCACCAGCTTGTCGGCGATGCCGAGGACGTGGGCCTGTATGACGTCGTTCCTGGTGAGGACCAGCTCGAGCGACGAGGAGGCGAGCTCGGCCATCTTCCCCATGGAGTTGTATATCTGCTCCCTCCCCTGGATTATCCTGAACCGCTGCTCGAAGCTCTCCTTGGGGGCCCTGGGGAGCTGCTTCCAGAGGCCGGCGAGCTCGGACCTCGCCCCCTCCATCCGGCGGACGAACCCCTTCTGCTCGTCGGTGAGGAGGGACAGCACGCCGTCCAGGGTCTCAGCCTGGTACTTGATCGGCTTCCCGGCCGTGGAGACCACTATCCCCCGGTCGAGGAGCCGCTTGAGCAGCCTGTAGGCCTCCATCCTCCGTATGCCCACCGCCTTGGCCAGGTCCCCGGCCCCGCAGGCGCCGTTCTTGGTCAGGAAGACGAAGGTCCGCGCCTCCCTCTCGTTGAGTCCGTAGATGCCCAGGAGCTCGACGAGGCGCTCGTCCACGCCCCTGCGTGGCCCCGAGGCGAGATAAGAGTTGCCGGTGAGGGAAGGCTGCGCGGCCCGGGGGCGTCAGGGGAGGACGATGAAGTAGCCCAGGGGCTGGGTCGACAGGTAGCCCCCGTAATGGGCGAAGAGCCAGCTGGGGGACCAGAGGACCAGCTCCGTCGTGGCTCCGACCAGGATGTCAGGGCAGAGGCAGGTCTCCGACGGCGGGCAGACGCA
>JAFMAW010000088.1 GCA_029784795.1 Nitrososphaerota archaeon | reverse complement strand
GGAGCGATCAGCGTAGTCAATGCCATCGCATGCGGAAAGGGCGCGACGGTTTCGGTGAAGCTCCCGACGTCTGCGAAGCTGGAGCTACGGGAGCAGAGGGGCAGCTGGCACGTCTCGCTCAACGGAAGAAAGACGGAATCGACTTTGGTTGTTCAGACCGTCAGGCACGCGATAAGAAAGCTCGGAAGGGATCCCAGTCGGTACTCTGGATCAATTCAGACGGCCACCTCTGCACCCATCGGCGTCGGGCTGAAGACTTCATCGTCTTCCTCGGTTGCGGTCGCGCTCGCAACCTTCTCTGCTTTCGGGAGGACGGCCTACAGGCCAAGCGAGGCTCTCGACTGCAGCGTGTCTGCCTCCCTCTCAGCAGGAGTCAGCGTGACAGGTGCCCTCGACGACGCCGCTTCATGCCTGCTGGGGGGTGTGAACTTCGCGAACAATTCTAGCGGACGGATCCTCTCCACCGCAGCCCTGCGACGTCAGTTGAAAGTCGTCATCAAGGTGCCCAAGGGAAAGAGCAGGAGGGGTCAGGTCAGTCTGAACGAGGTCAGGAAGTTCTCAAAGACGGCCGAATCGATTTTCAGAGTAGGGAGAAGGGGGGGCGTCTGGAAGGCAATGACGCTAAACGGATTCCTTTATTCTTCGATCTACGGATATCACCCTCTCGACGCGCTTAGGGCCCTCGAGGCGGGGGCGTTGGGTGCCGGCCTTTCAGGGACTGGACCCGCGTTTGCCGCGGTGTTTGATGAGAGCGGGAAACCCAACGAGATTGCCAAAGACTGGAAGGATGGAGGGGCCACGGTGATAGAGACAGAGACCAGTGATAGGGGCGCAGTCATTGGCTAAGGTGTCGTTGGCCGCAAGTGGAAAGCTCAGCGGCAAGATCGAGGTCCCGCCGAGCAAGAGCTACACCCACAGGGCCGTCTTGATGGCAAGCCTCGCTTCCGGGGAGAGCAGAATCAGTAGACCACTGGTCTCCAGGGACACTCTTGCCACCTACTCTGCCTGCAGGGCCATGGGCGCGAAGCTAGAGGGGTCGGACGCCGGTTTGACTGTTGTCGGTTCGGAGCCGCGCGCTGCTCAGGATGTAGTCAACGTCGAGAACTCTGGAACGACCCTCAGGTTCATGACCTCGGTCTTCACATTGCCAGAGCGCGGCTGCACGGTGCTTACAGGAGACGCGAGCATCAGGCGGAGGCCGATGCAGGGACTCCTGGATGCTCTGTCTGGGCTAGGGGCGAAGGCATGGTCGTCGAACGGGAATGGATGCGCCCCCATCATCGTGGGCGAGGGAGGCATGACTGGTGGAAACACAACGATGCGGGGGGACGTCTCGTCCCAATTCGTCTCATCCATACTCATATCGGCGCCACTCGCGCAGGGAGACTCGACGCTCAAGGTAACCGACCCCGTCTCGCGGCCCTACATTGAAGCCACGCTGACGCTGTCAGGGCTCCATGGGATTAGAATCGAGCGTGACGGCCTCTCCAACTTCTCTATTCCAGGACAGCAGGTCTACAAGCCCCACGACTTTTCCGTGCCCGCGGATTTCAGTTCTGCTTCGTTCGTTATGACGGCGGTGGCGCTGATTGGAGGGAAGGTAGAGCTTTCAGGCCTTGACGCCTCGCTCCCGCAGGGAGACTCGGCCATAGTGGACATCCTGGTCCGCATGGGCTTAAGGGTGGATAGGCGGGGCGACTCCGTCCTTGTCCAGGCCGACGGAGAGAGGCTCAAGGGCGGGAGCTTCGACCTGTCCGACACGCCGGACCTCCTCCCTGTCCTTGCTATGCTCGCCCTGAAATGCGAAGAGCCACTGGAGATAACGGGGGTCGCTCACGCGAGATTCAAAGAGACTGACCGGATTGGTGTGGCCACAGAGGGGCTTCAGAAGATGGGGGTCAGGGTCGAGGAGAGACATGATGGGATGAAGATAACCCGGCCGGTTCGACTCTCTCGCACCGTGCTGGACGCCCACGACGACCACCGCATGTTCATGGCATTCGCCCTAGCTTCGATGCTAGCTCCAGACGATGTCAGGGTCGTCGGCGAGGAGAGCCTCGATGTCTCCTATCCCGATTTCCTTGAAAACATGCAAGGGCTAGGGGTAAGGGTGGTCAGAGAATGAGCGGTAACGTCATCGGCGAACGGTTCCTGCTGCTTATCTTCGGGGAAAGCCACGGGAAGGTCGTGGGGGCTGTCCTCGACGGCTGTCCCGCAGGCCTAGGCCTAAACGAGGACGATATCCAATCAGAGCTCGACCTCAGGAAGCCCGGTCAGTCAATCGTCACCACCCAGAGGATGGAGGAGGACAGGGTCGAGATAATGTCGGGGGTCTTCAACGGCCACACCACGGGTGCGCCCATCATGATGCTGATTAGGAACACCGACAAGGACTCCAGGTCCTATGAGGCGATGGTGAACTCACCCCGCCCAGGGCATGCCGACCTGGTGGCGAAGATGAAGTATGGTGGTTTCAACGACTACAGGGGGGGCGGGAGGTTCTCAGGGCGGACAACAGCTTCCTTCGTCATGGGCGGCGCAGTGGCGAAGAAACTCCTACGCGAAACCCTCGGGGTGGAGGTCATAGCCTACTCACTGGAGATCGGTGGAGTCCGGGCAGAAGGCTTCGACATCGACACAGCTAGGAAGAACCGCTACATGAACGAGGCACGCGCCCCCACCGCAGAGGTGGCGGAACAGATGAAGAGGAAAATCATCGAGACACGGGGGAAGGGCAACAGCCTGGGAGGAATAGTGGAATGCGTGGCCCTGAACGTCCCCCTGGGCCTCGGCGAGCCCATCTTCGGGTCGTTGGACTCTGACCTCGCCAGGATAGCGCTCTCGATTCCAGCTGTTAAGGGGGTGGAGTTCGGGTCGGGGTTCGCTTCGACGAGGCTCACGGGGACCGAAAACAACGACGAGTACTACTACGACGGAGACGAGATCAGGACGAGGACCAACAACACTGGCGGGATTCTCGGGGGACTGTCCAACGGCATGCCCATAGTCTATAGGGTCGCGTTCAAACCGGCATCTTCCATAGCATCGAAACAAACCACCGTAGACCTCGCCACCCGGAAGGAGATCGAATTAATCGTCCCCGGAAGGCACGACCCAACAGTCGTCCCCAGGGCAGTCCCAGTGGTCGAAAACGCCACGGCCCTAGTGCTCGCCGACCATGCGGTAAGGGCGGGAATCATACCACCCATATTGGGCAAGAGACAATGAGCAAGGCGAAAGCGGAGCCCGACATCGCGGAGCTTCGGGCCGACATCGCCGAGACCACCAAGGAGATCATTCGCCTCATGGGCCGAAGGAACGACTTGGCCCGGCAGGTCGGCAGGCTGAAGGCCAGAGAATCCCTCCCCGCCGAGGACGACGCCGTCGAGGACTCGCGGCTCAGGGAGGTGACCGAAGAGTGCGACCGGGCAGGGGTGGACAGGGGCGCCGGCCTCAAGATTCTCGCGGTTCTTCTGGCCGAGTCCAAGAAGGCTCAGGGGATTTCACCCCCTGCTTCCGGTCCCACCCCTATGTCCGTCTTCGCCAAGGCCCTGGCGCTCCAAAAGGGCGGGGCGAAGCTGATTCGTCTCGATGTAGGCGAGCCAGACTTCAGGCCGCCGAAGGCGGTCTTGGAGGCGTGCATCGAAGCCCTGGTCGGGTTCAAGACGCACTATACCGAACCCAGCGGAATCCCGGCGCTCCTGTTGGCCCTACGGAACTATCTCCGGAGGAAGAGCGGCCTCGAAGTGTCGAACGACGAGCTGGCCGTGACGCCGAGCGGGAGATTCGCAGTCTACGCCGCTCTTTCGGCTACAATCTCTGAAGGGGACAGCGCCCTGGTATTGGAGCCCAGCTGGCCGGCATACAAGGAGGTCCTCCACCACATCGGTGCCAAGCCGATAATGATACGCACAAAGCTCGAGGAAGGGTGGTCGCTCTCCACCGAAGCCCTCGCCGAGGCGATCCGCCCGAACACCAAGGCCATAGTCCTGAGCTATCCCAACAACCCCACAGGGAAAGTAATCTCTCCCGAGACCTTCAGGAGTGTGGTCGAGTTGGCAGACGACCGCGGCCTCACGGTGATAAGTGACGAGATATACAACGAATATTCATCGAAGCCCTGCCCCAGCATACTTCGGACCACGCCGAAGAAGTTCATCTTAACGTCGTCCTTCTCGAAGACCTGGGCGATGACAGGATTCAGGATCGGCTACGCGGTCTCCAGCAGGGACGTCATAACCAAGGTAGCCAAGATGACCTCCATGGAGGTCACCTCGGTCCCGGAGTTCATCCAGTTCGGAG
>JAFMAW010000087.1 GCA_029784795.1 Nitrososphaerota archaeon | reverse complement strand
GAAAGGGCGACCAGCAGGTCCATGTCGGGTAGGGGGTCGCCCTCCTGCGTGCGCCGCGCCTGCAAGTCGGCGGCGTCGGCCACCACCTCCTCGTCGACCTCGTAGACCTTCAGCCAGCTCAGGGCATCCTCCAGCCAGGCCACCTCTCGCGCGTCCCCATATTTCTTCCAGAGGTACTCTCCTCCGACCCTCAGCTCGTACTCGGAGAGCCTGCTCAGGCCGACGTCGTCGGCCGTCCCGCGGCGGTCGGACAGCGCTTTCTTCACCTTCGTGTCTTCCTTGCGGAGGGCGATGAGGGCGCTCGTGTCAAGTATGATCTTCAGGACGTCCTCACCCTCGTCCGCTCCCTGATGCCCTTCACTACCTCTGACAGCTCGTCTTCGCGGCCGGTCTTGGAGAACCCTAGCTCGAGGAGCCTGTCTATCCTTGCCCCGGCGCTCCCTGCTATCAGGCCCTCGATGGTCTCGGAGAACGACCGCCCCCCTTTCAGGGACTCGAGACGCCTGTAAGCGTCGTCCGAGATGGTTATGGTCTTCATGTCCAACACATGATACACGGACAGCTGTTTAGGGCCTGAGCAAGGCCTGCTCTCTCGGTCTCCGCGGCGGTCGAGAAGGCCGACCCTGTTGACCACGCCCAGTCCTGTCGCAGAAGAGCCGCCTCTACGCGCTACAGAGGTTACAGATGTTACGGGAACCAAGGCAACCCCCCCTCCGGGGGCCCAAGAACGCGAGGCAACCGGTCTCTGTGACCTACGAGGGCATGTCTGTCCCTCGGCGGTGGCAGGAAGGACCAGGTTGTCGTTCGCCACGGACTCCTTCCAGGCGTCGTCGAACTCCTTTATCGTCCATTCCGTCTTCGGGTAGAAAGCAGCGTTCAGCTCCCTCTGACGGGCGCCAGATAGTCGTCCAGGCGCCTTATCGACAGCCCATGCTCTCTGAACCTCTCGAAGTGTTTGACGTTCCCAGTCACTATCGGCAGGGCGTTCGCGATGCAGACCGAGGCTATCAGGAGGTCGGGGTCTTCGACGAGGGAGCCCGCCTTCCGGAGCTTGGCGTATACCTCCGATGCGGTCGTGACCGCCCTGTTGTCGAGGGGGAGCGGCTCGACGTTGGCCTCGATGTATGCCTTGTACTCGCTCACTTCCTTCCCCAGGTACGCGAGCCCCCTGAGGAATTCGTACAGTGAGATGTAGGTGGTGTGCAGGCCGCTGAACTTCTCGATGCCGATGTCGTACGCCTCGATCAGGGCGTCCGAATGTGAACGCATTGGCATCTGCATCGTACGTTCGCAGGTCGCGGAACAATCGCCCCCATTAGCCTCCTGCGTTTCACGACCCTGCAAAGCTCGCACGTTCGACACCCTAGACCTCCAGAAAGGGTCTCCCCATGAACGGAGGCATCTCCCGGTTCTGCCTCGAAACGCCGAACAGCAACCAATAAGTACTTGAAATAAGACATATCTTACTGGTGAGGAGAAATGACGCTTGAACTGACAAGGCTTTCGGAGAGGGGGCAGATAGTCATACCGACAGAGCTCAGGAAGAGCATGAAGCTCAAGGAGGGGGAGAGGTTCATAGTGACGGGCCTGGGCGACACCATAATCCTGAGGAAGCTCGAGCTCTCGCAAGAGAGGCTGAGGCTGAAGAGGCTGATCAGGGAGTCCAGCGAGAAGGCTAGGAGATCTGGGTTCACCGAGAAGGAAGTGGAGAAGCTCATAGAGAAGGCCAGAAAGGTAAGCTGATGAGGGTCGTCCTCGACACGAACGTCCTGGTGTCGGCATTCATCTCAAAGCGCGGCTATCCGGCGAACATCCTCGACCTCATTACGACTTTCGAAGAGATGACGCTCGTTCTCTCCGACGGAATCCTGAAAGAGTTCTCGGACGTGATTGCCAGGGAGGAAGTAAGAGAGAGGTTCGGTTATACCGCGTCTGAAATCAAGGGGTTCGTAAGCGCGATCAGGGCCGTCGCGGAGATTGTCAATGTCAGGTCGACCTTCAAGGTCGTGGAAGAGGATCCGAAAGACGACATGGTTCTGAACACGGCTTACGACGGCAAGGCTGCTTACGTGGTGTCCGGAGACGGGCATCTGCAGAGCGTGAAAAAATTCAGGGGCACCAAGGTAGTGAACCCGAAGGAGTTCATGGGAGTGATAACCAGAAGGTTTGGGGAGCTGATGGTTCCAAGGAGGGACGTCGATTCAACTTCTCCGACCTAAAGGCCCGGAGATTGCAGCTGCCGGCTGCGCCGCCATAGGCTGGTTGAAAGCGGCCCCCGATCCGAGTTTCCTGACGCCCTCGGCCCGGATGCTCGGTGCGCCCACGCAGTCTGCCGGCGCCTCGAACCCGCACCTCTGGCACCTGAACGGGCCTCTCGAGACCCTGTTCACCCTGCTGCAGCATGCGCACCTTGGGCGCTTCCCCGAGGTGTTCCTCGGGTTGACGAGGACCACCGGGACCCCTCGCTCAGGTTGTCGCCGGCGGTCCGAAGGTGGATGCCGCGACACAGTACGAACTCCCAGAAACGGAGCGCGCTGGGGCCGCGCAGGGGCTCCGCTACCGCAGCCTTGTCACGCCTTGCACGCCGTCGAAGTCTGAATCGAACGACGCTATCGCCCGCACGTTGTTGTCCTGCATTATCCTCACCGACACCGCGTCGGCGAAAGACAGCTTCCCCCCGTACCGCGCGTAGGTCAGCGCCGACCTCTCGGCCAACCGCTTGTTGAGGAAGACCACTTTGACAGACGGGCTGTGGAAGAGGTTGTCGAACACTTCTCTCCCCTCCTTGTAGCCCAGGCGCGACCCTACGCCCGTGACGCTCTCTGACAAGACCAGGTCCGAGATCAGCTGGTCCTTCTCGAGGTCGGGGAGGAGCTCGACCGCCTTCCTGTGGAACTGGTCGTCCTCGTCGGCGAGCGCTATGACGAAGGACGAGTCGATGAATATCAGAGGTCTCCCTTCTGTGTGCGCTTCTTCAGCTCGACCGAGCTCCCCCTGGACCCGCTGCGGCCAAGGGCGACGATGTTGAGCAGGCTCGGTTTCTTGCGGAACTCGGTCGTCACCACCCTGTCGCCGACCCCCCAGACCACCTCGTCCCCCACGCCGAGCTTGTACTGCTTCCGCAGCTCAGCAGGAACGACCACCTGGAACCCCTTGGATATCCTGGTCCGTATCTTCAGCTCCTCCGCCAAAGTTTCTCAGGGAGTGAGCCGCGTTCACGATATTAAAGGCTTATTGTGAAATGCACTTGCATTGTGAAGAAGGCAGAGCCCTGATTGTCCCACCTTTTCCTCATAACGACCGGAGGTCTATCGTCGAAATGGACGGTTCGGAAAGGAGGTCATGGCCGGTGGTGACCAGGGGTATGCCTGTAAGCTGCCCACGGCTGAAGCCTGTGGGCTTTCCCCTTCCCTGAGCATGCGCCGGCACAGCCATCGGCTCAGGCGCATCGGAGACATGGCGTAGGAGCCCGCTTACAGGGACTCTCCTCCCCGAAATCTGGGACGCATCCTGGTCGGAATCCTCGTTCCGCTCGAGGAGGGTCTTGACGGCCACGGCGAGGGACCTGAGGAGGACCGCGCTCTCCAGCTTCACGTCGAGCCTCATGGCGAGGGAGTAGACCCCCCGCTCGACGCGACCTTCCTGATGCCCTTGGCCCGGACGATGACCAACAGCGGGTCGCAGGCGGAAAACGTCTTAGGCCACGCCGGGGGGCCGCAGCGCGATGACCGCGCTCCAGGGGCGAACGGGGGTCTTCCTGTGGGCAGCCGGCCTGGCGGCGGTGTATGCTGCCATGTCCTTCCTCTGGAGCGTCCTCGGCTTCGCGTCCCCTGTCCCCCCGGTCCACCTGCACGAATACGCTTTCCCTGCCCTTGTGACGGAGGTGGGGGGGCACATACTCTTCGGTGTCGTGGCAGCAGCCCCCACCATGGACGCCGGGCTGGTCCTCCTCGCCGCCGGGGAGAGCGTCCTCATCGACTCCGACCACCTGCTCGCTGCGCTCGGGTACCCGGTCGAAGGGCGGCTCGCCCACTCGGTCTTCTTCGCCCTCTTCGCAGCGGGGGTGCTCGCCTACCTGGCGATGAAGAGCGGGAGGCCCCCGAGGGGGGTGTTCCTGGTCACCCTCTCGTCCGTCGCCGCCCACTTCAGCTACGACGTGTTCGCCGGGAACGGGGTGTTCTACCTGTTCTCCCCTGCCTCGTTCGCAGCCTACGACTTCCCCTACTGGACCTGGCTCCCGCTCGTCGCGGTCGCGGTGCTCCTGAACGCCCTCCCAAGGGTGGCGGCGAGGGGTCCGCCGGCGGCGCGTGGCAAGGCAGGCAGACGCGTCGGGGGCGACGGATCGCCTGACATGTCGCATGCCTGCCTGCTGGGCGAGGGGCATGCGTAGGGACGGACATCGGTTCA
>JAFMAW010000086.1 GCA_029784795.1 Nitrososphaerota archaeon | reverse complement strand
AAGGTTATGGCTATCAGGTCAAGGAATGCGAAGCCGGTGGACTCCATCCAGTGCGGTATGCTCAAAGCGAAACTGTCCGTGACGTTGAAGATGCCCCCGATGCCCGCTAGGGGCACGGCGACAAGCGCAGCCCAGAAGAGGAGCGCCCTCAGGGCCCTCGCCGGGAGCTCTTTTCGCCTGTCAAACCCAAGCACCAGGTAGGCAAGCGTGGCGAGCACGATCACCCAGGGCAGGAATAGTCCGCCATGCCAGTAGAGGAGAAGCCTATAGAAGAAGTCTGGGGTCCACTGATTGTTGTACGCGGGGTTAAGGAAGGGCGTCACGTAGTTCACGATGGGGGACAGAGCCATTATGACGACGGCCCACGCCAATGTCCACCACAAGGCGAACTTCATGTCAAGATACCGACCTCCCCATCTCCTTGAAGTGGGCCTCTGTTCGCTTCCCTTCGCTGTCTCGCCCTTGGGGGCCAAGCAGACTCGGTTCTTGTGCGTCGCCTTGTCATTATTTAAGAGACGATATCAATTGTCAAAGCTGATAATGGATTGATAATCTCGGTTGGTGAGCGGCGTCGAAGCAAGCAAGAAAGTGGGTCACAGGGCTGCTCACGAGACCTTTCCGCTGCTGCAGACATGATTCAGGACGATGAACCGGAGAATTGTGAGCAGGGAATCCCCACATGGAGGCGAAACACAGGTTCGAATCCCGGCCCCCCTCAGAGCGGGACCAGAGGGCCTGCGCACCCGACGTCGAAGCCTCCCAGGTTCGGCGAGTACGTGGTCCCTATTCCAAGGAAGACGCACCCGAGCGAGTGGTAGACGGGCCGATAGGGAGGAGGGCTGCCCTGGCGGAGAGGGCCGCCGCCCGCGTCATGCCAATAGAATACGGGGGCGAAGAGGAGCGCGGCCAAGAGGACGACCAGCACGGCGCTCATCGCCAGCGCCCGATGCAGTTTCAATGCGACGGTCTGCCTTCGCCGGGATATAGCTCTAGCCACGAAAACTGCATTGCGACGATTTTTGAGACTCACAAAACCGAGTAGAGTCTTCAGCCAAACTCAGTTAACACCGTCTTAAACCCGCAACAACTGCAACATTTCGACTCGACATTCAAGAAACTGCGCGAAATTCTGTCGCAAGGCCCACGAAAACAGTCCGTGGACTTTCCAATGAGGCTTTCGCGGAGGAGGCGCAGCGGCTAGGTGGTCGACGTGTATCCTTCGACGGCCCCGATGACCCCTCCCGTGATTCCCAGCAAGGCGACGCCGAAGGCGCCGAAGAAGACCCCTACGACCATCCCCAGGGCGGTCCCGGCTGCGAAGTCCTGCGCTGCTCTGTTAGACCAGTTCTGCGCGACGACGATGCCGGTGAGGGCGTAGTTGGTCGCGTAGAGGCCCACGTAGGCCGCGTTGAACGAGTTGGCCACGAGAAGGTCTACGAACCAAAGGTATCCGGTGAAGACGTTCCCGACAGTGAGGAAGAGAAGCAGCTGCCACTTCAGGGCCTCGCGCCCAAGGCGAGTGGTCCAGAGAGCCACGACGAAGACGAGGGGGAACCAGACGACCCCGAACGCCCAGTAAGGAACGCCGAAGAATGAACCATATGGCGCGAACTTCACAATGAGCCAGTTCGTGGTGAACGCGTTCTCAAGCCAGGCGTGATAGAAGGCCTCGCCCACGCCGACGGCCGAGAGGAATATGAAGACCGAAGACGCCCTCATGGCCGGGCCGAAGGAGGGCCAGAGCTTTAACGGAGGGAGTCGATTGCCAAGTCTGAGAACAAAGACAGGACGAACCAGGTGAACACCCTGGACAGGTACAGGTTGGGTAGCCTCCTCGGGAGGCTCCTCGTGAGCCGCGCCGAGTCGGCGCCCAGCGCAGGCTCGAAGGCGAAGAGGACGAGGGCCAGCGCGAAAGCCTGTCGCCCTCCACTGCCTCCTTTACTGGGGTGACCGATCCTCTCTCGGCGCAGGTTCCGCACTGGATTCTACGTCAGAGCTGGGGGGTGGTGGCCAAAGCGGCCATCTCAGGCATCTAAACCTAAGCAATTAGGGGTAACCGATATCGGTTACGTATCCCGAACGCTTTCCATGGCACAGTCCCAGGAGCAGCCGACCGAGCTCAATGGTCTGAACCTGAAGAAACTGGGCGAAATCGTGGAAATGGGGACCAAGGAGCCCGAGACGGTGGGCGCCCAATTCAACAACTGGAAGGCGAGGGTGAAGTGGCTTGGGGGCTTCAGATCTAGGGCGTACATCAGGGACCACGCTTTCCTGATAGACGAGCCGTCTGACCTCGCTGGAGTCGACACTTCTCCGAACGCAACTGAGTACATCCTGGCAGCTTTGGGCGCCTGTTACAGCGTTGGTTTCGCGCTCAACGCAACCAAGAGGGGCATCAAGGTAGACGCCATGGAGGTCGCCCTCGAGGGGAGGTTGAACAACGTGCTGACCTTCTTCGGTCTCAGCGACAAGGGGCATCCGGGCTATGAGGAGATCAAAGCGAAACTCTTCGTGAAGACGTCGGCCAATGAGAAGCAGGTCGAGGAAGCGTGGACGGAGACCCTCGCAAGGTCGCCCGTGGGCAACTCTCTGACGAGAAACGTCAAAATCACGGCTCAGATTAGCGTGGCGAAATAAGCCCTGCCAGACGAAGCTTTTCAGACGACGATGGTGGGGAGCTGGCCCAGGCCGGACTGGCTGCTGCGCGAGCTGAAGCGCAAGAACGAAGGCGAAGCCACATATGACGAATTCTCGGCCAAGGCCGACCAGGCCGTCCTTCTCGCGCTGAAGGGCGAAGAGGAGGCGGGTCTGGACATCGTCACCGACGGCGAGCAGAGGCGAGACAGCTTCTACTCCTTCGTCGCAGACAAGTTCTCCGGGATCAAGCTTCTCTCGGTTTCGGAGCTGATAGACTACGCGGAAGAGAAGGCCATGTACGAAAGGATGCTCAGGACCCTCGATGTGCCCGCTTTCGCGATAAAGAGCCCGGTGGCGGTGGGCGAGATCAAGAGACGGCGACCGTTGGCTGGTGACGAGCTGCTTTTCCTGAAGGGGCACACCCGCCGAAAGACGAAGATCCCTCTCCCCGGCCCGTTCATGCTGACGAGGGCGAGCTGGGTCGAACCGCTGACGAGGGAGGCCTACAGAACGAGGGAAGAGCTAGCCTCTGCCTATGTGAGGGCGCTTCGGGAGGAGATAATCTCGCTTCGTGATGCAGGCGCGTCCTTCGTCCAGCTCGACGAACCGACGCTGACCGAGGTCGTCTATGGCGCGTCCAACCAGACCACTTTCATGTGCGCTGCCATCATGTCGAAGGTCAATCCCAGGGAAGAGTTGACCTTTGCCACAGACCTCATCAACGAGGTGACGAAGGGTATCTCAGGAATCAAAGTTGGAGTTCACGTCTGCAGGGGCAACTGGAGCAGGAAGGACGATGCACTACTCGCCGGCGACTACTCCCCCCTCATCCCCTACTTCCAACAGATGAAGGTCGACCAGCTTGTGCTGGAGTTCTCCACGGACAGAGCAGGCTCGATGGGCGTCTTCGAAGGGACTCCTGACAGCAAGGAGATAGGCCTAGGCGTCGTCAACCCGCGCAGCGACCAGGTTGAAACGGCCGGCCAGATCGTCGCGAGGGCCCGAGAAGCTACGAAGTACTTCGACCCCTCACGGATCTGCCTGAACCCAGACTGCGGTTTTGCCACCTTCGCCGAGGTCCCCCTCAACGCCGCGGAGACAGCCAAGAGGAAGCTGACCTCGATGTGTCAAGCTGCGGTCGAACTGAGAAGACAGTACACTTAGAGGATCGGTTGCCCAACAGACAACGCCCACGGCCAGCTCCATCGAGCGAGGTCTGACATGAAGTCTTTCCGAAGCACCACGCTGACGCCGCGGCAGTGGCAGGTTGTTCGCTACAGAGCCAAGGGGATCACGCAGAAAGAACTCGCGGTGCTCCTCAACACCACAAGGGAGAACGTGAGCGAAATAGAACACAGGGCCAGGCTCAATATCGCCGCTGCGAAGGCCACGATTGCCGCCCTCAGTGAGCTCGAGGCGAAGGGAGAGGTGCTCGTGCCCAACGGGACGTCCATCTTCGAGGCCGTCTCAATGATAATCCTCAGTGCGGACTTGCTTGGCGTCAAGCTCCACGGTTCCGCCGACGACATCCTCAAGGCAATTCGGCTCAGGTGGAGAGAGAGGATCCACGGCCACCGTTTGACCTCTGCGGTAAAGGTCGAGATCGCGAAAGACGGATCACTCTTCGCGACGGACTTGGGATCGCGGGTCAGAATACTCCCCCTGGCGAAAAGACGAAGCAGCCCCTGAACCTAACTCGTGGCGGGTCCTTGACCGCACAACGGTTCAGAGGTCGGCCTCTCCCACAAGAGGGGCGTCAGGAAGCATGTAATCATGAAACCAAGCGTTCATCGCCCTTCCCTCCCCG
>JAFMAW010000085.1 GCA_029784795.1 Nitrososphaerota archaeon | reverse complement strand
ACTCGGTTGGTGGCGTTCCTCCCATAAAGTCCTCCGACTGGTCTATGAGCAGGTACCTGAACGAAGATGTCAGCCCGTCCACGTGTAAGAGCGGAATCCTGCGATAATATTGTTCGGCAGTCTTGAGATTCTGCTCGGTGATCTCTGATATGATGGTTACGTCGATTCTACGCGCAGCGGCGGATTCCACATCAGAGAGTTCTCTAAAGTGTGAGCTCAGGGTATAGGCGGGAACGACTTTGATGACTCTGGTCTTTGCCCGACGGATCGCGTCGGCCCATCGATTGAAGACCAGACTTCCCGAGACTAGCTTGAAGAAGCTTTCTTCATTCGTCGTGCTGCCCTTGCGCTTGGTGTCTTCGAGTAGCCTCGCGAGAACCTCGCCCTCTCTCCTCAGGCTCTGAAGTTCGGCCTCTTTTGCATCGAGAAGAGTTCGTAACGCCTTCTTAGGTGCGACGGCCAAGAAGTAGTCGTTTCGACCGAGCTCCACTTCAACCAATCCTAGCCTCCTGAGTGATTGGAGGACTCTGCGGGCGTCCGAAGCAGACATCCCGATTTTTTGAGCTAGCGAAGCGGAAGTTGCCTTGCTGCTCCGTGTGAGCGTAACGTATGCCTCTGCCTGAAGCGGAGACAAACCGAGTGATATCAGGTCGTCAATAATCTGGTTCTGCGTCACAGCAGTTCGACTCGCGTTATTCGGTACTGCTCCTATGATTTATAGCGAGTGGTGGCGCCATTCGCTACTGCGACACAGATCGACCGAGACCCCGGTATATATGTTAATTTTTCTGTGAATGACTTTGTTACTGGCATATTCTTTAACATCGACGTGTTAAGCTGGCCAGAACCGATGAGGCACTTGTCTAGTTTGAGGCCGTCGCGGTTTAGTAGCATGCTACTAAGGCCGGGTTTGTCGAGAAGTTGGACGGCCTTCCAAAAGTCAGAGGAAATCTCGGCTGGGGGCTGAGAGGCCTCGTCTGGCAACCGCAAAGGCGGTAAGGCACCCGTAGTCCTGTGAAGAAACGCGCTACCCTACTCGCGTCCTCTTGTAGCTCAACAGCTCGTCGATCAGTTGATGAACGGATATGCGCTTGCTGAGAAGGACCTTCTTCAAGGCGTCACTCCTCGCCTTCTCATACAATGAATCGATTCGGACCATGGACACCTTGAGCGAAAGGATTGCCCTGTCGATGACGAATGCGTCCGAGTCCTTCCGGCTTTTTTGCGTCGTCTTGAGCCAGTCAGGCGCTGGAGTTTCATTTCGTTCTAGGCCTTGGGAACTTGCTGCCTCACGAATGTCGGCCCGGGTTATCTTGTGCCTGATGGCGGATTCAAAAATTTCTCTCTGGCGTTCTGAGTCCTTCAGCCAGCTGATTTCTTCGGCGGTGCTGGCACTCAGGCTGCCGTCCCTTATCACGCTCTTGATGCTTTCAGGAAGAGCGAGCAGCCGTAGCCTATGGGCGACGTAGGCCTGCGATTTCCCTATGTGGCGGGCGAGCTCGGACTGGCTGCCCCATCCGTATTCTTCGCAGTATCTCCTGAATGATTCGGCCTCCTCAATCGGGTCCAGGGTCCTGCGCTGAAGGTTTTCGGCAAGGGCGGCTTCGTAAGCTTCCTTGTCGGGCATCTCCACCACTATCGCCGGTATTCGGCGAAAGTTCAGTTTCCTGCACGCGTTGTATCGCCTGTTCCCAGCGATTATCTCGAAGTACCCCGCCTTTGGTCGGACGACGATAGGCTCGATGAGGCCGGACGCCTTAATCGACTCGCCCAGTTCGTCAGTGTCCCCTATCCGCTCCCTTGGCTGGAACGGACTTGGCAGGAGTAGTGACATCTCAAGCTCTTCATAGGCGGTAACGTAGCTGAACTCCCCTGCCCTGTGGCGAGCCACGTCGGCCCTGGATCCTAATGTTCCTGATATAAGGTGACTTTACAAGCGAAAGCGAGAGAGATGGGTTTCGCGGCTTTCGAGTTGGGGACGTTCCATATGGTGTGATTCCGACCGTCGTTCTAATCCGCGTCTCGGCCCCCAACGCAGGCCAGAGCGCCATCCGTCGGCCCCATCACATACAGAAGGGCGTTGCACAACGTAAAGTCAGGCAGGGGAAGAATCCAGAGAAGCTATGGCTCGGGAAACCAAATGTCAGGTTCCATGGTCAACTGGTCAACACGGCTCGACCCAGCACTTCTCCATGCCGCATCTGCGTTATTGCGCTATTGATATCAGAGAGCTTGAATTTCTGTACCTTGCTCTTTACCTTGCCGGATTCAAGTAGTTCATAGACTTCGACAAGTTCTTCGTAGGTGCCCCACATGCTTCCTGTGATCTGCGACTCCGAATGGATCAAGTCAATCAAAGGAACGTTCAAAGTCCCGCCGCCAAGGCCGACATCTACGTAAATGCCATCAGCGGACAACACCTTCATTGAGAGTGCAGCGGTTTCGTTGGTCCCTACGAAGTCCAGGATCGATCTGACCCCTCTGCCTCCGGTCGCTGAGGCAATTCTTTCCACGGGATTGTCCTTTCTCGAATTCAAGGTAATGCTCGCACCGAAGCTCTCAGCCAGGCTGAGTTTGTTGTCCGCCACATCGGCCGCAATCACAGTGGTCGGCCCGAAGAGCCGCAGATATTGCAGCGCGTAGAGCCCCAATCCACCCGCACCGATTACGAGGCTGAATGAGCCAGGCGAGAGATGGCTTCGGACCCTCTTTGCCGCCCTGTACGAGGTCAAGCCTGCATCGGTGAGCGGTGCGAGGTCCTCCAAGTTGCCTTCGACCTTCAGAAGGTATCTGGATGATGGCACATACATGAACTCGGCGAAACCACCCTGGTATTCGGGGCTGATTCCTGGGGTGAGCGGACTCTTAGAGCACCTCTGTTCCTCCCCTCTTCTGCAAAACGCACAGGTGCCGCACCCCCAGGCTCCATAGACGAGGACAGGGTCTCCTACCTTCAGCGCAGTGACAGAATCGCCGACGGCGTGGACGTAGCCAGCATTCTCGTGCCCAAGGATGAATGGCAGCTTGGGGAAGTTCCCCCTGATGTCTGGCAGCGTTCCGTCCATCACTGAAAGATCGGTATGGCAAAGCCCCGCGGCCGCCATCCGCACAATGACGTCGGACCCAGTTCTCAACTCCGGCATCGGGACGTCGTCCCATTGGAGCGGTTTCCCGAATTCGTGCAGCCTGGCTGCCTTCAACTAGAAACAGGTTCTCAACGCTTTGAAGTCATAGATAAATCCGAGGTGTTACACGGCATATGTCTGACTCCAAATGGGTGATGGTCCGCTTAAGGGCGTAAGGATAGTCGATATGACAAGGCATGTCGCCGGTCCGTTCTGCACCATGATTCTTGGCGACATGGGGGCCGATGTGATTAAGGTCGAACCTCCAGGGAAAGGCTCCCCTGAGCGCGCCGCCACCCCGACCTATCGCGGGATGAGCACTTACTTCATGGGATCTAATCGTAGCAAGAAGAGCGTCGTTCTGAATATGAAGACACCCGAGGGCGTCTCGATACTGAAGAAGCTGAGCGAGACGGCCGATGTCTTCGTAGAGAACTTGAGGCCGGGAGTCTGCGATAGGCTGGGGGTCGGTTACAAGGATATTTCCGCAGTCAACGGACGGATAGTCTACTGCTCGATTTCGGGTTATGGTCACGACGGGCCATCCTCCCGGCGGCCTTCATACGATCTGGTGGCGCAGGCGTTGAGCGGGCTCCTAAGCCTGTATAGCGATGGCCGGGCGCCGCCGATGGCGCCGCTTGGGCTCGCTGACTTGACCACGGCCATGGTCGCCACCCAAGCAATCCTGGCCGCGCTGCTCGCCAGAGAGAAACAGCACGTCGGTCAGTTCGTGGAGGTGTCCTTGTTGGAATCGGCCGCATTCCTGCTCCAGTACATGGCCATGCCCGTGCTGCAGGGAATGGACACAAACTTCGACCACCTCACGAGGGCGAGGCAGGTCGGCTTCATGGGCATCTATTCCGACGTGTCTAACCGGTTCTTCGTGATTGAAGCGCCCGACGATGGGGTCTTTCAGCGGGCGGCGGCCATACCCGAGCTGAAGGAAATAGTGACTAGCCCGAAGTTCTCGACCCGGCCCGCTAGGGCGAGCAACTGGCAGGAGCTGCATCAGGTTCTGCAGGGCGTTCTGAGCCAGAAGCCCAGGGAGTACTGGATTCGGGAACTTGAGAAGGTAGACGTCCCCTGCGCAGCCGTGAAGACGGTGGCCGAAGCATTCCAAGACCCGCAGCTCATCTACAGGGGTGGAATAGTGGAACTTCAAGACGAGGTCACAGGGAAGCTCAAGATGCTCAATCTGCCGATGAAGTTCTCAGAGACGGCCGCCAGGGTCACCAAGAGACCCCCGCTGTTGGGTGAGCAGACCGACGAGATCCTTGGCGCCCTCGGATACACCAAGGACGAACTGCTCGCGCTCCGCGGCAAAGGCGTCATCTCGTAGACTTTGGCCGCGACAAGCACAAACCCTTATTCAACCGCCGGAAGTCACTTCACCTCAGTGGCATGCCAAGCGCAAAATCC
>JAFMAW010000084.1 GCA_029784795.1 Nitrososphaerota archaeon | reverse complement strand
ACCAGGAGGTCTGCCTTGAATGCATGGTAGAACTGCAGGCTGGAGAGGGCTTTCCCTATGCTGGCCCTGCTGGAAGTGTGCAGGGGCATGCGACAGATCCTGCTCAGCTCGAAGAGCCCATCGAACCCTGCCTCGGAGTAGGCGAAGGAGGCGTTGGTGTCTATGTGCACCCGGCCGCGGAGTTTCGTCGCCGAGGGCTTGTAGTGGATCTGCCCGTAGCTGAAGTAGGAGGTGCCTGGCTTCGATGGAAGCCTTAGGGGGACGCCGTCCCTGTCGAGAGACAGCCTGATGCCGTTGGCCTCTGCACGCCTGACGAGGTAGGGGAAGAGGAATGTGTCACCGTCCTTGGTCAGGATGATGTCCGGGTCGGCCTTGCGGACCGCCTCTGCCAGGCCGAGCAGCTTGTCTGCTTCGCCCTGGCCGTCAAGGACCATGGCCTCGCCGTCGCACTTCAGTGTGAACGACCATATCCTGTCCGTGGGCTTCGGCAGCTTTCCCGTCTTCGCCACCTGCGTGTCGAGCTCGGCTGATCTTAGCGGGGGCAGGGCATAGTCGCAGGCCCAGACGTCGTCTTCGAGCGTCCAACTCAGCCTCCTTCCATCGCTCTCCACATCGCAGAAGGCGAGAGGGAAGAGATCCTTCTCGTAGAGGTAGTTCTGGCCAGGAGGTATGTCTGCATTATAAATTCTGAACGTCCCGAAAGGGCCCAGCCGCTCTATCCGCTCGGCCACCTGTTGGACCCTCCTGGCGTCCGTGAGCTTCGCTTCGAGCACGTCTGACCACTCGGAGCTGGTCACCGCTTCGCGCTTCCGGACCACCGCGGCCCACATGAACTCGTCGCGGAGTGTACGGGCCGGGACGGCGAGATCGGACGTAGTGCCCGCCCCCACGAACATCGATGGAGACCAGCGGTCGGTCAGCCTCACCGCCTTGCCGTTCTCGGTCTTCAGCCAGACAACCATCTCGCCGGGGCTGCCCGGGTAGAGATCAAGTATCCAGCCGCGCATCTTCTCTGACCCTTGAATTCGCCAATCCCGTCAACCAGACAATGGCCTTGCGTTGCGCGAGCAGGAGACACATGATGAGCGCCTCGTCGGGGAAGGCCGAGTCTCTGGCTTGTATCGCGGGAAAATATCTGGAACACGTCTGGATCATCTGGGCGAAGCGCGCCCTGTCCTCCTCCGGTAGAGCATCTGCGAAGCGGCGCCAACTGTCAAGCCCTCCAACGACTTCTCCGTCTGAGAGGGTCATCTCTTCGTCTCGCCTCGTCCGGCGTCCGACGTCTTGATCGACCGTTCGAGGAGCCTGTAATGATGGAAGGCGATGGCCATGGCCATGCCTTCGAACTTCGACGGCCTGACGGCGGCGGAGGAAGCCGATGTGTAAAGCCTCGCCGAGCGGAGCAGGTCGTCGAAGTCACCCCTGTCCCGCTTCGGGAGGGCCCTCCTGAATGCCCTCCATTCGGTAGCCTCCTGAGATTCGGCTATCCGGAACGAAGGGATGGTCCGACCCATCAGCGCGGACCCCCCGTTCTCGCTGCCTTCAGCAGCAGGTTAGGTTTGAAGGTGACTGCTGCGGGAGCCAGGCTACTCCGTCCGAGGCGCTCCGCCCGGATGCCGTCCCTGCTGTGTGACAGAGAGATTGCAGCGTCAGCCCAGGACATGACCAGCCCGTCGTACTTGTTCGGCGACGGCAGGGTCGCGATGACAAGAGAACGCTCCTTTAGCTCTTCTACGCCTTCAGAGATGCCGCTCAGAATGCGCCTCGCTTCCCTCTCGTCTAGCTCCGGCTCGTTGAAAGTGCCGAGGACGTCGGCGAGCACCACCAATCTTGCCCCGTAGTTTTCGGCAGCACCCACCAGGCGCTCTGAAACCAGCTCGGCCAGTTGATAGAGCGTGAAGACACGACATGAAGCGACACGCCTCATCGTGGACCGGGGCCCAACGCCTCCCTGCTTGGCGAAGGACGAAAGAAGGTATGGGTCAGAGCGGTTGCCCCCGTCTATGAACAAGACTGGGGAGTCGAGGCCGCCCGATTCGACGGGGAGCTGGGCCCTGAACGCCGCCAGTTCTGCCACAATCGAAGATTGGTCTCCGCTGAATACCAAGAGGTGTTTTTCAGACAGGGGTCTCAGGAGTGAGTCCAGCGGGGGGAATCCTAGAGCGAAATGGGGGATCGAAGAGGCCGGCCGGAACAGCGCCTCCGGCCTCGGGGCGAGCGTTTGTTCGGGACTTTCGAGCGGGCAGTCGTGATTGGTGCAGGAGCTGACAGGGGGGCGCACGACGTTGCCTGCATGTGGACCTCCACCGAGTTTCAGGACGCAATCGCAGCCGGAACAGTAATAGACAGACTCTTCCTTCACGTCGACCCCCTGCTCGTAGAGATAGCGGAGCTTCCCCATTGTGCGATTGCGGACTGTGGCCTGAATTTAACGGGAAATTCACAGGCAGGGCTCTTTGGATGGGAGAGTGGCGCGAAAGTGCTCGACCCGGTTCAATGTTCTTAAAGTGAAGGTTAGGCTCGCTCGGGATAGCGCGGGGGTCGCCCAGCCTGGTCAACGGCGTGAGGCTCAGGACCTCATCCCTTAGGGGTTCGAGGGTTCGAATCCCTCCCCCCGCACACTTGTCAGGGCCAGGGTCCCTCCATCAAAATGGAGCCCGTCCTCGGAGGCGTGAACGCGACCGTGGAAAATCGAAGTGGCCACATCGAAAGAAGAGGGACCACCTGCACCGGATCTGAAGCAGGCGGAATCTGACGGCTGGGGCGAGACGATGGCTTCGTGGCGCGCCCCTGGCTCAGATGGAAGAGGCGCCTCTTCGGTAATTTATATGCGCGAAGTCGATTTGGTGAATCGTTTGCGGTCGACAAGAGAATCTCCTGGCCTCACGGTCTTCGTGTGCACTCGGAATTCAGAGGCGACCCTCGAGAAGTGCCTGCTGAGCATCTCCAGAAGCGAACCGCACGTCAAGATAGTGGTAATCGACCAAAGCAGCGTCGACGGAACTGTCGAGATAGCCCGACGACTGGGCGCGGAAGTCATCTCTCACAACATAGGCCTTGGCTACGCCCGACAGCTGGGGTTCGACATGTGCAAGACCGAGCACCTCGCATTCGTGGACAGCGACGAAGAAATAATCCAGCCTCGCTTCTTTGACGTCGCAATCGGAATCCTAGAGGACCCGACGGCGGGAGCGGTAGTCGGGATGTCGGCCGGTCATAGATTCGCCTATGGCCTACCCATGGGTCTTTTAGTTCTGCGCGCGAAGGACTTCCAGGGAAGGATAATTCCGTCGTCCATCAATGCCCGCGAAGAGTTCTATGTAAGAAGGAGGCTCCGGAGCATGGGACTGTCCGTCGTCTTCGTTTCCGGCGCCATGATTCACAGATCCCAGTATAGAAGATACAAGCCTGAGTGGGAGGGGGCGAACACTCGAGTCGTCGCGGGCTTTGACGTCGGCCAGCTCGTCTTTACTGCTCAAGTTGTCCTATTACAGAGCCTCAACAGCAGGAGCCCGAAGAATCTCGCGTACACCCCCTTGTTTTATCTGAAGTTCTTGCGAGGATTCATTCAGCCATGGAAGTGGAGAATCCTGAGGCAGACGAACGAATAGGGACCAGAAAAAGGAACCTGTTCGGGCGCGTCGAGTGGACCCAGGTGGCTGAGCTATCCGAAAGTGGAAGAAAGGCGGCCCGGACTCGCGTTTGCCCTCCGTGCAAATGCCATTTCCATGCGGAAGGCATCTCATCCAGCATGATGTCGTACGCCTAACCTCTCGACGCATGCCCCCGGGGTCGGGCCGGAGTCACCGGTTGGTTTTCGAGAAAGCTGCATGGGGGTCCGAGGCCTGGTCTTCTGGAACGCTTACCCTGTAGAGCCTCGGCCATTCTCTGACAATCTTCTTGATGTCGTATCCGCACAGCTCCACAATCCCAAGATTGGGGTCGGTGGTCGGCGCTGTCTTGCAGCCCACGAATGCCGAAGAAAGGAACACGAAGAATGCTCTCTTCTTCATAGTGACAGACAGAATCAGCCCATCCCCGTCGAGGAGCACTTTGAACATCGTCCGTTCGTTTATGAGTCTCAAAGCGCATCGTCCCAGACACAGCGTGCGGTCCCGAGGGCTTCCTCTGAATCATACATACTCCCGGAGGGGCCCTGGTCATCCAATTCTGCTATAGACCCCCAGGAAGTGGTCACCGAGCCGACACCAAGGATTCTTGGACTGAAGAGAAACATCCAGTCCCTTGAAGAGCTGGAGGAGGCGCCCCTTGGGGAGATATCTGGTCAGATTCGAAGGGGGAAGTAGTATGCACACTCCTCTGACAGACTCCAATCCAAACCATCCGTGAATCTGACGGCTCAAGTCTCCGACAGAAAATGCGTTTGTAGCCACACAGAATCTTGACTTCCCGACAGGAACCGGGTTCCTGAGCCTAGCCACGACCATCGAAGGGCGCATCCGCATCGAGTATCCTATGAGTTCATAGAGGCAGAATTTGTTCCACACCCCCAGCACGAGTCTCCCTCCGGGCCGGATTAGCTCGTGGAGGTTGGCCATCATTTCTTC
>JAFMAW010000083.1 GCA_029784795.1 Nitrososphaerota archaeon | reverse complement strand
GGTGGCCGACGTGCAGGCGCGGCGGATGGAGGAGGGCAACCCCGTCCCCGGCATGGATTTGCTGGTCGCCCTTTCGGCGAAGCGAGATTCGGGCCTGATGACCCTGGACGAGGACCATTCGGGGACGAGGGAGGCCCTGCAGTCGAAGGGGGTGACCGTGTCTTTCCTGGAGGAGCCCGAGTGACAGAGGGCGCTCTTGGGACCGGCGGCACCGGGCTCGTGGGAGGCCCCGAAGATGGAAGAGGCCGCAAGGAGCCCGCCGCCGAGGATGGCCTGGCCATCCTGTTCCTGCGAGGAGCCGAGTCTGACCTTCACTGCCCCCGCGGCGGTTTCGTCCACTCCATCCCCCCTTGCGGCGCCCAGAGCGGAGCCTGCACCACGGCTTAGGCGACACGCTCGTCGCCGCGACCGACTCGGAACGACGCGCGGTGGCGCCATGCGAGCCGAGGCCGGGGGGCATCGTGCGGCCTGGGTTCGGGCCGGTCCCTCGCCGATTTTTCCTGGCCGCATAGTCACACTTAATAACTCGCGCAGAGGGGCAATTTTCAGCGGCACCGAAAGCAGCTAGGATGTGAAAAGACGAGTTTCGGACGAGGAGGCTACGGGCGGAGCAGCGGCGGAAGCAGCGGCTTCAGGTCCTTCAAGCCAAAGCCTGTAGAGGTCGGGAAAGAGTACGACGTTACTATTTCCGAGATCAGCAGGCGCGGCGACGGCATCGCGAAGATTGACGGTTTCGTCATCTTCGTGTCCGGCGCCAAGCAGGGCTGGCAGGGCAAGGTCAAGGTGACCCAGGTAGCCAACAGGTTCGCCACCGGCGCGGTCGTTGGCGGGTCTGAGGGCATGTCTGGCGCCGAGGGCCAGGCCTCCACAAGCGAGAGCGAAGCGCAGGGAGCATAGGGTCCCCAAAGGCCCTAGTCCCGGACTGGCGGCTCGTCTTTTACGACGGCCGCTCCGTTTTGATTTTTGATTCTTCTCAGGCTCGGCACCCCGACGGCTCGTGCCGCCTATCGAGCGCCGTCATCTCGGTGGCCGGCTAGCTTTCGGGCCGGTCGGACGGCACAAATGGAAAGGCTTAATCGTGGCGCAACATATTCTCGACCATTGGTCCTCTACGCCAGGGACGTAGTGGAGAAGGACTTCCTGTCGCTCACCGCCGACAGCACGGTCGTCGAAGCGGCCAGGGCGATGAAGGCGCAGCGGCGCGGCTTCGTCCTGGTAGGTAGCCCCGCCGACCCCCAGGGGCTGGTGACCGAGTGGGACATACTGTCCAAGGTCGTCGCCGAAGGGCTCGACCCGGAGAAGGCGACCCTCGGCCAGGTGATGACCACCGAACTGCTGAGCATCGACGCAGGGGCGGGCCTCGCAGCTGTGTCGCAGTTGATGGCCGAGCACGGCGTGCGCCGCCTGCTGGTCAAGGACGGTGGCCACATCATAGGATACATCACGTCGAGGATCATGATGGCCCGCATGAACGACTACGTCGACAAGGTCTCGACCCAGATAAGCCGCCTCCAGGCCCCCTGGTTCTGAGGTGAGCCCTGACGGTCACGGTGTACGTCGACGGCCTCGCTGAGCCCAGGAACCCCGGGACGGGGACCTACGGCTACCTGATCTATGACGGCGCGAAGAAGCTGGCCGAGGGCTCGGGGCTCGCAGGCTACGACGTCACCAGCAACTACGCGGAGTACACTGCGCTCGTCGAGGCGCTCAAGAAGCTGAAGGAGCTCGCGCTCACGGGGGACGTCATAGTGAGGTCAGACTCCAGGCTGGTGGTTGGCCAGATGAGCGAGGGGTGGAAGGTCAAGGGCGGGATGTACCTAGACAAGCTGAAGGAGGCGAGGGACCTGATGAAGGGGTCCGGGACGGTGAGGTTCGAGTGGATACCCCGGGAGCGGAACCAGGAGGCGGACCTGCTGACGCGGCTCGCCTACGAGCGGGTACGCAGAGGCAGCCGCTGACGGCGTCGTATGTTTATCAGCGTCGGCGCGGACCGCGGGCCGATTTGCGCCGTTTTCCCGGCTCGGGCCGCGCCGCCCTGGCGATGGCGGCCGCCGCTCTCCTGGCAGTCTCCACCTCCGTCCCCTCCCTCGCGGCCTGGGCCCGCCCGCAAGCGCCGGAGCTGGTCCCCACCGTCCCGGTCCCGGGGACCCACCCCGCCACGCTGGCGTCGTCGCCGGGGGCGCCCATGCTCCCCCCTGGGCACCCCCTCGCCGGTCAGCCTTCCACCTCCGGCCTCTACGACGAGCAGCTCGGCATCACGTTCACCCAGGGCTTCCTGTCGATGCTCTACAACGTCACAGCGGTCCCCCAGACCGACCAAGTGTCAGGGACCGGCCCGGCGTACCTCCTGAACGGGGTGACCACGTCGGGGTACTGGTACCAGGTGGGCGTCTCCTGGGACTGGAGCCCTGGCCAGGGGTTCAGCATGAACTACGAGGTCTTCGGGCCGTCAGGAGCCTCGGTGTATCCGTCTGCCGCCGGGAGCGGGCTCGTGCAGTTCAAGGGCCAGGTCAGCCCCGGAGACACCATCGCCCTCAACCTCTACTTCAGGTCAGGGCAGGTGGTCATGCTCGCGGTCGACAGGAACAGCAGCGCCTACGCCACCGAGTCCTACAGCGCCGAGGGGGCCACGAGCTTCGTGGGGAGCCCGCTGAGCACCGCGAACGGCAACGGGTTCTTCACCGGCCTGATGACAGAGTGGTATCACGGGGACGCCTACTTCGGGAACCAGCAGGCGACAGCCTACACGACCTCCCTGGCTCAGAGGTCTGCCTGGATGTGGATGGACGAGTTCTCGTGCTCTAACTCCAACTGCACGAAACGGACGCCCGTCTTCTCGGTCGCGACCAACGGACCGGTGACCTACGTCAACCCCACCCAGCTGATCACGTTCAGCTCCCATGGGGCCACGGAGCTGAGCAGCGCCTATTCGTTCATCACGGGGACGCTGAACCAGTCCACGGTCGCCCTGACCGTGAGTTACTCCGTCGTAGGGGGCGGCTCGTACTCTCCGCCTGCTTTCAGCTACCTCCAGGACGGGTCTCTTCGCACGGCGAACCTGACCGCCGCGGGTTCCACCTATCTGGTCGATTCCGGGAGCACCTGGAACGTCACGCGGACCCTTGCTGGGGCCGGCGCAGGCGAGAGGTGGGCCGCCGCGAACGTGACCCGGGGGGTGGCTGCGGTTTCGCAGTCGCTGAGGTTCGTGTTCTACCTCCAGTACTTCGTCGTCTTCCAGGCCACGGTCGAGGGGGGCGGGTCAGGGTACTCCCTCCCGACGGTCAGGTTCACCGAGTTCGGTCTGGCCAACAGCACGGGGGCCGGGACCGGCGCCTGGGCTGACGCAGGGACGGCAGGCTCGTTCCCCCCGACCCTCGCGGGCTCCACGGCCGCCGAGAGGTGGGCCACCAACGACACGTCCCTCCCGATCGGCGGCCCTGGCGTCGTCTCCGCCGTCTACGTCCATCAGTACGCCGTGTCAACCGCGGCGCTCCCCGGGGGAGGAGGGACGGTGAGCCCGCCGCCGGGCTGGTTCGACGCCGGGGGGGTGCTGTCTCTGAGGGCGACGGCGAGCCAGGGCTGGGAGTTCGAAGGGTGGTCCGGGTCGGGGCCGGGGGCGTACTCGGGAGACGCGACCTCCGCGACCCTGGAGGTGAGCGGGCCGCTCAACGAAAGCGCCCTGTTCTATCCGGGGCTGACCGTCGCCGTGGCGGCGGGGGGGACCGTCGCCTTCGCCTACGCTGGCGGCAGCGGGACCGCTGCCTCGGGGTCGACGACTGTCTACGCCCCGCTCGGGACGACGGTGACGCTCAGCGCCAGGGCCTCGTCCCCGCTCTACGTCTTCTCTGGGTGGGGAGGAGCGAAGGGAGACGCCGTGGAGACGGTCCGGCTCTCGGGCCCGGAGGCCGCGGAGGCGTCCTTCGGCTACAACCTCCCTGCCCTCTTGGCGCTGGGGGTCGTCGCCGCGCTGGTCCTGGCGGCTGCGTTTGCCTTCGCCCTTAGGCGCAGGCCGAACGCCGGGCGGTGGTCGACAGCGGCGCCGCTCACGTGAAGAAAGACGGACGAAGAGTGGGCCCGCCCGGACTCGGACCGGGGATTCTGACGCGGGAGCAGGTTGCCCTCGTTTCGCCGTGTGAGAGCGACGTCATAGCCAGACTAGACCACGGGCCCCGGCGGTGCCGCCCTCGAACCCGATATTTGCCTTTGCTTCACCCGGTCACTGTCGGGGTCTCGGCCTGCAGCGAGGCCATGAAGTCCCTGAACCCGAAGGAGGCCCTGCGCCTGAACCAGGCCGCCCCCAGGATGGTGACCACGTTGGTGAATATGATCACGTAGGAGACAAGCCCCAGGAAGGTGCTCCCGAGAGGGAGGGAGTAGCTGAGCGCGAGGATGGCGAGGGTCGCCTGGGTCACCCCCTGGGCGGACAGGAGGATGAGCTCCGCCCTGCTCTTCGCTGTCTCAGCCCCGGCCGTCGCGGCGACCACGGAGATCGACCTGGCGCCCAGGAGCCCGGCCGTCAGGAGCAGCCCCACGGTCACCCCCATGACGATGCTGCCGATGCCGAGGTCGAAGGTCAGCCCGAGGAAGACGAAGAAGAGCGTGTTCAGCAGGAAGGCGATCTCCTCCTGCATCCCTGAGAC
>JAFMAW010000082.1 GCA_029784795.1 Nitrososphaerota archaeon | reverse complement strand
CTGGCCGCGACGGGCCTCACGCGCGAGGAGATGCTGTCGTTCCCCGACCCCGAGGAGGCGCACGGGAAGCTGCTCGCCGTGCTGGAGGCGCACTGCGACAAGTACGACAGGTCTGACAAGTTCGTCGTGGCGGGATACAACGTGAAGTTCGACGTCGACTTCCTGTTCCAGTGGTTCAAGAAGTGCGGCGACCCGTACTGCGGCTCGTGGCTCAACGGCAAGAGGGTCGATCCCCTGCCGGTCGCGCACTGGCTCGACTACCTGGGCGTCCTGTCCCTCCCGGACTACAAGCTCGTGACGCTGGCCCGGCACTTCGGGATCGAGTTCGACGCGCACGACGCCATGAACGACATCAGGGCGACGAGGGACGTCATGGAGAAGGTCCGGGGCTTGGCGGCGAGGGCGTTTTACGACCTGGTGGCCGAGCCTGCGGGCGCCTGCGAATGCGAGGAGGCGAGGGTATGAGCCTGAGGAAGAACGCCGACTGCGAGGGTGGCGTGCAGTGCAAGCCGGCGGACCAGGCCTTCGAGCACGGCGGGGAGGCCTACTCGATCTCCTGCCGCTGGATTGAGAAGGTCGTCGCCGGCAAGGACGGCGCGCCCGAGGACGGCGGCTGCTGGATGGCGGAGTGCGGCTGTTACAGGGCCTCGGCCCAGGACCCCATGGAGGCGATGGAGAAGGTCAAGGAGTCCATCCGGCTCTGCGAGAAGGGCGGGGAGTGAGGGGGCCGAGACACCTGACGGGCGACATGTCGCCGGACGAGTTCGAGGAGGACCAGGCGGGCAGGATCGGCGGCAGGCGGATCAAGGGCAGCGGGTCGCAGTGGCACGCGAAGCACGACGCCAGGTCTGGCGACGTCCTGGCGGAGGCCAAGACGACGGACGGCAAGACCTACGCCCTGAGCGCCGAGTATCTGCTGGCCCTGATGCGCAGGGACGCCGACATAGACAGGGCGCCGCTGTTCGAGGTCTACTTCCGCCGGCACGGCCTGAGGGCCACCGTGACCCTTGAAAGGGAGGGGGCCGGCGTTGGCTCTGTTTAAGACGCTCTTCGAGGAGGCCGACGCGGAGGAGTCCGTCCTGGCCCCGCACGTGCGGGCGGCGGTCCTGAAGGAGGCGCGCCGCCGCATGGAGGAGCACGCGGAGGGCCGGCTCGGCAGGTTCTCGGCCTCGCACGGCTTCGACGCCAGGGTGTTCGACGAAGGCGGCCTGCCCCCCTACGTGGTGGAGATGGGGTCGGCCTGCTCGATCGCGGCCTACGCTCAGAGGGCCGGGGTCGAGCCGGACCTGTGCTCGTACGAGATGGAGGAGCTCGGCGTCGTCGGGGAGGCCCTCCATGTGACGTTCCAGAGGATCCTCGCGGCGGAGGGCCTGCTGGTGGACATGGAGCGCGAGGTAGCCATGCCCGGCGTCGGGGACATGTTTGGGCACATAGACGGGATCGTGCCCCTGGGCGACGAGCCGGTCCTGGACATGAAGTTCCCGAGCCACTTCTCGTTCGGCAAGGTCGGGCTCGATCCCCTGCCTTACAGCGTGGCGCAGATGAACGTCTACCTGGAGTCCACGGGCAAGGAGCGCGGGGAGTTCATGTATTCGGACAGGGACAACCCGTACCGGCGGAAGTTCGTGCCGTGCCACAGGGACGAGAGGGTCGTGGAGGCCGTGCGGGAGTACTGCGGGGTCGTGCGCGGCTGGGTCGAGGCGGCGCAGGCCGGCGGAGGCGAGCCGGACTTCGGCGACTGGGCCGACGCGGGGAAGTGGGAGAACTGCAACAAAAGGCTCTGCGCCTACGTGGCGTGGTGCAAGGACAGGAACGGGGGCTGAGAATGGCTGTGGGAATGGACGAGAGGGCGGTGGAGCGCGCGAGGACGGGCGGCTTGATCTGGCCCGCGCCGCCGGTGAGCGAGGACCTGGCTCGCTTCGAGGTCGAGCACCAGTTCCCGCTGGACGTGACCGCCCTGGCGTCCCAGGACCTGGGGGAGCAGCTGAGCTTCTGGACCGCCATGAGGGCGAGGGCGCTGGTGATGCACGGGGTCGCCGAGGGCGAGCTGCTGCGCGCCGAGACCGCGTACTCCCACTACTACGCGAAGGCGTTCTACCGCGCGGACAAGGAGAACGAGGACGGCAAGAGGCGTCTCAAGGAGTCGATCAACGCGGACGCCCTGGCCGATGAGAGGGTTAAGGAGTGGACGGACAAGCGGATGGTCGCGAAGGCCGAGGTCGTGATGCTGAAGAATATGGTCGAGGCGTACAGGGGCTACGTCGAGTGCCTGTCAAGGGAGATCACGCGGCGGCAGGTCGAGGCCGACGCCGGCTTCGGGAGGACGACATGATCTGCGGCGGCCTGGACGTGTCGACGAAGGCGATGGGCTGGTCCTTCCTGATGGACGGGTCGCTGCTTGAGTATGGAAGCGCGAAGCTGCCCGGCTGGAAGGACCCCGGACTGTTCGACAAGATTTTTTACGAGGTCGTGGAGCTGGTGAGCGGCGTTGCGGGCCGAAATCCCTGCGTCGGCAAGGTCGTTGGCATGGATCAGTGTGGAGGGGTTGAGGCCGCGTTCGGCCCCGACTCCTTCCTGGTCCTCGTGGAGCGGCCCTTCGGCAGGGTGAACTGGGACACGACGATGAAGCTGATGGCGACCGCGACGGCGGCCCTGGTCGGCGCGAGGCACGGAGGGGCGGAGGCCGAGCTGACCGACAACATGCAGTGGAAGGCCGCGACAGTCGGCGGGAAGAACCCGTCGAAGGAGCGGATCGCGGAGTGGGCCAGGGCGGACTCGGGGTCGATGGGGGACGCCGACGAGCACGCCTGCGACGCGTACTGCATGGCCAAGGCGCTGTGGCTTGAGAGGGGAGGCGGAATAGAATGAGGAGTTTTCAAGATAACAAGACATTAGAGGTTAATCTTCGGTCAACGAATCGTCGGGCCAAGAATGATATTGAAGGGGTTATGGATCCCGACATTCCTGGCGGTCCTTCTGCGGAGGAGATCGAGGAGATACGCGAGGCGGAAGTTTTCGAGACTAGCGTCGGAGCGCAGGGGGGCGGGTGCGCCTTCGTCGTCAAGGACTCCGGTCGGAGGCGGGAGTTCGAGAGCGGCATGGTGAGGGACGTGGAGGAAGGCAAGACGGACTTCCTGCTGGTGTTCGACGGGCCAATGCTTGAGCGCTGGGCCGAGCACCTGACCAAGGGGGCGAAAAAGTACTCGCCGCGGAATTGGATGAAGGCCGAGGGCGAGGAGGAGCTGCGGCGCTTCCGGAGCTCGGCGGCCAGGCACTTCTTTCAGTGGCTGCGGGGCGATCAGGACGAGGACCACGCGGCGGCGGTATTCTTCAACATAAACGGCGCCGCCTACGTCGAGGGGCGCATGGCTTTCGAAGAGGATCTGAAACGCGCGATCGGACGGGACGCGGATGGACTGGCTGGACATCCTTTTCAAGGCTCCTAGCCTGTTCGAGGCCACGGACGCGCTGCTCGGGGAGGTCTGGTCCTCGGCCGGCGAGTCGGAGGACATGGCCGTCATGGCGATGGACGTCGAGAGGATCCTGGAGGAGCGCTGCGGGCGCGACCAGAGGCGCGTCGCGTTCCTGCGCTGGAGGTGCGGCTGCAGGTTCGCGGACGTCGCCATGATGCTGGGCATGAGCGAGGGCGCGGTGCGGGACGCGAGGGACGAGGTGGTCAGGCAGGTCATCAGGGAGCTGAGGAGGCAGCGACGGGCAGCAGCTACGCGACATTCATAGCGGCGAAGAGGTTCCTGCGGAGGTTCGCGGGGTTCGACTACCGGAAGGCCCAGGCGGTCAGGGACGACCCCGACTCCTGGCCGTACCTGACGCCGGCGGACAAGAAGAGCTGGGTCAAGATCGCGACGGCCATGATGCTGCTGGACGACTTCCCGGGCCTGACCCTGGAGGGGCTATCCCACCTCCTGGAGTACGAGTTCACGCCGCGCCACATCCTCGTGTTCGAGGAGTTCTGCCTCAGGGACGACATGGGGCGGGGGAATGAGTTCATCAGCTTGAAGAAGGAGGTCGGATGGCGGCGGCGCAGGGTGTCGCTGGACGCCCTCGGGGGCGAGGCGGAGTGAGGCCAATGGTAGGGAAGATCTGCCCCGCGTATGATTGTTGCCGTAATTCAGGGCGTAATGAATTTACCTGCACAGATGCTCACAAGGATTCGTGGCTGGACTGCTTTAAGATAGAGCGTCGCAGAGAAGACAGGCGAGGGCCGCAGCCGACCCTCCAGCGGGACGATGTAGAGTATCCAATAAGGTTAGAGGTTCCGGGATATTTCGATCATGACCGCCGTAAGTCTCGAGGCAGACGGTCAGGCGATTGAGCATGCCGCAGGACGGATTCGATAAAGCCGAGCCGAGGTGCAGCGTCTGCGCGCTGCCTGGCGACCCGTCCATGGACCTTGACGTCTGGCTCGCGCAGGGCAGGAGCTACCGATGGATCGAGGCCGAGCTGTTCTCCAAGTGGGGGCTGCGGGTGAGCGACTCCTCCATTCAGAGGCATGTCGCCTCCGGCCACGCCGCGAAGGCCGCGTCGATAGCCAGGAGGGCGGTCGACATGGCGGAGGGCCAGAGGTTCGGGGAGCTGCGGAGCGAGACCCTCGCCGCCATGAAGACGGTCGTGGACGTCGGGCTAGA
>JAFMAW010000081.1 GCA_029784795.1 Nitrososphaerota archaeon | reverse complement strand
CAACCACCGGTGTCCCCTTCTCGATGAGGGCCAGGGTCCCATGCTTGAGCTCGCTCGCGGGCATCCCCTCCGCGTGGATGTAGGAGAGCTCCTTCAGCTTCAGGGCTCCCTCCAGGGCGAGGGGGCTCTCGTATCCGCGCGCGACGAAGTAGAAGTCAGGCCTGTCGGCGTAGGCGCTGACCAGCTCCTGCACCAGCCCGTCGCACTTCAGCGCCTCCGCGACCGCCCTGGATAGCTCCTCGGCTCCGCCGGGGCGCGTCTTTCCGAGCACTGCGTCTACCACAAGGTTGACCACGACGACCTGTGCCGTGAAGCTCTTCGTCGCGGCCACCCCCACCTCCGGCCCGCAGTTGAGCAGAAGGACCTCGTCGCTCTCGCGCGCCAGCGAAGAGCCCGCCGCGTTCACTATGGAGCAGACCCTGACCCCGCGACCCTTCGCCTCCCTCACGCCCTCCATCACGTCTGCGGTCTCCCCGCTCTGCGAGAGCGCGACGAGCACCGAGCCCTTCTCCAGGAACTCCGCGTGCTCCTTCAGCTCCCCAGCCACGACCACGTCCGCCCTGATCCTCGCCTCCTTGTTCAGCCTGAACTTCATCAGGAGCCCGGCGTGGTAGGACGTCCCCGACGCGGTGATGTAAAGCGACTTCGCCTTCCTTATCGCGCGGGCGAACCTCTCCACCTTCCCGGCGTCCTGGACGGATGCCGAGACGACGGTCCTCGGCTGCTCGTTGATCTCCTTCAGGGTGTAGTGGGCGTAGTCGCTCTTGGTTGCGTCGGAGAGCTCCCAGGCGACCTGGTCGGGCTCCCTCTTGACCCTCTTCCCGTCGGGCCCGACTATCTTGACGCCGTCCTTCGTGATCTCGACAGCCTCGTAGTTGTCGAGGAAGATGGTCCTGTCGGTGTGGCCGATGAACGCGAGGACGTCGCTGGCCAGGAACATCATGCCTTCCCCGACCCCGACGATCAGGGGCGCGTCCTTCCGAGCCCCTGTCATCACGTCCGGCCTGTCCTGGAACATCACAACTACGGCGTACTGCCCCCTGAGCTTCTTGACCCCGGCCAAGGTCGCCCTGAGCGGGTCCCTGGTCCTCTTGTACTCGTCTTCGATCAGGTGCGCTATCACCTCGGTGTCCGTCTCGCTCCTGAACTTGTGCCCCTTCGCCAGCAGCCCCTTCTTCAGCGAGATGTAGTTATCGACGATCCCATTGTGGACGACGGCCACCAGCTCGCCGCAGGACGCGTGCGGGTGTGCGTTCTCGTCTGTCACGCTTCCATGTGTCGCCCATCTTGTGTGGGCCATACCTACCTTCCCGAGCATGGAAGACATCCCCCGCGCCTCTTCGATCGCGCTCACCCTCCCCGCCCCCTTCCTCACGGCAAGGCGGCTCCCGCTGATGGTGGCCATGCCGGCTGAGTCGTAGCCGCGGTACTCCACTCGCTTGAGCCCCTCCAGAAGAATCCCTGCGACGGGTTCCTCAGCGACGCAACCGATTATGCCGCACATCGTCCCTGGTGGAGCGCTGGAGCGCCTTTAAACACCGCAAAAGATTCCACTGAGGGAGCCAATGTCCGCTGTGCATGGTCCCGGCTTGGGGAGAGGCGGAGCCGCGCCACCATGCAAAACTGTTTATGTAGGGTTTCCGTCGCCTCCTGACCATGCCCCGGGAGAAGATCCTCTACGACCCGAAGGGGGACTCGGGCCTCGCCAAGCGCGTCCTCGTCTCTGACAGGCCGGACGGGTTCAAGCCTGCCTCCGGCAAGATCGGGCAGCAGGTCCTGACCCTGCTTTCTTCGGGCCCGAAGTACCCCGCCGAGATGGCCAGGTCGCTGGGGGCTCACCATCAGACCATCTACTACCACATCGCGCGCCTGGAGGCGGCAGGGCTGATCGCCCGGGTCAGGAGCGAGCAGATCAGGGGAGGGGAGGCGAAGCTCTACGCCCTGGCGTCCGACGGCTACGCCGTGGAATTCCCTGTGAAGGGGGAGCCGCTCCCCACGCTCAGGTCCTCAGGGCGCTCCAGGGCGCTCGGCCGCTTCTTCAGCGAGTTCTTCGACAACGGGGAGTTCGACGGCTGGGTCGTGGTCGGGTCCCCCCTGCAGCACGGCGCGGCGGGGACCCAGGCCAGAGACGGGCACTACGCGGTCCAGCTGGGGTTCGCCCTGGGGCAGTTCGTGAACCTCCCCGAGAAGTTCCCGGTGAAGCTGGACACCGACCTCAGGGCCGAGAAGCTGCTCACATCCAACCTCGTGGTGGTCGGAGGCCCGAGGAACAACACCGTCGCCGAAGAGCTCAACCCTCATCTCCCTTTCAAGTTCAGCCAGGGAGGGTTCTGGGGCGCGATAGTGGACGACGAAGGGAACTCTCACGCCTCTGAGCTCGACTGCCTGGTCGAGAAGATACAGAACCCATGGGACCGGTCGAAGACATGCGTCGTAATCGCGGGGCTCACGGGGGCAGGGACGAAGGCGGCCATAATCGGGGTCTGCAACCATGCGGACGCCCTGTTCGCGAAGTATGGGTCGGGCCGCTTCGCGGCGCTGCTCCGGGGAGTGGACAAGGACGGAGACGGGAAGGTAGACTCTGCGGAAGTGGTGAGGCGCCTCTGAGGGCTAGCTGACTAGGCCCTTCTTCCTCTGCGCCCGCCCTTCTTCCTCGTCGTGTCGTGGGGGATCGGGGTGGCGTCCTCGATGCGCCCTATCTTGAACCCCGCCCTGGCTATGGCGCGGATTGCGGCCTGCGCCCCGGGGCCCGGTGTCCTTGGGCCGGTCCCGCCCACCGCCCTTACCTTGATGTGAATCGCCGTGATCCCTTTCCCCTTGGCGACTTCTGACGCCGCCGACGCGCTCCTCATGGCAGCGTAGGGGGACGACTCGAACCTGTCGGCCTTCACGTGCCTCCCGCCGGAGGAGAACGCTATGGTCTCGGCCCCGGTCAGGTCCGTGATGTGCACGATGGTGTTGTTGTATGAAGAGTAGATGTGGCAGACCCCCCAGCGGTCAGCGAGTACCTCTTCTTCCGACATCTCTCTCACTGCACCTGGGCCGGCTGCTCGGCCGGCGCCGCCGTCTGCTCTTCTGCGGGAGCAACCGCATTGGCGGCTCCGCCGGTCAACGCGACCGTCCCTTCTTCAACGCCGCCGACCTCGTATCCTGGAACCGTGATCACCCGCCCCCCCACAGAGACGTGGCCATGGACTATCAGCTGCCTCGAATGCAGGGGAGAAAGCGCCATCCCTTTCTTGAAGACCATCGTCTGCAGCCTCCTGGCGAGCATGTCCTCCACCGTAAGGCTGAGTATGTCGTCCAGGGTTGACCCCTCCCCGATGAGGCCCTTCCTCCTCAGGCTGTCCAGGAGCTTCTTCTCTTCCCGCTGCCTCACCACCTGAGTGGCCGCGAGGAGGGTCCTCGCCTGCTTTCTGACCCGACTGAGCTGAGTCTGCGCCTTCCAGAGCTCCCTCTTGTTCCTGAGCCCGAATGTACCAAGGAGGTAGAGCTCCTGGGCCAGCTGGTCCGCCCTCCAGGGGCTCCTCGGCCTGCTGTACTGCTTCCTCGACTTCTTAGGATCTCCCAATGTCTAAGCTTCCTTCTTCGCGGAGGCTTCCTTCGCCGCCGCAACCAACGTCGCCTTCCTGACTCCCACCGTCCTTCCCTTCCTCCCAGTGGTCCTAGTCCTCTGGCCCCTGACCTTCAGCCCGAGGCCGTGCCTTATCCCCTTCCAGCTCTGGATGTTCCTCTCGTCGTCGATGTCCCCCTTCTGGATGAAGTCTAGGTCGGCTCCAAGCAGCTGCTTCGCCTCCCCGGTCTCGGGGTCGTTCCTGCGGTTGTAGTACCACTCCGGCAGAGCTGCCTTCGTCGTGCTCTGGATGGCCTGCTCGATCTGGCTGACTTGGTCTTCCGTGAGCGTCCCCAGTCTTACCCTGGGATCCAGGCTCAGTCGCGTCGTGATCACGTTGGCGAAGTTGAACCCGACACCCTTCAGGTCTGCCAGGGCCACGATCAGCTTCTTTCCCCCTGCCAGGTCCCGTCCTGAAATCCTGACCAGGTGCCTGAACTCTGAGGCCTCGGACATTTTTCCGAACCTGCCCTTCGCCCTTCCGATATAAGGTTTCGACGGAAACCGCAATCTCACGGCGAAGCACCGAGCCGGGCAAGGGACGGGCCAGCTGGATTCTCCTCCCGACCCCCGGGAAGGAGGCGGCGGGCTCGGGGCATCCCCCCGCGGGGGCAAAACCAGCCCTGGAGCGCTGTGGAGCGCCGGAGAGAGTCCCGCTATCTTTTTAACCGGAACAAATTCCCGACCTCGAAACGCGACGTCTCATGGGAGCCAGTTTCGAGCCAGTAGGTGGAGCGGTTGGTTGAGGTAAAGGCGCTTGAAGACAGCGGGAGTACCGTCTCAGTCCAACTCGAGGGGGTAGATCGGTCCTACGCCAACGCGATCAGGCGGTTCTGCATATCCGAAGTCCCATCGATGGCGATAGACGACGTGGTGATACTAGAGAACTCTTCTGTGCTCTACGACGAGATACTCGCCCACAGGCTCGGCATGATCCCGATCAAGACAGACCTCGAGAAGTACAACCTCCCTGAGGCATGCGACTGCGGCAACCCCTTGGGGTGCCACAAGTGCAGGGTGCTCTTCGTGCTCGACGCGAAGGGCAAGGA
>JAFMAW010000080.1 GCA_029784795.1 Nitrososphaerota archaeon | reverse complement strand
CCAGCTCCCTGATGTCGGGTAGCCTGGCTTCACCGTTACGTTTTGGCTAGGGTCGTTGAGCAGCTCTTCGAAGAAGGCCGAACCGACTCCCATGACGGAGCCTCCGAGCATTTGGTGCATGGCCCCCTTGTAGAAGATGGTTCTGCCAAGGCCTAGGGCGAAGGTGTGGCTGAGCACGTGGACTACGGCAGTTTCAGTGTCTACCTCCACCATGGCCATCCTTGCTCCGGTTGAGCGGATAGCAACGTTGAACGGAATCTGCCAAACCCCGAAGCCCTTGATCGAGGCGGTAAGCAGCGCCGCCGCAGCGTTGAAGGAGATACTGTTCGTGGGATTTGTGGTGTCGTAGATGGTGTTGTTCTTGAAGGCAAGTTTGGCGGCGTTCGCGCCTAGTTTCGTCGCTATGATTGGGAACCACTGATTCTTCAGATCCTCGACCGCGTAGAGGAGCGAGTGAGAATTGTGGGTTGTCTGGCTCCCTGCTGTTACGCTGGAGTTGGTGGTGAGGTTTGTGTCAGACTGGACCATCTTGACGTTGGCCAGTGACGTGAGACCGAGCGCTTCAGAAGCGAGGATTGGGAGCGTCGTGTTCCCTCCGGCGCCGTGGTCCGTCAGGCCCGAGAAGACGGTAACGGTCCCATCAGGGTCCACCTGGACCTGGGACGTCGATGGAGGGAATGGAGCGCCCTTCGCCGCGTTCTGAATGCAGACCCCCACTCCGATGCGCTTCGTCCCGTTGATTGAGCTGGGAACTCCCCATCCCTTCCATAAGCTGTTCCAGCCGAATGCCTGCATCACTTCCTGGAGTGCCTGGGGCTGCGCGATGGTCGAGTATGGTAGCTTTGAGAATGGGTCGGCCGCGCCCGTGCCCTGCCTCATGTTCTTGAGCCTGAACTGGGCTGGGTCCATGTTGAGCTTGTGGGCCAGTTCGTCCATGGCTGATTCCAATAGGAAGTGTCCCTGTTCTTCCCCTACGCTCCTCATGGCCGATCCGTTGGAATACGCGTCGGTCGTCACCGGGATGCTGTAGAAGCGCATGTTTGGACAGACATAGGTGTTGTAGAAGTCTCCCACAGCGTCGGCGCCCTGCGCCCCACCCCTGCCACCCACGTTTGCGGTGCAGACCGCATCGATGGCCACTAGGGTGCCGTCGTTCATTGCCCCAAGCCTGAATGTCGCCGAGTATGGCCACCTGTTCGTGGTGGTGCGTGCGTGCGTGAGCCTGGTGTGGACGAACTTCACCGCGGCGCCCACTTTCTTGGCTAGCACGGCCGCCAGGATGTACTCTTCTCCGGTGACCTTGTTCCCGAGACCGTTGCCTAGGGCTCCCCCGTCCTCGTAGCCGCCCAGCGAAGTGCTGACCTCTACGTCCGTGAGGGGAATTCCGAAGTAGTTCGCCAGAGTGATCTGGACGAGCCAAGCCCACTGTGTGGATGCCCTGACGGTCAGTTGGCCGTTTGACCAGTAAGCAACCGCTCCTCTTGGGAGGATCTCGAAGTGTTGCTGTATGGAGGTTGAGAAAGTGTCTTCATAGACGACGTCTGCGCTCGCCAGTGCGGCGTCGACGTTACCTAATTCGAGGGAGAGAGTTGCGTTCGTTGCTACACCGCTTTCGCTCACTCCACCGCCAGGGACGTTGCCGCCCGGCCAGAGCTGGGGCGCGTCAGATTGAAGGGCGTCTTGTGGATCGAAGACGTAGGGGAGTTGCTCGTACTCCACTTTTATCAGGTTCAGGGCGTCTACCACTTCGTTGGCGGTGGGAGCAGCCACCACAGCAACCGGTTGCCCTGGGTATAGCACCTCGGTGCTAACCAGTGGCGGGTAAGCGCGAGCTCCTGCGCCGAACATGGCGCCGACCGGCAGGTCAGACTCGACCAGGGTTACATATCCTGCTGCCTGGGCCGCGCTGACGTCTATGCTGGTCACCTTCGCGTGAGGATGAGGAGCAACTAGGAACCCGGCATACCACATGCTACTCTGTCCGATGTCGCTTGGCACTATGTCAGAGGTGTACTTCCTCTGCCCTGTAATTTTCGCGTATAGGTCACGCCTTGTTACAACTGGGTTCCCCACCAAGTTGAATACGGCGTTGGGGTCGAGGTTGTTCAGTCCGCTGCTCTGAGTACTGCTCATTACGCGCTACCTCCCTGAAGGTTCAGGGCCGCCGTTTGTATGCTGGCGATGATGCCCGCGTAGTTCCCGCACCTGCAGATGTTCCCACTCATCGCGAACTTAATCTCGTCGAGGGTGGGGTTCGGATTGCTCAGCAGGAGAGCGGTCGCGGACATGATTTGTCCAGGCTGGCAGCCGCTGCATTGGCCACCGTCCTCCTGGACCCAGGCAAGCTGCACTGCGTTGAGAACCTTGCTCTCTGCACTGGATGGCATGTTGTATCCTTCGACCGTGATGATGTTATGCCCAGCCGCACGGAAAGCAGGGTAGGTACATGACATGTGCGGGACGTCGTCAATCAGGACAGTACAACCTCCGCACTCCCCTCTGTTGCACGGTCTCTTCGTGCCGATCAGCCCGAGGCCGTCGCGAAGTATGTTGTTCAGCATGTCCCTCGGCTCGACGCCTACCTCGTAGGCTTTTCCGTTTATGTTCAGCGTGACAGTCTGGAGCGCGAATGGATCCGAATTGGATGTAGTGGGCACGCTCTCTGTAGGGGTTTCAACTACGGTAGTTGTGTTCCCCGCGGTCAGGGCGATTCCGCCTAGGCCGACGACACCGGCAGAAATCGCACTAGTCTTCAGAAATGTTCTCCTATTCATTTTTGAATCCAGTGGATTGGACTCAGTTTCTTGTTCTTGAGACGTCTCTGGCAAAGAATCCTCTGGCGCCATACCTAACCGGTTAGGGGCAGATGCGTATAAAGGATTCTATTCGGAGTTCGGGCCTGCCAACAAGACTGGATGATCAGGACGTCCGGACAGTCCGACCGAATCCTTGTCGACGGCGAACACCTCGATCCACTTGGTAAGGCACCATCACTGGATGCGCGCGAGCCACTCGTAGCATCTGGTGACGTTGAGGTCGTTCAGGGCCTCGCCGTTGTCCGCCTTCACAATCTCCCCGGCTTTCTTACCTATGACAGTCCAAACGGGAGAAAATCGTCCGACTCATGACGACGTAAACCAATCTTGGGGATCGCGATGGGCGGCATTCGCACGCTCCATCCCGACCGAGCGCGCCTGAAGTCAATGCAGAGCGCACGTTGAATAACGCTTCATGCTTGGCTCTGGCGCGTTTGGCGGAATATGCCGAGGTGGTGGGCCTTGCGGCGGGCTTCCTGGTTGCGCTGGGGATCGTTCCTCAGGTCGTCCGAGTGTGGAAGCTGAAAGACGCCCACGAGATCAGTCTGTCCTTCAACCTCCTTGTGTTGGGGGGGACGATCCTCTGGCTCGCCTACGGGGCGTCGCTCGGCCTGATTTCGGTGATCGTCTGGAACAGCGCCAATCTGGTCCTCTATCTGCTCTTGCTCGCGGTGAAGCTGCGGTATGGGATGAGCGACAAAAAGCCGCACCCCCCTCCCTGAATACCCGTAGTCAGGAGACGGCGAGCGTGGTCATCTCGGAGCAGGGAGCCGGGTCGCCCGGGCGAGTTTCCTTGGGTCAGTCCTCTCGAGAATCTTGGTCCTCAGCTGGTGCAGCCCGTCCCCCCTGACCGCGGAGGCCTTGACGATGCTGTAGTCCTTGAAGAGCGGGTCTAGCTCCATCTTGGACCTTGTCTTGATGTCCAGGAGGTCGACCTTGTTCAGGACGACGAGAGTCTTCGCCGGGTCCACTTCGAGCTCGTTCAATGTCTCCCTGCAGCTTCTCAACTTGATCTCGATGCTCTCGGCCGACTCGCTGGCGTCGATCATCAGGAGGACGAGGTCGGCGAAGCGGAGCTCGTCCAAGGTCGACCTGAACGACTCGACGAGGTACGTGGGGAGCCGGGAGATGAACCCGACGGTGTCAGAGAGGAGGACCTTTCGTCTGGAATTAGGAAAGGCGACCATGCGCGTCGTCGTCGAAAGGGTCGTGAAGAGGTCCGGAGAGATGTCCTTTGACTCGGTCGCGAGTCTGTTGAAGAGGGTCGTCTTCCCGCTGCTGGTGTAACCCGCGAGCGACACGAAGGGGACTCCGAGCTTCCGCCTTTCCGAGGTATGGAGCTCCCTCGCAGTCTTCGACTTCTCGAGCTTGGCTTTGATGAACCCCATCTGCCTCTTGAGCGCCCGGAACTTCACGTCGACGGCGTACTCCCCCATGCCGGAGAACCCTGCCTGCTCGCCCCTGAACGAGTTCTTTACAGAGTCTCTGGCCCTGGGAAGCTCGTAGCGGAGCTCTGCCAGCTGCACCTGGAGCTTGGCTTCGGTCGTGACGGCCCTCTTCGCGAAGATGTTGAGTATGAGCCTCTCTCTGTCGACCACGCGAACGTGCGTGACGCGGGAGAGGTTATTCGCCTGGGCGGAGGTCACGCTCTCGTCGATGATTATCGTGTCTGATTTCGTATCGGCGACCAGCCCTTCAAGTTCCTGCGCCTTCCCCGAGCCGACCCCGTATGAGCGCACCATCGGTACAAGCATCGCCGCAGCCGTCGAGGAAGCCTGGACGAGCCGGCGAGAGGCGGTGGCGGCCATCAGTGCCGCCCCCGTCAACGGCATCGGCAAGAACCGGAG
>JAFMAW010000007.1 GCA_029784795.1 Nitrososphaerota archaeon | reverse complement strand
TCCTGTTCCAGGCGTCATAGGGAGGAGACGGCGGCGATATCTCGTCCCAACTACCATACCTGTGGCTCCAGAACGAAGCCCCCCAGATTTCGTTGAGATTGTCGATGTCAGCGTACTTCTCTGCGAGATGTCGCCTGAACTGGGCGATACAGCTGGCACAGTAACAGTACTTCCAAGGCGGCGATTCCCCCCAACGCGCTTCGTTGTCGATCTGGTATCCAATGACTGCATCCTCGCGGCTGAAAGTTGAACTCAGAGCTGATACGATCTCTTTGGTGTACGCCTGGTACGTCGGACTGTTGGGACAATATTCGTGCCATTTTCCATATTCTGACTTCACACCGTGGCTGTCCACCAGGAGGACGTCCGGATGCTTGGCCACGAGCCAAGGCGGAGGGGAAGCTGTAGGCGTCCCAATGATGGTTTGGATCCCCGCCTCTTTCAGCATCTTGACCGCGTTCTCCAGCCACGAGAACTCGTATCGACCTTCCTCGGGCTCCAAGTCTGACCACGCGAACTCCCCCATCCTCACGACGTTTGAGCCTGAGCGTTTCAATAGTTTGACGTCGACCGGGAGTCGGTCACGCGCCCAGTGCTCAGGATAAAACGCGGCGCCTAGGCCGATCTCGTGCATCTTTGAACAACGGCTGTCTCGAGTTATATAACTCGTTCACCGAAGTCGTAAGACTTGAGAAGCCGGGGGCTGGCATTGAAGCCGATGATGCAGCGACCGACATGAAAGTTGTCATAGGCAGCGTCTCGGCCCTTGTGGCTTCATTCACCTACCAGTTCGCAGGAGCCATGTTCACCTTGCTCGCCCCGCTCTACTTCGTCATAGGGCTTCATCTTTCCCCTACCGAGATCGGGATAGAGTTCACAGTCCTCGGGCTCGGGACCCTGATTTTCGAGCCTCTGTGGGGGATTCTGACAGACCGGGTCCCGAATTCGGTGCTGCGACCAACAATCGCGGTGTCGTCGTCTGCAGCCTTCGTCGCGCTCGCGTCGTCCAGGAGTTTTCTGACCATAGCAGGGGTCGTGTTGGCGATTGGCGGGCTCGTCGCAGGGATGGCTGTCGTTCAGAGGTCAGAAGCCACCAAGGGCGTCGAGGGGCACCGCAGAGGAGGCACGCTCGGAGTTCTTGGTTCGGTGGTGTCTGCCTCGCGGATCGCCGGCATCTTGGCCGGGGGGTTCGTCTTCAGCGAACTCGGCTTCGTGCTGGGGTTCTACATCGCCGCAACGTTGGCTGCAGTCTCGTCGCTCCCCATGCTAGTCTCTCCTCTCCGGCAAACTGACAACCTGATGAAGGCAAAAGAGAAGCTGGACGACCGGCGCCCACTGCCGAAGCTGAAGGTTCTGTCCGGGAGCGCCATAGCTATCGGCGCATTCGTCGGCCAGACGGTGATGACCTCGTTGATAGTCATCGTGATGGCAAGAAGCCCCGTCTCTGCAACCCCTCTTGAGATCGCTGCCATGCTGGCGACATACAACCTGAGCGTGATGATCTTCCAACCGATAATCGGCTTCGTTGGGATGCGCAGGGCTGACTCCTGGATCGCTGCCGGACTTTGCGTCGGGATGGTCGCCTATGCGACCCTCGTCTTCGCTCGGTCTCCGATGCTGTTTTACGTCTCCGCTTTGACGGGAGGTCTCGCTTTCTCCGCGCTCACTCCGTTGAACCTGGCCAGTTTCATCTCCCTGGGCGGGAAATCGAGGGAAGGGACGATGATCGGAGCATATGGAGCGGCGGAAGACGTAGGGGTGACTATAGGACCCTTCGTCTTCGGATTCCTGCTAGGGTCCGCTGGCGTGACAAGCGCATACCTCTCAGTCGTCGCAATCTATGCCATAGTGTTCGCGTTCTTCGTCTGCTCAAGACTCTTGCGGAGCAGCAACAGCTAATCCGATTTGTCCGTCTCCGCTGTCGCGGACCGCCACTCGCACCGGATGCCTAGCTCAGCGCTGAATTCTAAGCAGCCTTGGGGCCTTCGCTTGCTTTCGCGCGCCGCCGCCGCGAGTAGACATAGGTGGTCGATACCGCTGCAATCAGGAGCACTACGACCGCAGCTGTCAGGAGCCCATACGAGCCAGCTATCCCACTGCCGGAAGTGCTCTGGCTTGTCGTGGACGTGAGGGTGATGGTCTGAGTTTGAGGCGCGTGAATCGTGGCTAGAGCGGTCCAGTTGAGCACACCAGACCCTATGTCGAAGTACCCATTCGTGGGCCAGCCGGTGAATGTGCTGTTGTACGCCCAGATTGTCTGCGGATAGTCCAGCGTCAGGTACGGGACGTATACGTTTGTGAGATTCTCGAGCTGGTAGGCGTATGGCCTGACATTGGCCGGAGTGGAGTACTGACTCATCGTCCCATACGTCTGGTCATAGAGCGCGGTAGCCTGAGGCGTCCCCATCCAGTAGGGCTGGGTGACGGCGAACGTGGCAGATGGGGGCACCTTGGGCGCCAGCGCGAACACAGGCACCGGATAGAAGCCACCAGTCCAAGTGTACAGGACCATCTGGTTGCCCATCGGCCCCGCATGAAGATCCTGCTTCAAAGTTGGGACCTGAACCGTCTGATACGTCGTGGGTATCCCTGCGCTTGTGAGGGTCAGGCTCAGGGCCTCAGCAGACAGGACGTCGTTTGAGTTCGGGCCGTCAGTGATGATAGTGAGCGTCAGCGGCTGTCCGTTGGGCTGATACCACTTCCCGCCACTCAGGGTATAGCCTGCACTCTTCAGTAACTGGGTCGCTTCAGACATGCTGTTAACATACGGCTGCAAGGACGGGTTGGTGTAATAGTTCCCCGGCGGATACGCGCTGGCGCCACCAGGAGAAGCGAAGCCGTTCCAGCCTTCGTCCACGATGGCGGTGTAGTTGACCATGTGCGCCAGGGCGAGCCTGAAGTTCAGATTGTTGAACGGTACGCTGGAAGAGTTCCACAGAAGAAGCGTCGGATACTGGTAGGATTCCTTGATGAGTTTTATCGAGGGCGTCGATGAGAAGGCACCCACGTCGCTGGTCGCGATCTGCCCCACGTCTGCGGCGCCGGTCTTCAGCAGAAGGGGAGCGGATGAAGAAGCGGTTGTCAGTGCAATCTGAAGCGTCTTGATAGCGGGTACGCCTCCCCAATAGTATGGGTTGGCGAGCATCGTTATGGTCCCTTGGCCCGATTGGTAGTTCGAGACGTAGTACGGCCCGTCCACGACATCAGTCCCGAAGTTCCTGAACGAAGACACGTTCTCGTTCTTCCATATGTGATATGGAAGGACAGGCCACGTCGTCTGGGACATGAGGTAGGTTCCAAACTGGGCGGTGGAGCTGTTGAGGACCACTTGCATGTCACTCGCGTTGCGGGCAGTCATCGACACGACGTTCGGCGCCCATGAGAATGGGTAATTGGCCGGCTGGAGAGCTACGCCCAATGTGTATATCAGATCGCTTGCGTTTATCGGCACGCCATCCGACCACTTCGCTCCAGGTCTTACGTTGAAGTTCCAGACCGTGTAGTTCGAGTTGGAAGAGTACGAATTGACAAGCGACTGCTGAGGGTTCACGGAGCCGTTCGGGTTCAGCGCACCGAAGAATGCGTATTCTAACTGGATGACCCACCAGTCAGGCCATGTCGCACCGAAGGGATTCAGCGTGGTCAGGGTCCCAGCGAATGTCATCTTGAGGGTCCCGTTTGAAGCCGGAGATGATTGCGCGTTCACGACCCCAGGCGAAACCAAGGTCACGTTGCCGAGAAAGGTGATTGTTCCGAGAGCCAGAAGAGAACAGACCAGTGCGACCTTCAGGAAATTGCCCAAAGACTTCCCTTGGGACATCGTACGTCGTTTCCGGCGTGGCGAATATATGTCTTTTAGGGGTCATAGGAGCTTGCACGGCCCAGGCGTGTAGCTCAGAGACTTGGTTCGAGCGCTCCTACGTCGATTAAGAGGTCCGTGAAGTCTTCTGACCAGACGGGCTGGCACGGTTCAGGAATCCATCCATATGCCGAACGGAGCGGATGAGAGCGGGACCGGCAGGACCTCCGCGAGAAGCGGAGCTTCTTGGGACCCCTTTCACCGCGGCTGGTGGCTCGATGGATCTGTCCTACGAATCAGTCGTACGGGCACAAGAATCTTCGCGCAAGGCGTCGACCTTGCGCCTCCATGGTTCGTAGCGCGATTCAGAAGACGCACTGGCTGGGGCCAGCTGCAGGCTTAAAGACCTAGAGATTATCTGTCCGCCTGAATGGATTCGTTCGCATCTCACAAGGTCAAACTTGACTCTTCGGGCAGGCTGAAGCCGTGGCTTGGTCCGGAGTCGCGGGCGTACGACCGCGTCATGAAGCTGGCGTGGGATTTCATCAGAAAGGTGCCTGTGGAAGATAACGGCTTGAGGTCTTATCTTTCCTACCCTACGTTCTCAAGCGATCCACCGCACAGGGGCAAGGCGTGGCCGCACAACCCCGCTGGGCTGTACTCGATGTTCGTCGATTCCCTAGTCAGGTACTACCCATATTCAGCGGAAGAAGACCTCGTCGGTCTGGTGGGGGAGATGCTAGACTACACGCTAGCCCACGGATTGACCCCCAAGGACTGGGTCTGGGCGGGGGTCCCGTTCGCGAGCAGCGACTCGGGGGCGAGGGAGTACCAGGGAGCGGACGAAGCCGCTTACACAATAAAGCCGCCGCCGCGCAACTACATACACGAGCTCAGGCCGGGGACGGGTGACGGGATCGGCGTCATCGAGCCAGACAAAGTCAGCGAGTTCGGCCGGGCGCTGGTCCAGTATTATAGCGTCACAGACAAGCGGGAGTATCTGGAAGCCGCTGAACGCATGGCGGACGCTTTGCTGAAGAACGTCCGTCCATCCTCTTACGACAGACCCCCATGGCCTTTCAGGGCGTTTGGCTGGAACGGAAAACCTCGAGAAGAATACACGTCGAACATGGTTGCCCATCTGAAGTTCTTCGATGAACTTACGAAGGTGAGCCACAGCAAGCGGTACGGCAAGGCGAAGAAAGAAGCCTGGTCCTGGCTGGTAAGCTACCCGCTCAAATCGAACAAATGGAAGGGATACTTCGAGGACATCATGCTGGATCCGATGAACCAGAACAGGGAACAGTACTCTGCACTTGAGACTGCAAGATACCTGCTCGAACAGCGCGAAGCGCTCGACGCGGATTGGAAAGAGCACGCAAAGAAGATACTGGACTGGGTAGAACTCACGTTCGGGGAAGAAAGGTGGGGCGCAGTATTCGTCAACGAGCAACTCTGGTCGTTCTGCCCCATGCCGAGTCACACCGCCAGGTTCGCGTCTGTTTGCGCAATGTGGTACGAAGCCACAGGGGACAAAAGCTACCGAGAGAAAGCGCTACGGAGCTTGAACGCGTCGACCTACTTCGTCGGTGCCGATGGAATGGTCGACACCTTCCCACAGCAGATTGTAGACGGAGACGAGACGATAACAAGGCCGGGGGACCCATGGTTCTCCGACGGATATGCAGACTACATCAGGAATGTGGCGGCCACCATCGGAGCAATCCCCGAACTGGCACCGTCTGGAGAGGATCACCTGCTGAGGTCGACTTCGGTCGTGAAGCGGATTTCATATGCCAGCCAGAAGGTGGAATACGAGACTTGCGACCTCGAAGCGCGCGAAGTACTTTCGTTGTCTTTCAAACCAGCGGTGATCTCCATCGACGGGAAGCCAGTCAAAGGCGCTAGCCGAAACGCAAGAGCGAAGTGGTCTGCGACGGGTCGCGGAGGGGTCTTATGCCTGTGGCACACGGGCAGGAAGGTCTCGATCTTGGGACAAGATTGAACGAGCTTACAGACTTAATACCAGAAGCTACCGTACCAACCTAGAGAATTGGGCGAGACGAACAAAGAGGTAGAGCACCTCTTCCTCGATTTCATGCAGATGAAAGACTTCGCGAAGGACCCGCTCGTGATGAAGAGCGCGCAGGGGGTCTGGTACGAAGACGTCCACGGCAAGAGATACCTCGACGGGCTCTCTGGTGTCTTCGTGGTCAACGTGGGCCACGGGAACAGGAGGGTGATCGACGCGATGAAGCAGCAGCTCGACGAGCTGGCGTTCGCGCCCCCCCTCCACGCCACCAACATGCGCGCCATAGAGCTGGCAGCCCTCCTGGCCAAGGTGACCCCCGGGGACCTGCACACGTTCAAGCTCCTCAGCGGCGGCTCCGAGGCGACAGAATCGGCGATGAAGCTCGCGCGTCAGTACCACAGGCAGACGGGCCACCCGCAGAAGTACAAGGTGGTCTCCAGGTACGAGGGGTACCACGGCGCGACGCTGGGCGCGCTGGCGGCGTCCGGGGTGACGAAGAGGAGGTCGACCTTCGAGCCCCTCCCTGGGGGGTACGTCCACGTCTTCCCGCCCACCTGCTACAGGTGCCCCTACGGGCTGAAGTATCCCGAGTGCGGCGTGCTGTGCGCCAGCATAGTCGAGAGCGTGATAAAGCAGGAGGACCCGGCGACGGTCTCTTCGCTCATAGTGGAGCCCATCGGGAACACCGGCGGCATAGTCACCCCCCCGAAGGAGTACTACAAGATACTCAGGGAGATTTGTGACAAGTACGACGTGCTCCTCATATTCGACGAGATAATCACAGGCTTCGGCAGGACGGGGGAGATGTTCGGCGCGGGCACCTTCGGGGTGACGCCAGACATCATATGCATGGGGAAGGGGATGTCGAGCGGATACTCCCCGGTCGGCGGGATAGCGTTCGGCGACGAGATAGCCGAGGCGTTCTACGGCGAAGCCTCGGCCGGGGTCCACTTCAACCACGGGCACACCTTCGGCGGGAACCCGGTGTCATCGGCCGCCGCCATAGCCAGCGTGAGCGAGACAGTCGAGAGGAAGCTCCCCGCCAGGGCCAGGGAGATGGGTGACGCCGTCCGCAGGAGGCTGCGGGAGATGGAGGGTGAGGGGGTGATAGGCGACGTCAGGGGGGCGGGGCTGCTCATCGGCGTGGAGTTCGTGAAAGACCCTGAGACCAAGGAGCAGTTCCCCGAGGGGGCGGCATTCGGGGCGAGGGTCGGGAGGAAGGCGTTGAAGAAGGGGCTCATCATCAGGAGCGACCCTCACTGGGTCGCCCTGGCGCCGCCGCTGGTGATAGAGAAGGGAGAGGTGGACACGATGATGGACATCTTCTCCGAGTGCGTCTCCGAGACGCTGAAGGAAGTCAGTTAGCGGCCAGCTTCTTCCTCAGGTGTATCAGCGAGTCTATCTGGCTGTGGAGGGAGAACCTGTATTGCATGAGGACCTCCTTCTCCACCCACTCCTTCTCCAGCCGCTCGATCACCACGTCAATCCTCGAGAGCGCGAGCCGGAAGGCAGAGATCGTCTGGTCTATGCTCCGCGCGACAAGCCTCTGCTTGTCCTCCTGCGCCTTCCACCACGAACCCTCCACAGCCCCGCTGGGCGCTTCCCTTATCGACTTCACCAGCCGGCGGACCTCCCGGGTGGACATCGGGTTCCTCTCCACCTCCTCTGCAAGCTTCCGCTGCTGGTCCGCTCCGAGCATGAACATCTCCTCGGCCAGGGCCGTGCCCTTTCGGCGCCGAAAGAGCGTCTCCAGGGCCTCGGGGTCGATGGAGAGCAGGCGCATCCTCTTGGAGATGTACGCCGGGCTCCGCCTTATCCGCCTGGACAGCTCGGCGGCCCCGCCCCAGCCGGCGCGAGAGACGTAGCGCTGGAAGGCCCTCGCCTCTTCCAGCGGATCGAGGGTCCGCCTCTCGAGGTTCTCGGCCAGCGCCACCTCGAATGCCTCCTTCTCCGTCAGCTCGACCAGCTGGCAGGGTATCCTCCGCCACTTCAGCCTCCTGCACGCCTCGAACCTCCTGTTCCCGGCCACCACCTCGAAGCGCTCCCCCGCCGACCTGACTACGATCGGCTGGAGGAGCCCGACGTCCTCAATCGACCTGCACAGGGACTCTATGTCGCCGAGGTCCTGCCTGAGCGGGTCCTGTGACGGCTTGATCAGCCTGGCGCTTATCTCGTCGACAGGGAGGGCGAGCGACCTCAGGCTCAACCCTGGTCTCTCCTTCGCAGGTCTCTGGCCGCCACGCGCCCTTCCGCCCGCCCCCATGCGGAGAGGAGGCCTTCGACCAGTGCCTTGGCGCTCACGAAGTCTGCCGGGTCCCTCCCTATCCCGGACGACTCGACGGCCAGGTACCCGGCGTACCCAGACTCTCCGAGGGCGCCGAGGACAGAGCCCCAGTCTATCCGCCCCTCCCCGGGGGCCCAGTGGTGCTCTATCACGCCGTCGTTGTCGCTCAGGTGCACCGAGAAGATGCGGTCCCCGAGCTTCCAAACGGACACAGGCAGTATCTCTTTCATCACGAAGTGGTGCCCGGTGTCGAAGAGGGCGCCGAGGTTCCGGGACCCCACGTCGCGGATGAGCATCAGCAGCGCGTCGGTGTTCCCGACCATCTCCCTGGGCCTGGGCTCCACCGCCAGCTTCACCCCCTCCCCGGCAGCCATGTCGGCGAAGAGCCCGACCCTAGAGACGAAAGACTCCCACGCGTCCCTCCACCCCCTCTCCCCGTGGAAGGCGACCACGGCCGGCGGTCCCCCCGGGTATGGTCCGTCCCAGGAGAGCTCCGCCCCCGGGTAGGGGGGCGAGGTGAGGTTGACGACGGGCGCGCCGAACCTTCGCGCGGCGCCGAGGCAGAGGGCGAAGCCGTCCCGGGCCCGCGCCCAGGGCTCGCCCAGGAAGGAGGAGAAGACGAACGGGAAGGAGACGCTCGCGGCCTCGAAGCCAGGGGGCGCCCGGCCCAGGCGGCGGTCGGCGAGCAGCTTCTTCAGGTGGTTCCTGTTCAGGACCTCGAACTCCATCGCGTTGAACCCGACAGACCGGGCCCACGCGACTGCCTTCCCGAAGTCGGACGCCGAGGGGAACTTGGTGTAGACCCCCGCCTCGTACGTCGCATAGAATCTCGTGACATACGTCGAACCGCAGCATACTTGCAACGCGGTCGGGACTGCTCCTCCGATGCACACGATTTAAAGTCTCTCGCGGACGCCCGCAGCCGCATGGGCGCCAGGGTGTCTGACGAGTGGTCGCTGCGGGGATACAAGGCGGTCGTGTTGGAGAACGAGGAGGTCAGGGTCACGATCCTTCCGGAGCTCGGCGCGAAGATCCACGGGATACTCCACCTGCGGAAGGGGAGGGACGTGCTCTGGCACAACCCCCGGGTCCCGATAGGGAAGGTCCCCTTCGGGTCCAGGTTCGACGACGTCTGGTCGGGGGGGTGGGACGAGATATTCCCCAACGACGCCGAGTCTATTGTGGGAGGGGAGCGATATCCAGACATGGGGGAGGTCTGGTCGCTCCCTTGGGAGTCGTCTGTCGACGAGAAGAGGAACGAGGCGTCCGTGACTACGAAGGTCGCCTGCCCTATCAGCCCGGTCGAGATCTCAAGGAAGGTCACCATGAGGAGGGGGAAGCCCGGCTTCGACTGCGAGTACGAGTTCATCAACCTCGGAGGGGACGAGGAGAGGTTCCTCTGGAAGATCCACCCAGCGTTCGAGATCAACGAGAGGTGCGAGATCTCGGTCCCGGCCTCCACGGGGCTCGTCGACCAGAGGTACGCCTCCCGCTTCGCGGCGCCGAGGTACGCCTGGCCCAGGGCCCGGTACAGGGACGGCAGGGCGGTCGATGTGCAGAAGGTCGACCCGGACGCTCGCACGTGCACACTGCACTACCTGACAGGGCTGCAGGAGGGGGCGGCGGCTTTCACGGACAGGGAGAACGGAGTCAGGTCCACCATAAGGTTCCAGAAGGAGATCATGGACAACGTGTGGCTCTTTCTCGCCTACGGCGGATGGAGAGGGGTCAGGAACGCGGTCATAGAGCCGAGCACCAGCTACCCCTACGACCTCGCCGAGGCGATCAGACGCGGGCACGCCTCCAGGCTCGAGGGAGGGGGGAGGTTCCGGGCGAAGCTGTCGTTCCGGCTGGACGAGCTGAGGGCTTCGGAAAAGAAATAAGCGCAGGGCGGAGGAGCGGCTCAGGCATGCCCACCATAGAGTCTGAGCTTCTGGGCCTCGCCGGGAAGGCGGCGGTCGTCACCGGCGCGACGAGCGGGATAGGGAGGGAGACGGCGCGGCTCCTGGCGGGGCTCGGCGCCGAGGTCGTGGCCGTGGGGAGGAAGTTCAGGCAGGACACCCTCCCCGGGGGCGTGGTCAGGTTCGAGGCCGACGTCTCCGACCCCGGGAGGGCCGCCGACGCGGTCGCGGAGTGCGTGTCGAAGTTCGGGAAGGTGGACATCCTCGTGAACAACGCCGGGACGATAAAGGGAGGCTCGCTCCTCGACTTCAGGAAGGAGGACTGGGACCGGATAATGGACGTGAACCTCGGCGGGTACAGGAACTATGCGTCCGCCGCAGCCAAGGCGATGGTGGCCGCAGGGACCAGGGGGAGGATAGTGAACGTGGCGTCGGTCGACGGGATCTCGGCGGAGCCTGGGGTGCTCGCCTACTCCGCCTCGAAGGGGGCCATCATCATGTTCACCAAGTGCGCGGCGATCGAGCTGGCGCCGCACGGGATCAGGGTGAACGCGGTGGCGCCGGGGTGGGTGGACACGCCGATGGGGACCGGGCTCCTCGACGCCTCGTCGAGGAAGCTCGTGGACGGGAGGATCCCCCTCGGGTACATCGCGCCGCCGGAGGAGATAGCGAGGTCGGTGGCGTTCCTCGCGTCCGACATGGCCGCCTACATGACGGGCGAGGTCATGGTCGTGGACGGAGGGCTCACGGTGGACATCAGCATCCCTGGCCTGAAGTACGAGTAGGGGCCGCTCAGGGCTCGAAGAGGACCTTCATCCCTTCCCGGCTCTCCGCCCGGGCGAACCCCTCCTCCCAGCTCCGGAGGGGGAAGCGGTGGGTTATGAGCCTTGAGACGTCCACCTTCCCGTCCCTCAGCAAGGAGATCGCCCTCTCCCAGGCCGGCCAGGTGTGGCTGAACGAGCCCTGCACCCTGATGTTCTTCCTTTCGATGAGCGAGAAGGTGAAGCTGGCTCTCTTCGTAGACTCGCCGACGTGGACTACCTGCCCGCGCGGCCTGCAATGCTTGAGAGCCGCTTCGAAAGCGTCCGGCTCCCCGGTGGCTATGACGACCGAGTCGAAGGCGCTTTCAAACCCTGGGCCTGCGGCCTCGTCGACAGTGAGGACGGCGTCCGCCCCCATGGACGCAGCGAGCTCGAGCCGCCTCCGGCTCCTCTCGGTCCCGACCACCGTCACTGCGCATCCGGCCAGCTTCGCCAGGAGCGCAGACAGCACCCCTATCGGCCCGGGGCCTATGACCAGGACGGACTCGCCCGGGGAGAGCCTGGCGTTGGCTGTGAGAGCGTTCACCACGACCGAAAGGGGCTCCAGCAGCGCCGCGTCTCGCATCCCCACGCTGTCGGGGAGCCTGTGCATTATAGCCTCCCTTACGACGACGTGCTTCGTGAAGGCGCCGTCGACGCCGTAGCCGTATCCGAGCCTCTCCTGGCAGAGGTTGTAGGCCCCCGACCTGCAGTAAGCGCACCGCCCGCAGACGTACGCGTGCGTCTCGCACGCGACCCTGTCCCCGACGGAGACAGACCTGACCCCGTCCCCCAGCGCCGCCACCTCGCCCGCGAACTCGTGCCCCATCACCACCGGGACCTTGTAGCCCGGGAAGCGGTCGTGGAGGATCATCAGGTCGCTGCCGCATATCCCTGCCGCGCCCACCCTCACGAGGGCTGCCCCCGCGGGCGGGCTCTTTTCGGGGACGTCTCGCAGCTCCACGTGCCCCTCTCCTTTCTCCGACTTCACTACCGCATCCAACGACCTCACTCCTGGCCCCCCCGATAGAAAAGCGTGACAGGCACGACGGTCCAAATCGTTAAAGCGGCGTGGGGCTCTGCGGCGTGCGTTGAAGCTCAAGATAACGGACGTGAAGGCGGCCACGGTCGAGGGGAACTACCAGTGGACCTTCGTGAAGGTCTACGCCGGCGACAAGTACGGCGTAGGCGAGGCGTTCCCTGCGCCCCAGCTGGAGAACGTCGTGAAGGAGTACGCCCCCCACGTGGTCGGAGAGGACGCATTCGAACTGAGGAAGCTCATGGACAAGCTCAGGTGGGCTTCGATCCCCTCCGGGGCGTGGGGGATAAGCTACCACGCGTTCTCCGCCATCGAGATAGCGGTGCTCGACCTCCTGGGCAAGGAGCTCAACATCCCGGTCTACGCCCTCCTCGGCGGGAAGTTCAGGGACAGGGTGAGGGTGTACGTGGACACCCATGCGGGGGCGTCCCTCGAGTCGATGAGCAGGGTCCTGCTCCCCACCACCCCGAGGTGGGCGAAGGAGGCCGGGGCGGAGGCACAGGAGGGGACAGGGGGGGCGCCTGTGCATGGCAGGGCCGCCGCCATGGAGTACACCGACGAGTACAGCCCCAGGTCGTACAAGTCCAGGGCGAAGGCGATGAAAGACGACGGGTTCACGGCGGTCAAGTTCGACCTCGACGTCCCCACGCCATACACCGCAGAGCACGCGCAGGAGGGGGGCTCCCTCACGAACAAAGAGGTGGGGCACCTGTCGGAGCTGGTCGAAGCCGCCAGGGAGGGGGTGGGCGAGGGGGCGGACGTCCTCTTCGATCTGCATTGGAAGTACGACGTGAGCAGCTCGATATCGCTCGCCAGGAAGATAGAGAGGTTCGGGGTGATGTGGCTCGAAGACCCCGTCCCGCCGGAGAACCCCCGCCTGCTCAGGGAGGTGGCCTCCGCCACGACGGTCCCCATCGCGAGCGGCGAGAACCACTACGGGAGGTACCAGCTCGGGGAGCTGCTCGACAGCGGGGTGAGGGTCATCACCCCGGACGCGCCGAAGGCGGGGGGGCTCCTCGAGTGCCTGCTGGTGGCACAGATGGCCGCCATGAGGGAGGTCACCGTGTCCCCGCACAACATCAGCAGCCCGGTCGGGACAATGGCCCAGGCCCACCTCGCCGCTGCTATACCGAACGCCGGTGTCCTCGAGTTCCACGGCCACGACGTCCCGCTCTGGCCGAGGCTCGCGAAGAGGGGGGAGAGCCTGATCAGGCGGGGCTACATCGAGATGACCGACAAACCAGGGCTGGGCATAGAGTTGGACGAGAAGACAGCAGCTCGATACGCCCTCGGGGAGTTCGAACTCTAGCCCGCCGACGGGCGGCGGCCTGCACCATCGCAGCCCTGCGCTAGTCTGGGAGCTTCTCGAGGAGCTTCGTCATCTCGGCGTAGTGCTCCCTGATCACGTCCGCGCCCCTGGGGCCCATCATGGCCTCGGCGTTCCTCTTGCACTCTTCGACCGCCGTCACTATCCCGGCCTTGGTCGGGTTGTCGAAGCTCACCCCGCACCTGCCGAAGACCGAGGTGACGAACTCCCTGACCTGGCGCTTCAGGTCCTCGTCCCCCACCGGCTGGTCCATTATCTTTGCGAACTCCTTGTTGGCGCTCCCGAAGCAGGCGAGCAGCTCGTCCCTCACCAGTTCTGGGGTGACCGACCCCTCCGGGAGGTCGGGGGCCTTGTAGGTGGCGGTCATGTTCCGGGGCATCGCCAGAGTCGATTTAAATCATGCGCGCTTTGGTTCTGCTCCTTCTCCGGGGTGGTCTCGTCCAGAAGACTTTCAGGGGCGCCTCTCCCCCGGCGGGGAGGCGCGGCGACGCCCCCCGTTATATGCGGCCGGCCCCACCGGGCGACCATGAAGAGCGAGGACGACGAGGCCATGAGGATCTGGCGTGAGATGGCTGACCTGGCCGCCAGGGTGGTGGCCCTGGAGCACCGGGTCTCCCACCAGGAGACGTTCATCAGGGGGCTGGCCGGGGATCTGAAGGAGCTGGCCAGGCGCTAGAGGCCGCTTGACCATGGCACAGACGCTGTCCCACCCCCCGGCGCCCCCGCCGCGGTTCCGCTGCGCGGACTGCGCCTACGCGACCAACTTCGAGGCCGGGGCCGGCGCCCACAGCAAGGAGACAGGACACTTCGTGGCCGGGGAGTAGGAGGACGACCGGGGCTCGGCTTCGCACCCTGGCGGGAACAACCGGGCCCGCCGGCCCTACTTCAGCCCCTTCGACGCGCTCTCGAGGACCTTCTCGAGGGCGGTCTCCTTCGCCCTGGAGGCGGCGACGAGCGCCCCGACCCCCTCGACCTCCGCCTTCGCCTCCTCCATCTCGGTGGTGAACTTGCTGAGGACTTCGTTGGCCTTGACGACGTCGGGGTCGTCGGGGGCATGCTTCGTCAGGAACCTGAGAATGGGCTCCTGCTCCTGATGCAGGGTCTCCCAGGCCCGGAGGACCGACCCGCTGAGCTCCCCGTGCTCCTTTTCGCGCTCGTCCAAGACCCTCTTGTAGTCCATGACCTGCCTGCTCGCCGTCTTGATCGCGAGGGCTGCGAACCTCTTCTGGACGTCCCCGGCCGAGGCCTCGTTCGCGAGGTCCTGGAGTATGTCCAGCTTGAACATGTCGTTGGCTGCCTCGACCGCCTCCTTCACCGCCTTGGCCCTGGCGATGATGGCCGTCGGCAGGGCCGGGTCCAAATCCACGCGTGACAGCAGGGCCCCGACGCTGTCCCTGGACTCCTTGGACCCGAGGGCCTGGGGCTTCCTGATGAGCCCGCGGAAGGGGTTCGTCCCCTTCTTCCCCTCTTTCTGCCCGCTCTCGCCGGTCAACTCTGCGCCCGTACTGTCCCCCGGGGTCGCATTTTAACGCTGGCACCGAATCCGCGGGTGGGGATGTGCCGGCGACGGCCAAGGCTCCCTCGACCCCCGTTCGCTCGTGCGCCCGCGACCAGGCCTCGGCGCGCCAGTCGACCACGACGGGTCGACGGCTGACGCCCGCGCACCGTGTGACGGGACGAGAACGACGTGGCACGACGCCCCGCTACGGGCCGGGCGGGTCAGCCGAGGATGAACCGTGCCAGCTCGGGCCTCCCCCTGGTGGAGACGTAGACCCCGGGGAACCCGCCCTCTGCCAGCCCGGCCGCCGCCTTCTTCGCCTCCTTCAGGAGCTCCGCCTCCCCCGCCCTCGCCACCTCGTCCATCCTCGCTGGTATGCTCCAGCCGAACCTCTTCCGGCAGTAGTCCACGTCCGCCTGGTCCCTGAAGGGGAAGACGTTGGGTATCACCCGCTCCTTCAGCCCCAGCTTCGAAAGGACCCTTTCGTGGCCCCTCAGCGTCGCTCCCGCGTCCACGGTCGGAGGCTGGGCGAGGAGGTAGTCGGCCCCCTCCCTGAGCCTCGACCTCGCCAGCTCCACCCCCCTCTCTCCGCCCAGCTTCGCTATGTCGACAGGCGCGAATATCCTGCACTTCGCCCCCGCCCTGTCGACCAGCCCCCTGGCGTGCGCCACCATCTCAGAGAGCGAGGCGAAGTCGTAGACGTTTCTGACCTTCTCCTCCTCGGAGTACCTGTCCCCCCACACGAGCATCACCCCCCTGAGCCCCAGGGAGAGCGCGGTCAGGATAGACGACGTCACCCCCTGCCTGTTCGAGTCCCTGGCCGTGACCACAGGCACGGCCTCCGCCCCCGTCTCATCCCTCAGCAAGGCCGCGGCGTGCACCGGGGAGAGCTTCGCCCTCGAGGTGTCCTTCACGTCCGCCACGAGTATGACGTCGGCGTAGGGCTGTATCCTCCGCACCCTCTCCACGAAGTCCCTGTTCTTCTGCCTGAGCCCCAGCGCAGGCTCCTTCCCCGCCCCCCCGAAGCTCGGCGGGAAGACCTCCACTATGCTGAGGAAGCCCCCCGCCCTCCGGGTCACTGTATCATCCTCTGCCTGTACAGCGGGGACCCAGGCTCCAGGGACGCCTCCGCCCTCCCTAGCTCCAGGGCGAGGTAGGCGAGGTGCCTCCGGCTTATCCCGAGGGAGTCGGCCTCGGCGCTCAGGGACTGCATGAGCCTCTCCGCCGACCTCGACCTGTACCTCTTCACCACGACGTGCCTGTAGCTGTAGAAGGTCGCGACGAGCTCCCTCCCCTCCCTGTTCACAGTGACCAAGAAGTACCCCTTCGGGTCGGCTTCCCAGCCCCTGAGCCTGGCCCCCTCTGGCTCCGCGGCCTCGCCGAAGAAGACGTCGTCCCTGGCCATGGTCATGTTGGCGTTCTTCCTGAAGGCGGTGTCGCGGTCTATGCTCCTCTGGCCGCAGTGAGGGTGGACGTACCCCAGGCGGTCCTCCCCTATCGTCTTCCTGGCCCTCTCCATCAGCGCGGATATCTCGTCGACCGACTCCACGCGGAGCACCTGGCCGTCCAGGACCCCGAGGCCTATCTCCTGGTCGAACTCCCCCCTGGAGACCTCCTCCAGGAGCCTAGGGTGGTGATAGAAGTCCAGCTCCAGGGCCTGCACCTTCAAGCCGGCGAGGAACCTGAATATCCTGGTGGTGTCCCCGCAGGCGTGCAGGGCCAGGGGGACCCTCGCCGCCGAGGCCACCCCCTCGTAGAGCGCCGGGAGGTAGGACGGCACCGACGACTCTGCCGCCAGGTTCGGGGAGTCGAGCTGCACCACGTCGGCCCCTCCCTTCTGGAGGTCCTCGACCTCCGGTATCACCACCTTGCGGTTGATGTCCTTGGCCAGGTCCCTGGTGTCCCTGTAGGACCCGGTCGAGACCTTGGCGAACCTCGCCAGAGTGTACGCGTCCGTCACGGGCTCCTTGAGGGTCAGGTGCCTGGGGAGGAGGCTCCGCGCCAGCCTCAGGTCCGCGAGCCTGCTGCTGGCCATCCTCTCCAGCCTCCCGGTCACGTAGGCCTCGGCTCCCCTCCATTCGAGCCCCTTCACGAACCTCGGGTCCAGGAAGAGGGAGTAGAGGTCCCCCCTTGTCTGCCCCGTGGAGACCACCTCGACCCCGGCGGCGGCGAAGTCAGACACGGCCTCCTGGGTAGCCCAGACGTAGGGGTCCAGCACCTCGTCGGCCACCCCCGCCCGGGCCATCTTCTCGTAGTATTCTACGTCCTCTCCCGGGGGGAATACAGGGTAGCTCCCTATGGTCGTCGTCCTGGGTGCTGTCACTTTCCGCCACCTGTGAGGAACGGCGTGACGTCGATGCCATGGTCCTTCCCTACCGCCTCCAGCGCGAGGTCCCTCCCCCTGTGGACGGCGACCCCGATGTCCCACATGGTCTGCAGGCTGAGGTTCCTCTGCCCGCAGTCGAGGACGGGCTGCACCTTCCAGGGGTCCCCCAGCACCTTGACGGCGTAGAGGATCCTGTCCCTGACGAGACGCGGGTCGGGCGGGGTCGCCCCTTCGTAGGTCGAGGCGACGCCGACGCCCACCACCTGGTTCTTCCGCAGGCCGTACTCCTTGAGCGTCTTGAGCGACTCGAACCCCGGCCCCTTCCTGACCTCGTCCGTCGTCCCGAGGAGCTCCGTGTCGTGGCTGGACATCTCCAGGCAGAACTTGTCCACGTTGGGCACCTCCACCAAGTACTTCGCGTAGAGGGAGTAGTCCTGGAGGCAGTTGTGGATGAAGTACCTCACCCCCGGTATGCTCGGGGTGATCTCCTTCAGGGACTGGATGAACGACGGAGCGTCGAAGCCGAGCTTCTTCATCACCCCCTGGTCGTACTCCCGCTCCTCGCATGTCACGATGAAGTTGTCGTGCTGGACGGCCAGGGTCGAGCCGGCGGGGATGCGCCTGGCGAGCTCTTTCACCCTCTTCACCGTCACCTCCCGCGAGAACTCCATGGTCGCCTCGTGGTCCGCCTTCAGGCTTGCCAGGACCTCGTCCGGCTCCTCCCCGAGCCACTTCCCGTAGTAGTACAGGTTGTCGTTGGCGTGGATCTCGCAGTGGGCGTCTGTTATCGGGAACCTGACCTCCTTCTTCGCGAACTTCGCGACCCGCGCATACTCCTCCACGTGCCTGTCGGAGTTGGTGTACTCGAAGGGACGGGTTATCTCGCCGGGCTTCCAGAACCTGTACCCGTAGGAGTGCTGCCAGCTCTCGGACTTCTCGAAGCCCCCGACGTCCGCACGCTCCCAGTCGACCATCTCGGTCCTCGGCCACTCCAGGTCGAAGGCCCAGTTGTACCCCATGGCGTCCAGGGCCTCCACCGCGAGCCTGGTGAGGAAGTCCTTGGCCGCCTCCGTCCTCCCGAGGGGCGGAGCCCTGGCCAGCTCGACATAGGCCCTTGCGAGGCCGGGGTCGACCAGCCGGATGAACCTCTCCACCCGCCCGGCCTGCTCCTCGTCGATGGGCTTCCCGGACAGCAGGTTGGTGAGCCCGGGGTCCCTGGGGCCGCTCCCTATGTCCATGGTGCAGAACAGGGGGTCTGTCACGCCCGCCCCTCCAAGATCCTGATCGCCTTCGCGAGGTTGTCGAGGCGCCTCTTCGCCTGCGGGTGGGTCTGGAGGCCGTCGTAGTCCTGGCTCGGGGCCAGGAAGACCTCTGCGCCGTCCTCGAGCCCGAGCTCCTTCACGTACCGGAGCGCCCTCGCAGCCAGCGCCTCGGGCTCCTTCCCGAGCCACTCCTCCGGGAGCTTCCTCGTGGAGTTCTGGAGCCCGAGGACCACCCCCTTTCCGTCCAGGGAACCCCTGGCGGCGGACGGGTCGGTGTTGAAGTCGAACCCCAGGCTGGTCACCCCGGCGCCTTCCAGCAGGGGGAGGAAGCGCGAAGCGTCCCCCGCGTGGAAGTAGACGCACGACTCCCCCTCGAAGCCCCGGAAGATCGACCTCACGCACTCCCCGAGCGCTGGGGCCAGCGCCGCCGAGGCCTTGGCGAACCTGTCGTTGTTGATGAAGCACTCGGTGAGCTGCACGCAGCCGTAGCCTGCCGCGGCGAGCTCCTTCACGTCCTCCCTCAGGACGTCGGCGAAGGCGAACATCAGCTTCTCAGACGAGCGGTAGCAGGAGTCCTCGGAGGCCAGGGCGAGCGCCGCCGGGGACGGGAGGATCGCCTTCTTCTTCCTCCCCTCCAGCTCCGCGGTCAGCAGGAACCTCGGGGCGGCCGCGCTCGGCCTGATCGCCCCTGTCACCATCGGGGTGTGGAAGTAGGAGTTCCTGGTCCCCGGATACTTGTCTATGTTCCCGCCGCTGCTCACGCCTTCGAGCCCCTCGGCGTAGGGGGTGAAGATGTCGACCACCCCCGCTCCCCCGTCCGTGATGAACTCGAAGCCGCAGGAGGCCTGAAGAGCGGCTGCTTCCTTCGCCGCCTCTGCCCTGGCCGCCTGAAGGCTGGCAAGGTTCGCGTCGGTCTTCTCCCTGGTGTACCTCCTGGCGGCGTCGGTCAGCCCGGGGGTCCAGGCGAGCCTCCCTGTCAGCTGGCCTCCTCTGATGTTGGCCATCGGGTGCCTGCCTCGGAGGCGGTGATAATATGGGCTGCGGATTGGATTCCTGCGTGGATGCCGCATCCAGCGGCGGCCGGGCCGCGGGGGCGCCTTCTCGTGCGGATAGCGCGCCCTGGGGCCCACGGCTTCGCCGCTATGGATCTGGAATCCGTTTCGGTTATCTTCAGGGCCCCCGGACGCTAAGACTCAGGGAGATTGGAGTGCTGCGAAACCTGACGCTGTTCCTGGTTTCTTTGATGTCGGCCTCCGCCCTCGGCATGGGGACCAACCCGGCCGAGGCCCACCTGGAGTCGGCTTACGTCATGCTGTTCCTGGCGGCGGTCGCAGGGGTGGTCGCTACGAGCGTGTCTAGGTCGATCCTGGCTGAGACGAAGGGCCGGAGGGAGGCCCCGGAGGACGCGGCGGAGGGCGCGCCCCCAGCGAAGGCAGGAGGCGCTCTGAGCCCGGTCCTGGCGGGGCTGGCCCTCCCCTCGCAGACGCCTGCCAGTCAGCCCTAGACGGCCGGCTCCGCGCCCGCACCGTCAGCCATCGCGCACGCGAGGATGCCAGTCAGTAAAGCTCCTTTCCCACGAATTGCAGCGCCAGCCCCGCCGAGACCAGGAACATGGAGAGCCCGAAGAGGAGGGCGGCGCCCCCTTCCAGCGCTATTTCCTCCTCTCCCGCGAGCCCTGATGTGGCGATAAGGGCGGACAGGTCGGCGAGCGACGCTGCGAGCATGACGATGCCCAGCTTCAGGACCAGCGAAAGCCTGGGTCGGAGGTCTCCGGGGAGCCTGGCGAACGGGCCATGGCAGAACCTGCACGAGTACACCTGTGTGACGTTGCTGCTGTGCGAATCCCCGCGAGGGATGGCCGACTCCGGCGCGAAGCCGAGGAAGTGGTTGTCGAAGAAGACCTTCCAGTTCAGGTATTCGTCCGCGATGGTCTTCTTCGTGTATGTCACGCTGACCAGGGTCCGCGCCCACAGCTTCCCGCAGGACGGGCACCTCTTTCTGCTCCCGTCGAGCAGGAGCAGCGAAGCAGGGAGGGGGGAGGCAAGGGAGACGACCAGGGCCATCGTCTCCCAGATCATCTAGCAGGACCGCCTGCGCCGCCCATCGGCCCTGGACGCACTGAAAACGAAGGTTGACGCCTGCCTGTCATCCCCGATCTTGAGGGCCATCCTTCGTCGCCTAGGTTCCACCGGCTTGCCTCTCATAAATGTGGTGCAGAAGCGCCCTCAACGCGTCGTCAGGCCATTTGCGGGGCCCCTTCCAAACGTCTAAATCGGCGTCCTCCGCGCCAGGCCCATGAGAAGATACGGATTCGCAGAGAGGGACGTGAAGCCCGCCGATGTCTATGAGAACATAAAGTCGCTCCTTGTGGGCGAGGGCTTCAAGGTGACGTCCGAGGAGAAGAGGGACAACTACCTGGACCTCCACGCCAGGAAGTCGAGCGCGGAGAAGATAGTCATGGGGAAGGTCAGGGACGTCGACGCCGTGGTCGCGGGGACCACTGGGAAGTTCGAGGTCCAGCTGCACGCCGGGTTCTGGGGGAGGGACCTGATGGTCCCGGCCATAGAGGGGATAGCCACCCTGGGCGCCGCCCCCGCGGTGCAGCTCCACGAGGCCCACGAGTTCGAGGAGAGGCTCTGGGAGCAGATAGTCGCCAAGATCGACCCGTCGCTGAAGGTCTGCAAGCTCGACGGGATGCTCTTCAATACCCAGGCCGAGCTGGACAAGCACGTCCAGGCCATACAGCTGGCCCAGCAGCAGGCCGCTAACAGCATGCTGATGTACGGCGGCATGGGGATGATGGGGATGGGCCTGATGGGCATGGGCATGATGGGCGGGCTCTGGATCTAAGGACAGAGGCCCTGCCGCGTCGGCTGCCGGTCGTCTCGCCTAGGCCCTGAACGCCAGCCGGCGGTCAGAAACGGCCCGTAGCCTCCGAATGCGGACCCGGCGAGGGCGCATCGTCGCCAGGACGGGAGGCCGCTGGCCCAGGCACCGGCCCGCCCACGGGCGGCAACATGGAGGGCGCTAGTCGGGGAAAGGGCTTGGACCGCGAGGCGGATGACCAGCCACAATCAATGATAATTATATTTATGTATAAGTGACATTTATCGTCTTCCATGCTCCGAACGCCGCTGGCCCGGAGGCTGAAGCGCCGGAACCACAGGGAGGTGGCCTTCGCCCAGGACGTCCTGGTCGGAGAAGCCTATGACGCCTACCCGGCCTGCGTCCTCCACGGTGGGACCGCCATCTGGAGGTGCTACGGAGGGAGCAGGTTCTCGGAAGACCTGGACGTCTACCTGCCGGGGGCGTCCGCGGCGGCCGACTCGCGGTTCAGGCAGGGGGTCTTGGCGAAGGGGGCGAAGGAGCTGAAGTTCCGCAGGACAGGGAGAACCCTCTGCGCGAAGTTCGAGATCGGCGGAGGGACGGTGAGCTTCGAGGGGGCGCTCCGGGACCCGCCCGGAAGGGAGGTCAGGGGGTACGAGACACTCTCTGGGGGGAACGTCATGGTGTCGGTCCTCCCCCCCGGCGAACTGCTGGTGGAGAAGGCGTCAGCCTACGCCGACAGGCGGAAGGTCAGGGACCTGTACGACGTCCTGTTCCTCACCGGTGCCGCGGAGGCGGATGGGAGGGCGCGGGGGGCTGTGAGGTCCCTGCTGGACGGCTACGCCCCTCCGGTGGACGGGCGGGAGCTGAAGGCGCTGGTCCTGACGGGGGTCGTCCCCACTCCCGGGGAGATGGTGGAGGCGCTGGAGAGATGGGCAAGAAAGTCCACATAGACAGGGTCAGGGAGTTCGTCGCCCGGACCCCCATCTTCACCGCCCGCGACGTGGCGGCCATCGTCGGAGACAGGGGGTACGCCCTGCTGATGCTGCACAACCTCGCAGGCAGGGGGGAGGTTCACAGGGTGGCGCGCGGCCTGTACAGCAGGCTGGACGACCCGGTCCTCGCGGTGTTCGCTTTCGCCCCGGCCTACCTCGGCCTGCAGGAGGCGCTGAGCATGAGGGGGGGGTGGGAGCAGGAGACCAACGTGGTCCTGGTGACGTCGGGGAAGGCCGCCCCCGGGGAGAGGGAGGTCCTCGGCGGGAGGGTGATAGTCCACAGGGTGGCGCCAAAGTACTTCTTCGGGTTCGACCACGTCCCCTACGGGGACTTCGACGTCCCGGTCTCCGACCTGGAGAAGACGCTCATCGACCTGGTCTACTTCAGGGAGCCCCCCGGAGAGGACGTCTTCGGAGAGCTGCTGGAGAAGGCGGACAGGGAGGTCCTCGACGGGTACCTGGCCCGCTATCCGAAGGGGTTCGCGGCGCGGTTCCGGTCCGCCGCGGGAGGGAAGGCGCGAGGAGCCAGGGCCGCAGTCTCCGCTGAAGCGCAGGCGGTGCGGCGGTCGTCGCGGGGATGAAGCGGCGCATGCGGGCGCCGACGGCCTGCCCCGGGGCCTCCCTGACAGAGGACATGGATGCTCCAGTAAGATTTTGCATACATAATGCATATTATCATCCATGCATCTTCTGGAGGGCATGGACAAGAAGGCGAAGGCGGCCACGTTCCTGTTCCTGGCCGGGCTCCTGACGCTGGCGGCCCCCGCGGTCGTGGCGAGGTCCCACCAGCAGCGAGCGGGGACGCTCTCGGGGACGGTCACCGGGGCGACCGCGAGGATGGACGGCGGCATGAACGCCTTCGTCAACGGGACATACAGAATCGCTTTCACCGGCGTGCTGGACGGGAGCTGCAGCGGCACGGTCCACGTGGCCGTCCGCTTGAGCACAGGCTCCAGCGACTTCCAGGGGTCCTGCCTCTTCACCGGGTCGGCCACGGTAGGGGGAGTCACCCGCGCCGGTAGCGCCATGATCAGCTTCCGCGGCAAGGGGAACGCCCTCGAGCTGGCCTCGCTCGCCGGGACCGTCGGCTTCGTGGTGAACGGAGTCCACGGGACGGGGCTGGCGGGCTTCCACGGCGAAGGCTCCGCGACGGCTACTGGGGCGGAGTTCGCCCCGTTCGGCGGGTCCTACTCCATGGCGGCCGAGTTCGCCTAGGCGCCGCCGTCCCCGCCGGCGGTGGGCTGGCTCCCTGATGGCGGGATTTCACCGTCCAGCGTCACGTCCTGCCATACGGTGATGTTCCCTCCGAGCTTCCGGATCATCTTGTACTGGGCGAAGAGCATCCCGAGCACCATGGCGTCGAACGGGTCGTACCACACCGCCAACGAGATCGCCCTTTCGTTGAGGTGCCCCGTGGACATGAACTGGTCCCAGAGCTTCTTGTCTTCGGTGGTCAGGCCGTCACGGACTACCCTGAGCTCGTGGATGGTCCTGTCGTTGGCCTGATTCGCGGTGGGGATTGTCCTTCCCATGATCCGGCTCTGGCCTGCCGGGGATTTAACCGGGGGGCGGCCGGACCGCGCCAGAAGAAGAGGGGGATGGCCGAAAGTGCGGCCGGCCCTCTACTCCGCGGGCGACAGGCCGACTATCCGGACCCCCTTCGAGTTGGGCTCCAGCTCGACCTCGCCGGAGGACAGGCCCCGCCTCGGCGACCACTTCCCATCCCGGCCTGCTCCCTTGTCCGGACCTTCCCCCCTTAGCTGGCGCGCAAGCGTTTTAAACAGATGCTAAGATATATCACACGATGGAATCAAAGACGCAAGCCTTCGACGAAGCCGTCCTGAAGATCCTGCGAAGAGGGCCCGCCACCCCGGACGAGGTGGCCAAGGAGCTGAAGGTCGCATGGGCGACCGCACAGGGGCGGCTGATGAAGCTCGTCGCCGACGGGACCCTGGTGTCTGTCAGAAAGGGGAAGGTGAACGTCTACTTCCTGAAGTATCCAGCCGAGGTCGTCCCCAGGAGGTATCCCTGGGCCAAGGCGAGGGACCTCAGGGAGCTCGCCGGCGAGCTGGAGTCTTACTTCCCAAGTGACATGACCGCAGCCGAGATGGTCGAACGCGAGCAAAGGCGATCTTGAAGATAGGGCTCGACTCCAGCGTGCTCGTCGCCTCGGTGAAGCGGCTCGGCGAGAAGTTCCACGCCCCCTCCCTCGGCCTATCGAAGAGCATCGGAGAAGGGGGGCACGAGGGGGTGTGCTCGGCCTTGGTCCTGACGGAGGTCCCCGGGGCGCTGGCTTCGACGAAGATGCCCTTGGACAAAGTGTACGAGGCGGAAGCGTCCGTCCTTGCGGGGTTCCGGGTCAGGGTGAGGCCCTTCGAGCAGTACGTCGACGACGCCCTCGACCTGATGCTCGAGTTCCGTGAGCTCAAGAGGCGCTTGGACATCAACTCCGCTGACTTCCATCACATAGCGACGGCGGAGGGAGAGGGGTGCGACCTCTTCGTCACCACGGACGAGAGGCACCTGCTCAGGGAAGACATAGTGCATGCCTTTTCGAGCCGCATCGCTGTCCGTCATCCAGCAGCGGCGCTAGGGATGTTGCAGTGAACGCGCTAGCGGCGGGCGCCCAGGCTCGCTCACGGTCCGGAGCGCTGTCCTCGGGCTCGCCTTGCCCGCCGCCTGCGCTGAGGCCCTGAAGCTCCTCTCGCCGGAGGACAGGCCCCGCCTCGGCCACCTCCTCCCTGGAGGCCTCCGATGGGTCCTCCGCTTCATCTGACTTGTCTGCTGCTTGGCCTGCCAGGCGGTCGTCTGTAGGTGACAGGGCGTGGTCATCCCTGGTTTATGCCGAGGCCGGCCGGCTCCGCCTGTCCTAGGGGCGGTCGAGCGCCGAGCCAGGGTCCGGGGTCCGAGGAGGATGCTCCGAGTGGCTTGTCCCTCTTCCTGTTGGGCGCGGTCGGCATGACCGCATCGACGCTGGTGGGCGGCGCCGGCGCTGGCTCGCGCCAGCCCCTCCTGAAGTACGAAACGAGCCCCGGGGCCGCCCTGGCGACGATGGAGGCCGGGATGGCGAGGTACACCCCGAACCACAGGCACAGGTCGTAGGTCCCGCCGCCACCCCACACCAGCGCCCCCCCGGGGGCTTGCATGGCCCCGCTGAAGGTCAGGACCAGGTCGCTGAGAAACGTCCCGAAGGCCCCTATGGCGTACGCCTCGGCGCCGACCACCGACGCGGGGCGCCTCCGCCACAGGGCGTAGACCGCCCCGAACGCCCCGGCCAGGGGGACCAGGGCCTCGGACTCGAAGGTGGTCAGGGCGAAGGTCCCCCGGCTCAGGTGGATGTACCCGGTGACCAGGACGAAGGCCAGGCAGACCGCCCCGACGGGGGCCCAGAACCGCGGCCCCCGGAACGGCTTCAGCCCGCGCAGGTCGCCCTCACGGCGAAGAACGACCAGCAGGGCGGTCGAGAGGAGGAGAGGGAACACGGCGCCGTAGACGTCCACGGCCACGACCTCGGAGTACAGCGGGAAGAGGACCACGGGGGCGCGCAGGGTCGGGACGACGTGGTTCAGGGCGAACACCGCCGCCAGCCCCGCCAGCACGGAGACAGCGGCCACCGCCATGTATCCCAGGGACTCGAGGGGGGCCGCGGGCCGCAAGCTCCCGCTTCCGCACATCCCCGGGTAAAAAACCCGATGAGCCGGGCCCCCGCATGCCCCCCCGCAGAGAGCCGCGGCTCATAGATTCAGGTTCCATAACGCCATAAATCCCGGACGGGGGAGCCGCCCGCAGTTGGCCCAGGGGACAGGGGCGGGGCCCGAGCCTGACCTGAAGGGTTTCGCGGACCTCGCGGACGAGTTCACGGAGTATGTCGACGCCCTCAACCTCGAGAAGGAGGTCAAGCTTAGCATCTCCCGGTTCCTGCGGGACGCCCAGGCGGCGCTCGCCGGGCCGGTCAAGGTCGACCCGAGGCGCCTCTCGAAGTGGTTCCCGGGGGCGAAGGAGGCCGTCCTGGAGGACGGGGTCAGGCTGACCGTGAAGAAGAAGAAGAACGAAACGACCACCTACCCCGTCCTTCAGCTGGAGCACGACGCCTACTGCGCCGTCATGGAAGAGGTCGGGGCCGTGGTGGCGAGGCTGATGGAGGAGGCGGAGGCGAAGAGGGCGGCCGAGGCGCGGCCCGTCCTCCAGGCGTTCGCCAGGCTGAGGGGGAGGAAGGTCGCCATGTTCGACTGGCGCAACTGCGAGCTGATGCTCGCCAACACCGGGGGGAGCGCGAAGAAGGTGGTGCTCGCCCTCCCGGGCAACGAGTCCGGGAGCTACGGCCCCCTGGACATAGGCGCACTGGAGACCACGACCGTCCCCCTCAGGGGCGTCTCGGTGGGGGAGGCGGCGCTGAAGGTCAGGGTGAGCTGCGAAGACGAGGACGGCAGGGGATACTCCGGCGAGGTCGAGCTGGAGCCCAACTCGAAGGGGGTCCGGATAGTCGGCCTGTCGCCCGCGGAGTAGAGGGCCGGCCGCACTTTCGGCCATCCCCCTCTTCTTCTGGCGCGGTCCGGCCGCCCCCCGGCGGGAAGGGCCGCCCGCGAAGCGGGCAGGTTGTCGGGTTCCCGAAGGGCGCCCCTCCCGCTACGACCGCGCCAGGCACTACGTCGACCGCGCCTGCAGGAGCCACTCCCACAGCGGCACGAACTCCACGCCGCCCCTCCGGTCTCGGTAGTCCCAGGTCAGCACGACGAGCTTCTTGCACCCGAGCTCGGCCGATGCCTTCCTGAGCGAGTCGACCTCCCGTGCGTCGAGCCCGTCGGCTGCCGTCGCATAGGTCACCTGGACCAGCTCCGCCGCCTTCCCCCCCTGGACCACCACGAAGTCGACCTCGGCTCCTTCGGCCTTCCCGTACTCCTTCCAGTAGTAGACCTGGAAGTCGCTGAAGTAGGAGCTCCTCCTAGCCAGCTCGACCAACGCGCAGTTCTCCATCAGCCTCCCCATCCCTGTCTCGAACCTCCCGACGCGGACGAGGCCTGTGTCGACGGCATAGACCTTCTTCGGGTATTGCGCCCTGTTCTTTACCGACCTGGAATAGATCTCCAGCGGGATTATCACGTAGCTCTCGGAGACGTAGCGAAGGTAGTCTAGGACGGTCTGCTTCCTTGTCCTGAACCCCAGCCCCCTCAGGTGGTTGTAGGATTTCGATGCCGAGAGGTACTTGGCGTGGCTCGCCAGGCAGAGCTTCACGAACGAGTCGAGCAGGGCAGGAGACCTTACGTCGAACCGTTCGACGAGGTCCCTGTAGAGGATGGTGTCGAAGTAGGAGCGGAGGACCTTCTCCTTCACCCCCTGGGAAGGCTCGAGGACGACCTCCGGATAACCCCCCGTCTCGAGGTACTCCTTGAGGAGGGCGAGGACCTTCCCCCGCTCTTCCAGGTGGGGGAGCCGCCTGAGGTCAGGCGCCTCTATCCCCTTCGCGTCAAGGAATTCGGCGAAGCTGAACGGGAAGACCACGTAGTCTGTGCTCCTCCCTCTCAGCTCTGTCGACAGCTCCCTGCTCAGCAGCTTCGACGACGACCCGGAAACGTAGACTCTGGCTTCCTTTCCGTCGTGAACCCTCCTCACCCACTTTCCCCACCCTCTGACGTTCTGGACCTCGTCAAGGAAGAGGTAGGGGCGGTCCGATGAAAGGGCCGGGGGGGCGAGCTCGTAGTACACCGCCAGCATCGTCTCCAGGTCCCTCTCCCTCAGGGTGTCGAGCCTCTCGTGCTCGAAGTTGACGTAGAGGATCCTCTCGGGCGGGACCCCTTCCTCGATGAGCCTCCTGGCGACCAGGTACATGAAGTACGTCTTTCCAGCCCTCCGCGGCCCAGTGATGGTCACGACGCTCCTTGGCTCCCGCGGAGGCATGTCGGCCCTTCTTCCGACCATCGGGAGCCGCGAGATGCTCCCCGGGTCCCAGTCTGCCATCGCCGCCTCGATATCGCCTCGCCTGGACACGGTCCAGCGAGGAGCGAAGCGGCTATTTCAATGTTGTTCCTATACGGAACAATTTAGCAACTAAACCGTTCCCTGACGGACCTACCGAGTCTCCATGTCTTCTGCATCACATGACAGAAGGCTGGCGACGAGGCTCTTCGGGGACGCTCGCCGGGGCCTTCGGATACCCCTCTTGCGGAGTCTCCGGGCCCGCCAGCCTGCCATCCGGCGAGGTCGGACGCCTAGCCTCGAGGCGTTCCTCACCGAACAGCGCGGGAAGGCCCTCGGCGCCTCAGCCCTTGGATGGATCGCATCGGCGCTCGAATCGGACCGCGGCCTAAGGGACGTGGGACGCCACGCAGGGCAAGGCAGGGCATCCCCGAGCTCGAGCCTGGGGAGACAGGGCCTCTGCCCGTGCCGACGACGGGGCGCGCAAGCCAGGCCGAGGAAGCAGGGACTATACGCCGTGAACAGGGGCTGGAAGCCCGCGAGTTCACTCGTGGGAGGATGTCACCCGGCCACAAACAGGCGAGCCATGACGCAGAGTCTGAAGGCGCCTAGCAGGGAGTCCATGTTTATATTTATGTTCAAACAGCAGGTCCTGCGTGACGAAGACCCTTACGATCAAGGACGAGGTATACAAGAAGCTCGCCGCTGTCAAAGACCCCGACGAGAGCTTCAGCGACCTGTTCTCCAGGCTCGTCGAGGGGGAGAGCTCTATCGAGGCGCTCAAGAGGCTCAGGGGGAAGGTGACATTCACCGACAAGGAGAGGCTGCTCCACGAGGTGTCGGCCCGCAGGGAGGAGAAGAGGCTCTGATACTCCTAGACACCGACGTGCTCATCGAGATACTCGACAAGGAGTCGCAGAAAGGGGACGAACTACTGGCGTCGCTGGAGGAGGCGGAAGAGGACCTGGGAACGAGTTCGATAAACATGCATGAGCTCCTTTACGGCCTGAAAAAATACTCGAGGTCAGAGGCGAAGCTGGCGCAGCTGCGCGTGATCCCGTACGCGAAGGAAGACGCCGACCTGTCGTCCCGCCTCGAGCTGGCAGCGGAAAGGAGGGGGACGGCCGTCAGGAGGCTGGACTCGATGATAGCCGCGATAGCGATCAACAGGCGGGCCGAGCTCTCCACCTTCGACTCGGCCCACTTCGGGCAGTTCGCCAAAGACGGGCTCAAGCTGTTCCGCCCCCGCGGCTCCCCAAAGGCGCCCCCGTTTCTCTAAACGTGCATCTACGTGTGCACGTCCAGATTCGGAGCGCTGGCAGCATCGGTCCCACCCGCTCTGACGGCTCCAGGCGTGCCGCCAGGATGCAGGTGCTCATCCCTCATCTGCTGCCAGGAGGCGTCCGCACTCGCGGCGAACGGCGTCAGGCCGCGGCAGAGGATCGCCAGCGAGGCGAGCCTGTCCCTGCCGTAGTCGACGCCGCACTTGACGCGCCTGCTCACAGCCCACGCCGGGTGCTCCAGCCTTCCACCGCAGGCAGGACATCTTGACGAAGTCCCTCTCGGAGTCGGATACAGCGCCGCCATCGGCGACTTGTAGTCAACCGTCCCCCGTGCCATCCGGCATGGCCATCGGTTCAGCCGCGTCCTGGACCTCCTCCCTCCCGTCGGCCTGTTCCTGACGCTGCGAGGAACGTCTTGCAGGCGGGCCTGGAACGGGCCCGTGCGGAGGCCGCGCCTCTACTCGTCCAACGAAGGAGGATAAGCAAGTTTGGCCGATGGAGCGAGAAGCCCACAGGCTTCAGCGGTGGGTAGGTTCACTGGTTCCTCAGTCTGAGGATTGTTCAGGCGGTGCGCCAATTCATCTCTTATAGCCCGTCTTTCCGGACCTGATTTCGTTGGAAGGAGGCACCGGCCCGCCACCTGGTAACCAGACGGAAGACCGCGGGAGGAACATCGTCCGGGGGATCGGCTGGCTTTCCACCCAGGGCGTCCTGGGCGCCCTGCTCGGCTTCGTCTTTCTCGGCTCCCTCCTCCGCCTCCTCCCATCGGTCTCCTACGGCGCCTATTCTTCCCTCCAGGTCACCGTGGGCATAGCCGCAACCCTCGCCTCCTTCGGGCTCAGCTACGCCACGGTCAAGTTCCTGGCCCCCATGGCCTCCGACGAGCAGGGCCGCGGGTGGGGGGGCGCCAAGGCCTCCCTCATCCTGACGTTGCTCTTCTCAGGCGCCGCTTCTGCCATGCTCGCGGGGCTCGCACCCTACCTCTCGGGCTACTTTCTGAAGTCCACTTCTTGGTCCTGGGTCTTCTACGTCGGCGCCCTCTGGCTCTTCTCTTCCTCCGTCTCTTCGGTCCTCCTCGCTATCCTCCAGGCCGTCAGGAGGTACTCCCTCATGGCGAAGATCACCCTCGTGTCGAGGTTCGCCGGGGTCGCCGTCGCCGTCGCCGGCCTTCTCCTCTTCCACAGCCTGGCCGCTGCCATCCTGTCTTGGGCCCTCTACTACGGCCTGGTAGGCCTGGCGGCCTTCATGCTGTACCGCAGACCGCTCCTGACCGCGCGCGCCTCCCTCTACTACCGCCCGGTCCTCCGCTACGCCTCGCCTCTCGCCCTCGCGGGGGTGGTCGCGACCGTCGCGGCGAACTCCGACATCGTCGTGGTCGGCGGATATCTGAGCCCCACCTCGCTTGGGATATACAACGCCGCGGTCACCATCTCGAGCCTCGTTTCAGCCCTGTTCGTCGGTCCCCTCACCACCGCCCTCTTCGCTGAGACCTCCTTCAGCTCCGAGGCCACCTCAGAGGTCTCCAGGGGGACGGCCCTCGCCCTCCGCTTCGGCGCCCTCACGGTCCTCCCCGCGTCCCTCTTCGCGGCCGCCATGGCCACCCAGCTCTTCGACCTCTTCTCAGGCGGGGGCGCCTACGCAGCGGGGATCCCGTACCTCCAGGTCATCACCCTGTTCTATGTCTTCGTCGCTGTCCAGTCCATCGCCATCTACGTCTTGCAAGGGGTCGGGAGGACGCGCGCGGTCCTCGTCGTCGGGGCGGTCGCCGCCCTCGCAGACATCGCCCTCTCCCTGTCGCTGGTGCCGAGCCTCGGGCTCGCGGGGGCCGCCTACAGCAGGGTCACGATAATGGTGCTCGGCTGCGCCCTCTCCCTGTACTTCCTCAGAGGCTACCTCCCCAGGGCCAGCTTCCGCTTCCTCGGCAAGGCCCTGCTGGCGTCCGTCATCCCTGCCGTGGCCGTCTATCTCCCCTCGGAGATGGTGTCGAACCGGCTCGTCACCATCGTCCCCTACACCGCTCTGGGGCTGGCCCTGTTCGTGGTCTGTACGAAGGCCCTGAGGCTCCTCTCCCTGGAGGACAAGTCCTACCTCGGCCACCTCCTCCCCGGAGGCCTGCAGTGGGTCCTCCGTTTCCTCTGACCGCGGCCCCTGTGCCGGACCCTCCTGCGTCCCGCTGCTTCGCCCTTCTCTTCAGGGCGCCGTCGGCTTGCTTCCGCCGGAGGCCGAGGCGGAGATCGAGAAGGTGGCCGGGCGCAGAGGTCCGCGTGGCAGGGCCTAGGCTGCCTGTTCGTCGGCTTGGTCGGTCAGGGCGCCTTTCCGGACCCTCGCTCGAAAGCCCCTACGCCCTTCTTCTCCGAGTCAGACAGCCTTTCCCAGTGGCCGCCTCCGACCACTTCCACGTTCCTTCCTGCGAAGCTCCTTGTGTCGAAGCCGAGAAGCGCCTTCGCCCCGACGACCCCCATGAGGAGCACGCTCGAAGCGTCAGTCAGGCTGAGCCTCTCGTCTCGGATGAACAGGTCGACGGCCTTCGCGTGAGTCGGCCCATCGACGAGCAGCTCCTTGAACCCGCTCTTGGAAAGGAACGAGGGGACGGCCCTGGCCGCGGAAGGGCCGAGCCTGGAGCCCAGAAGGAGCGTGGCCTCGATTTCCACGTAGTTGCTCGTGTACACCCTCCCCCACTTGCCCTTCAACGCCTGGTAGACGAGCGATACGGCGTCCAAGTGGTGCTCGTCCGACCTGTCCAGGGTACCGTACAGCGCTCCTGTGTCCAGGAACGCGGTCATCTCTCCGAGGACTCCTTGGCAAGGGCCCGGGCGAGCTCTTCGTCGACGTGCTCCGTCACGCGCACCTTCCCGGCGCTTGAACGCCCTGCTGCACTCAGGAGTTCGCCCAAAGCGTCGACGTTCCCTACGAACCTTTCGTCTTCGGCCTCTGCCGTCGCGATGGCATACCTGAGCGTCTCGGCCATGGTCCTGGCGCCGAGGCGTTTCCGCAGCGTCTCGAGGGCTTCTTTGTCCTTCTCGCTCACCCTTATCGTGGTGCTCATCACCTGCGCTTGTAGACGTGTATACATATAAACATATATTCGAAGAGCCGCACCTCGAGTAGGGTCCAACCGGCTTGGTTGCGTGGGAGGAGCCACCCGTCTTCAACTTCTCCGACCTAAAGGTCCGGAGATTGCAGCTGCCGGTTGCGCCGCCATAGGCTGGTCGGAAGCAGCCCCCGATTCGACTTTCCTGATGCCCTTGGCCTGGACGTTCAGGGCGCCCGGCCTCTTCGACGCCATCTACGCCGCCACGGCCCTGAACCAGGACGACGAGCGGAAGATACTCTCAACAGACGAAGTATACGACAGGGTGGCGGGGATAACACGGGTGGACCCGCGCACCTACCGACCCTGAGGAGCGCCCGCGCGGCCAGGGCAAACGGCCTGCGGGGGACAGAGCCGGGCGCCTGAGCTTCCACCTCCATGCCGAAACCACAACCCCAGCGTCCGTATGGACCGACTCGATCCTAGAGTTCTTAATGAGGCCGAGACTCGCATCAGCGGTCTAGAGCCCGAACTTCTGGGCCGTCTGATAGTAGAACTCGGCCAGGTTCGCGTCTGAGAGTTCAAGGACCGCGCCGGAAACCTCGCCCCGCTACCACTCCGCCTGCACGACGCCCCTGATCGACTCGTCCGTGGTTATCACCTGGGAGCCCGACTCCTCGGCCAGGGCGGCTATCAGGGAGTCGAAGTAGTCCATACCCTTCCCCTGGAGCTCCACCGCCGACCGGAGCGACGACGGCGTGTTGGAGACGACCTTCGCGGCCGGGATCGCTCCTTCCAGCGCTCCCCAGGACGTCCCCCTCTCGGATTCGGTGTACCCCCTGACCTTCATCACCAGATCCGCTTCGACGAGGGACGTGACAGGCACGAACACGTCTTCATCCCGGCCGACCCTCTCCAGATGGTGGACCGAGCGCCTGTGCTCCCCGTCCTTCGGGTTCAGGAACCCGATGAGGGCGACCGTGTCAACGAGCTTCATTCTTCTCGCGGGCAGACTCGGTGAGGTACGCCGTGGCTTCGTGGCTCTCCTCGTTCCATCCGGACAGTTTCCTGGCCCCGATCTCCCTGGCCCTGGCCTTGAAGACCTCGGGGTCCGACAGCTCTATGCTCCCCGCGCCCCTCGCCCTCGCCACCAGCTCTGCACCGGGGGTTATGCCAGCCGCCTCCCTGATTCTCTTCGGGAGCACCAGCCTCCCCCTGTCGTCCATTGAGACCGTCTCGCTCACGGTACAGGAGTCATAGTCCCACTATATAAGAAAAGTGGGAAAAGAACGCCTCTATTGGGAGGGAGTTACCTGGTCTGAGTGCGCTGGATCCCACAGACCTCAGGGACTGTCGGCTTCCGAAGACGCGGTACGCTGTCTTGCAGTCGACGCAGCCCCTTCTCCCCCAACCGGGTGCCGCGGCCCCGAAACGATGTTCGCTCACGGCCGGCAGTAGGTCGCGCCGCCATTGTCCTGATCCCCGAAATAGTCATCGGCGAGTTCGCCTATGTCGCCCTCAAAGGCCGCCTGGAGTCTCGCGACCCGAAGTCCGAAGTCACGGAACTGATGAGGGAAATCGACGCTTCGTCCTATCTGAGGGCCGCTTCCATGGACTCGGCCGCCTGGGAAAAGTTCCTCGACAGCGCCGTGCCGGAGCTTCACGACAGGATGATCTACTCCATCGCGTCGGCGAAGGGGGCACCCGCGATAATCACCCCCGACAAAGAGTTGAAGCTCTCGGGCTTCCCGACTCTTTGGTGAAGGCCGCCGAGATGAGCGGCTCGGAGGAATGCCAGCGGTCGTGGCCGCTCTTGTGGCATGATCATTGCGTCCTCTTTGGTTGCCGCGCGAAGTGGGGGGCACATGTCGCTTGGTCCTCTTGCCCACATGTATTTTGATAGCGTGATGATTTAAATACGTGGACAACTAAATAGAACCGGCATGGCGTCGAAGACCATAACCGTCAACGTCCGGGCGGACGTGGAAGAGAAGTTCAGGAGGGTGGCCGCCTCCACCCATGGCAGGAAGAAAGGCTATCTCGGGCGTGCGCTCACAGAGGCGATGGAGAAGTGGGCGCGCGAGAAGGAGGAGGGCGACGCCGTGGTCCAGACCCTCGGCATCCTGGACCAGGGGCTGGAATTGAAGGGCCTCAGGTACCGGCGCCGAGAAGAGCTCCATGAAAGATAGATACTTCTTCGACACGAACATCATCGCATACGCCTTCGACAGGAGCGACAGAGCCAAGTGGGAGGTCTGCCGGGGGCTTGTTCGGGAAGGCTTCCAGGGTGGGTCCGGCTGTTCCGTTTCGAGCCAGGTCCTCGCCGAGCTCTTCGTGGTGTTGACAGCCAAGGTGGGAAAGCCTGTCCCACCAAAGAAGGCGAGCACCATAGTGAGGAGCTTCGTCGATTCGCCTTCCTGGACGAAGCTGAATTACGACCACCGGACGGTCAGCCGAGCGGTCGCCGACTCCGGCTCGACGCCGGCCCACTTCTGGGACCTCCTGATAGCCGAGACCATGAGGGACGCCGGCGTGAAGAGAATCTACACGGAGAACGTGAAAGACTTCGAGGGGATACCGTGGGTCGAGCCGGTCAACCCTCTGCGTCCGCGCCCGGCCCGCTAGCTCCCCCAGCCATACCACCGGCCCGTCGCAGCTCGCCTCCGGGTCAGACTCGCCGGCGTCGATGAAAGTCCGGCTCAGTCGGCCCCTCGTACGGGCCCTGGATGCCCGACTTCTTGCCGACCTCGAAGCCCGGCGCGTCGTCGAGTTCGAAGGACTTGGGGCGCCCGAGGAAGAGGAAGCGGCGGAGGGCGCACTTTCGTCGGGCCCCCTGCAAGGCGCTGTTCGGGCCGAGCTTCAAGGTCTCCGCATGCGACCTCTCGTCTCCCGTGAGAAAGCGGGCGGCCTCCGCAGCCTTGGCGGTGGCGAACTGGGCGCATCGGCCTGATAGACGTGCGCCGCTCTCCGAAGAAACGGTCAACCCTGAGGGGACGGCTCAGGACGGAACGTCGGCGGCTCATCGTGGGTGCTTGGCCTGCTCTTCCATGGCCCGTCTGGCGGTCCTCGCTATAGCCTCGCCCGCTGTGAACCTCGGCCTCCACCCTTCGACGTCCTCCCCCGACGGCAAGCGGCCCCTCTGCCGCCGGCCGAGCTCCTCCAGAAAGCCCTTCAGTCTCATGGTTCCCATCCCCTGAATCCCTGAAGGTACAGCAGGTGCCGGTCTCCGCGACTATGGGCTCGGCCGTCAAAGCCAGGCCGCACTCCAAAAACGGTTGCCAGACGGGTCGCCATCGACCTCGCTGACCCGCCGACCTGCCCTCACGAGCTTCGACGATGATTCGTAGCGGGGAACTCCAATGGCGCTCAACGTCTTCGGCGCCTCCCCTTCGGAAGCAGGTCGAGCATCTCGGCCACCGTCACGATCCTCACCCCTCTGAATCCCTTCATCTCGAGCAGGTGCCTGTCTCCCGTGACGACGTGCGAGGCTCTCCCCCGACAGGCCGTGCCGAGGACGACCTCGTCGTCGGGGTCTTCCGGGACCGCTCCTGGGAAGCGTTGCGGTGCGACGGTGGTGGCTGCCCTGGCGATGAGGGAGACGAGCTTGTCTGCCTGCTCGGGCGTCGCATTGATCTTCTCCCTGGACAGGACGTCCGCAAGCTCGGCCAGCAGCTGGGAGGATGTCACAAGCTCGTGCCGTTTCACGAGCTCGGAGATGAGGCGCCTGGGCTTTCCATGGCCTACGAATGCCGAGACGAGCACGTTGGTGTCGGGGACGACTCGCAGCTTCTCAGGCGCCCTTCGGCCTCGGCCTCTCCCGCCGGTAGGCCTGGACCTCGGCCAGGATCTCCCGCTCCGTGGGCCTCTTCGTGCCCTTTCGGGCGCCGTCGACCTCGCGGAAGAGCGCGTCCAACTCCTCGCCCTGGGTCGGGGCCTCGATCTTTGAGGCCACCAGCTTTCCGCGGAACCCGTAGATGGCCAGCTTCGTCCTCGGCTTTATCCCGAGCTCCCTGCGCACCTGAAGAGGTATGACGACCTGGCCCTTGGTCCCGACGGTCGCTATTTCGGGTTCTTCCATAGGTATGATTTTCATACTTTCTTAATAAACGTTCCTCCCTCGACCTCGGCGTCGGTCAGACTCTTGTCTGCTCAAGTCGCCAGGGGAGCCAGACCGCTGAGGCAGAGCACGCGGCCCGGATGGAGCGCCTCTTGCACCTAGGGTCCCTAGACACCGAAGAGGAACCCGATGTGCTCGAGGTAGAAACCCGAAGAGAGCAAGGTCGCTGACGCGACGACGGGGGAGAGCGGGATGTCGTACCCCCTCCAGCGCCACAGGGAGCCCCGGGGGGAGCTTTCGGAGAGGCAGCCCCTCGCCAGGGCCAGCTATCATAAGCGACTCGGACGAGCCGTAGGAAAGCCGGACCATGACGCCTGCAGCTTTCCGAGCCTGCGAAGGCCCGGAACGGGCCCCTCGACGCACCCCTCCGGGGTCAACTCTGGGGCGTCGATGGCTAGGTCTGGTTCGGTGGCCTCCTCGTACGGGTCCTGGATGCCTGTCATGCGGTCGATCTCCCCCCTGCGCGCCCTGGCGTAGAGCCCCTTGGGGTCCCTCCGTTCGCAGACCGAGAGCGGCGCCCTGATGTTCACCTTCACGAACCTTTCAGGTCCTATCAGTTCGCGAGCCTCCGCCCTGGACTTCCTGTAGGGGGAGACGAGGGAGACTATCGCCACCACCCCGTTCCTGGCGAGGCCCTTGGCCAGGAAGGGGTCGACCTATTCGACCCTACGACATCCAAGCGCCTTCACGACTGGAGCCGCGCGGGACGACCGCCGATCAGCTTCGTCACTTCCCTCTCGAACTCTTCGACGTCTTTCAGGTCGCTCGCCTGGCCGAAGACCTCTGCCAAGTCGATGTCAAGGTAGGCATGTATGATCTTGTTCCTCAGCGCCCTCCTCTTCTTCACCTGTTCGATCAGCTTCTTCCCCAGCGTCCCCTCCATGGCGTCGACCAGCGACTCCTCGTCCCCGACGACCCTCTTGCCGTAGTCCTTGTACAGGGTCTTTATGACGTCCAGTTCCGCTTCGCTCAGGATCTGGACCCTCCGCTCGGTCGCGTCCCTCGTCGTCCTGTCCGCCCTTCTGTATCCTTCCTCGCTGTCGGGGAGCGATCCGGACAGGAGGCCTCTCGTCTCCCTGAGTAGCGCCAGTCGCTTCCTTATCCTGTCTTCGTCCAACGCCCCACCGTCACGCTGACAGATACCCGAGGGTGGGAGCGAAGTCGCTCCACTTCTCCGCTACCTCCGCCGCGACGGCCCGCAGCTCCCTCTCGTCTGCCGCGTAGAGGACCACCCCCTCGTTCAGGACCCTCCTCTTCAGGTCGAGCGGGAGGGAGTCGAAGGCGACCACGTCAAGCTTTATCGGGCTGAAGGCGCCCCGGCCTTCTATCGCTTTTTCGTAGGCGAGCAGGTCAGACCCTCGGGGGTCCTTGAGCACCAGCGCGATGTCGACGTCGCCGAAGGCAGGCTCTTTTCTTGCGTAGCTCCCGAAGAGGATTACGGCGACGGCGTTCCTGTCGTTCTTCGCCCTGCTTACCAACGCGTCCATCGCCCCCTTGACCGCGGCCTCGGTCTTGAGCCACTGGGCGACGGCAGTCTCGACCGCCTTGCTTATCGAGCCCCGACCGTAGCCGAACCTCTTCATGGCAGCCTCTCGGAGCTGGACGTCCAGGGAGTCGGAGATGTAGACCTTCATCTCAGCCATAGATAGGGGTTTAGGGACAAAGGTATAAACACCTTTCCGCTCGCCCCCATGCCGACTCGTGGAGGCAGGAGGAAGCTCCTGCATGGGAATGCCTCTGAAGGCGAGGCGGTACCCCTCGTTGTGCGGGCTGATGCTCTCGTTGGCTATCCCCTCGCACTTATTGCAATAGCAGAACTCCCTCATGGGGACCGTCTCTATGCCGAGGTCTGGGAACTCCTTGAATATCTCCTGGGATGCATAGGGCACCAGGGGCGGCGCCCGGTCCGACGTCAACACTGAAGGGACCCACGGGGCCAGAGGCCCCCGATCAACGTCCTCTGACGCTAGCTTGGACCGAATGGTGCCCGCGCACGGATCAGCCTTCGGCAGCTCGCAGGAGATACTTCCAGAGGGGGACAAGCCTGATCCTCCTTCCGCCTTCGATGACTTCTCCCTCCGCATCGTAAGTTATTATCTTGAGCTTTCGCTGTCCAATCTTCCTCCCTACTTCTGCCAGCGACCTGACCTCTCTCCTCTCGATTCCACGCTGGTCGTTCGCATAGGTCACCTGGATGAGCTCGTCGGGGGTCACGAAATCCACCTCGAACTTCGGGTCGGCGTAGTAAGTCGGCCGCACCCCCCTCCTCCTCAGCTCCAGGTAGACCAGGTTCTCCATCACGTGGCCCACGTCCTTCCCTGCGAGCCCGGGGTCCACAGAGTAGACCTTCCTGGGGAGGGTGTACCTGCTGAGGGTCTTCGCGGAGAACCTTTCGACCGTGCTGACCAGGAAGGTGTCCTCCAGGAACCGCACGTAGTCTGCTATGGTGTGCACCGAGGGCACGTTGAATGCCTCCTTGACCCGGTTGTAGCTGATTTCTCTGGCGGGGTTGTCGAACAGAAACCGCGCTATTTCGAAGATGAGCCTTTCGTTCCGTATGCCGTGCCGGAGGACGACGTCTTTCAGGATCACGTCGTCCAGCACCGTCCTCAGCATGGCCCTTCCGAACATCTGGGCCTCCGGGAAGCCACCGACGCTCATGTACTCCTCGAGGAGCCTCTTTGTCTGGGAGACCCCCTTCGTCGTCTCCGTGGGGGCGAACCCTCTGTAGGCGATGAACTCCCTGAAGGAGAAGGGGAAGAGGGTGAAATCGATGTGCCTCCCCGTCAGGCGCGTCCCGAACTCCCTGCTCAGGAGGCTGGAGTTGCTCCCCGTCACCAGCACCTTCTTCGTGTCCCTCAGCCTCGACACGAACATCTCCCACCCTCCCACGGCCTGGATCTCGTCGAAGACGAGGACGTCCACGTCCCCTTTGAGCGTGTAGACCGCTTCTAGGACGTTGTTCAGGTCGCCTGCTCCCAGGCTCGACAGCCTTTCGTCGTCAAAGTTCACCCGGGCATACCTGTGGCGTCCGGCGACCTGGACGGCCAGGGTCGACTTGCCGCACCTCCTCACCCCAGTGACCAGGAAGGCGTTTGGAGCGACCAAGCTGGCGTTGACCGAGTCGGCGACCTCCCTCGGGACGATCTTCTTTTCCAGGGCACGCTTCAGGTCTTCCTCCTGGTCCAGCAGGACCCTCTTGATCTCCTCCGGGTTCACACTGCGTGCTCTACGATGGTGGTCTTAAATACTTTGCATCATACTGCAATGTGCTACGAACTGAGCTTTGCAGCACACTGCTATGCTTCCCGCCGGAGGCACCCGATACCCGAAAGGTCCAACCTGACTTTGCCCATGCGTCCTTGGCACCGAAACGAGGCACTCGGCTAACGATGCCGAAGCGACACTCTCCGTACCAAGATGATGTCAGGCCCGGTCGGCTCTGCATAGGGGTCCTGGATGCCTGTCATGTTGTCGACCTCCCCCCTTCGCGCCTTTGCGTAGAGCCCCTTGGGGTCTCTCTCCTCGCAGACCGAGAGTGGGGCGCGGATGTAGACCTCGACGAACCTTTCAGGCCCTACCATCTCCCTCGCCTCCGCCCTCGACCGCCTGTAAGGGGAGATCAGCGCCACTATAGGGACCACCCCGTTCCTGGCGAGCACCTTCGCCACATACGACACCCTCCTGGCGTGCTCCTCCCTGTCTTCCTTCGAGAGTCCCAGGTCCCTGGAGAGCCCCTTCCTCACCTCGTCCCCGTCGAGGACCTCGACGCGCCTGCCGTGCCGCTCACTGAGCTCCTTCTCGAGGAGCCTGGAAAGGGTGAACTTCCCGGAGGCCGGGAGCCCTGTCATCCATACGACGAACCCCTCCTCCGGGCCCTCTCGCTTCATCGGCACGCCTCCACCACTTCAGGGACGACACGGCCGTCGACGCCGTCTCCGTACTCGAGGCCGTAGAGCTTCAGCAGGGTCGGCCCGATGTCCTCGATCCGGAGCCCCTCCAGCTCCCTCCCGCCGAGGTCCTTGCCCGGTACGCGCATCATGAACACCCCGTCCATCGAGTGGACAGAGTCGTCGGGGCCCGTGTCGTTCTCGGAGAGGTAGAGGGAGTCGTGCCCCACGGTCCCGGCGGAGCGCCAGCTGAGGTCGTCGAAGAGGTCGCAGGCAAGAAGGGCATCACGAGGTCCCTCCTGCTCGGAGAGGCAGAAAGGGCGAGGGGGAGGCTTTGGAAGGAGAGGCATGGCAAAGCCTCGCGTGATGCTTGACACCGACATCCTCGTCTCCGGCCTGGTCTTTCGGAGGGGAAACGAGCACGAAGTCCTCCGCAAGGTGGAAGACAAGGAGGTGACGCTCGTCCTGCCAGATTCCGTCGTAGCCGAAGCGAGAGAAGTGTTCGCGGAGAAGTTCAAGGGGTTCGAGGGCCTGCTTGAGCTGTTCCTCGAGAGGGTGAAGCCGGACGCTGAATCAGTCTCCCCGAGCCAGGTCTTGATCCAGGCCGAGAAGGTCGAGGCGCAGGTGCGAGACGGCAAAGGCGCCACCTTCTATGCGGCGGTGCGGATCGCGGCGCCTGATTACGCGGTCACAGGGGACAGAGCGCCAAGGGAGGACCTCCTGAAATCGGACGCCGCAAAGGGGACGAGGGTCGTGACGAGCAAAGAGCTCTTGGGGCGCTTGAAGACGGGCGCGCGTGCGGCGCCGGCCGGGCGGTGCCCGCCACGGACGAGCACGATTTCGCGGATGCGCTGATGTCTGAGGAGAGGAGGGGCTGGCAGGACCCGTCGGTCGTAGTCTCCGCCGCCGGGGTCAGGAGGGGGGCAGCCGTGGACGTCGACTGGAGGAAGGTGGACAACGGCTTCGGGCCTCCGGTAGGCATCCGCCTCTCAGAGTCGGAGTCGCGCGACCACCTCCGCCGAGCCGGCTTCTCTGAGATCAAGGCCTTCGAGGCTGGCCCCTACCACTACGGCTTCGTCTGCAGGGGGTGAGGACCGGGCTGCGAGCGGCCTGTCAGCCGAAAGGTGCGCGGCCCGACGATGCGCAGGGAAGGGCCCTCTCGTCGGGTCCCCGGCAGGACGCTCTTCAGGCCGAGCTTCGAAGCCTCCTCGCGCGGCCTCTCGTCCCGTCCGCGGCTCGTCGATGACGTCGGTCCTCAGCGCGAGCACCGGCGCCCGCCGGGAGGACAGCGGCCCATGGAACGGGTCGGCCGGCGCGCCCTAGGCCTTCGGCCTGTATTCCTCGACGTGGACGGCGTGCTCGACCCTGGACAGCTTCGCGAGCAGCTTCTCGTCGGCCGTGTACATCCGCCTCCCCAGCATCCTGGCAAGGGCGACGTAGGCGGCGTCGTACAGGGTGATCCCGTAAGTGACGGCGTCAGAGACCGAAGCCTCGGCCAGTTCGCCGAGGACGGGGCTCAGGGCGAGCCTGTAGCGCTCCAGGGCGCCGGCCGCCGTCTTCAGCTCCTCCAGGCCGTAGCCTGGCCCGTAGCGGAGGGCGTTCAGGACCTCGAACGGGAGGAGCTGCGTCGACCAGATGTCAGTCTTCCCGGCCTGGTAGTCGTCCCTCGCCCGCAGCGCGGCGTCCGTGTGCTTCTCTTCGACGAACCACTTGACCACGACCGAAGCGTCGAGGACGACTATCTCCTTGCCTCTCTCCACTTCCTTATCTCCTCGGTGGAGCTCCACCCTCCCGCCGACCTCCTGACCGAGTCGGTCAGCCTGACGGCTTCCCTGACCTCTTCAGGGTCCACGCGCCGGCCTTTGAGCTCCTCCTCGGCGACGGCCCGCCTGATCGCCTGCCTTATCGTCTCGCTCCAGTTCACGTTGGAGAAGCGCTTCATCTTCTCCTTGAGCTCCCTGTCCACCTTTATGCTGACGACTTCCATAGGCTGGGTCGGTGATATGATGCTGGTAATTTAAAGATTACCGGTGCCGGAGCTCAGGCGGACGAAGCCCCTCGTCTCGCTCCCCGCCCCCGTCAACGACGACCGCACCCCGGGACCCCTTGGCGCCGTCGTCCTGAGCCGCGGCTAGAACCCCCGGGCGTGCACTCGGAACCCCAGGGCCGCCAGTGCGCAAGCCGCTCCGTAGAAGACGGTCGGCGCGACGTACCCGGGAGACGCCAACTATGGTCCGAGCTCTGGGAGCGCCCAGCTCCACGTCTTCACCCCAGCCCAGGCGGTCCAGATGCTGACACAATTGAAGGACTCCATGGGGCTCCAGCATGGGACCTCCACAAGCCTGGACTCGAAGCTCAACGCGTCCCTGGCTTCCATCGAGGCGGGGGACTACGGCGCCGCTGCCGACCAGCTGGAGTCCTTCGTGAACGAGGTCAACGCCCAGACGGGCCAGCACATCACCAGGCCCAGGCGCAGACCTGACCGGGGTTGCCGTTTGCGGACAATCTCCCTCTCCGCCCCTCTTCTTCTTTTGAACGATTTCTTGAGCAACCAGGGTTACACTGCCCATGTATTCCTGAGACGGTCCCGCATGGACCGAGCGCTTGGGGGAGGCTTCTGTTCAGCTGCCGCAGGACAGCAGTTTGCCATTCACCCAGAGTCTGACCAACTCGACCAGTGCGTCCGCATATCCCCCCTTGTTCGCGAGTAGTCTCTGCTCTGGGTTTACCCTTTCGTGCCCCCATTCCGGGTGCAGCGCGTGCAGCAGTTCGTGCATGAAGACCACGGTCAGAGCCCTCTGTTTCCATGGGACCGATTCCGCTAGCACTGGATGGACACCTATGGGGAAATGGCGGGAGCCTCTTCCGACGGTGATGTAGGCGTAGGCGCCCCACCGGTCCCTCTGTATGTACACGTCATAGGTCGTGTCTCTGAAGAAGGACTCGGGATCGCATGTACAGAACCTGTGGTGGGTCTTCATCACTGCTTTTGCGGCCTCCAGGCAGTCAGACATCCAGTTAGGGGGACCAGACGCGGGGTACGACGGCATGGTTTCCTGGATGGGTGGGGCTCGTGGCTCCGGATGGCCTCGGCCTCCGCGATCCGGTCAACGGGTGGTAGAGGTCTTCGTGCCGAGGTCGCCTTCCTGGTCGGGTGCGACTCCATTCGCCGAGCTCGACCGGTCCGAAGGGCGAAGAGGCAGCAGGCGTCAAATCCTCCCCGGCGACAGTGGTTCAGGACAGCACGAGCCCCGGGGAACGCGTCAGCGGCATGAAGAAGAACGCTTTCTCGCAGATGCCTGTAATCTCGGGGACAAGAATGTCGGGACGGCCACGGACGGCAATGTCACGACTCTGCTGCCTACCGCGTAGGACCCCAGGAATGTGCTGGAATGTACTGCGACCTAACCTCTCGGCTCGTTGAGCCTCATCCGGGGGCTTGCGTCATGGCCGAGACGCTATCCTGCGCTCCGCCCACTCGTACGTCTTCGCCAGCCCGTCGGCCAGCCTGGAATAGAAAGAGTTAAGACCATTTAGGGAAAACATAGTTGAAATTGACATTCATTGAGAGGACATTGCTGGGCGACCTCAAGACTTGGATCGACAGGAGGGAGATACTCGCAGTAAAAGGGCCCAGGCAGTCCGGAAAGACGACGCTCCTGAAGAAGCTCGCCGAATGGCTCCGTGACGAAAAAGGGGTGGACGAGGCGCACGTCGTCTACGTCACTCTCGAAGACAGGGAGCAGCTGGACGACATGTCCCAGAACCCCAAGGACTTCGTCCGTCGACGGCTCGTCGACGGGGGGAGGCACTACCTCCTGTTGGACGAGGCGCAGTACCTCCCTGAGCTGGGCAAGAGTCTCAAGCTCGTCTACGACCTCTTCGACAACGTGAAGATGGTCGTCACCGGGTCTTCGTCCCTCGAACTGAAGAGGCAGACGGGGAAGTTCCTCGTGGGGAGGATGCTCGAATTCGAGCTCCTGCCTCTCAGCTTCTTCGAGTTCCTCAGATACAAGGACAGGGGCCTCTCGAGGATGTACGCGGAGTGGAACGGCAGGGTCGTCTCTCTCCTCACCGAGGGGACTCGTTTGGACGTGAAGGAGGCCGAGGACGTCTTCACAAGGGACCTGCTCGTCCATCTTAACGAATACTCAAAGTTCGGGGGATACCCGGCCGTGGTCCTGGCGCGGGAAGAGGAAGAGAAGAAGAAGCTGTTGAAGGGGCTCATCAGCACCTACATGGACAGGGACATCGTCTCTTTCCTGCAGATCACAGACACGATAAAGTTCAGGAACCTGATGACGGCGCTCGCGGCCACCGCAGGGAGCATGGTCAAGGTGGACCAGCTGGCGAACGAGGTCGGAAGCTACTTCAAAGAGCTGACGTGGCTCCTGGACGTCCTCGAGCAGACCTACGTCATCAGGAGGGTGAGGCCTTTCCACAGGAACCTTGTGACGGAGCTGAAGAAGGCCCCCAAGGCGTACTTCGTGGACGCAGGGCTGCGGAACTCCCTCGTGGACAACTTCGCGGACCTCGGCAGAAGGGCCGACGGAGGCGCGATGGTGGAGGGCTTCGTAGCGAACCAGCTCTCGAGCCACGTCAGGACGGGCTACTGGCGGACGACCGCGAAGACGGAGGTCGACTTCGTCGCCCATGGGAGGACCGTGATCCCGGTCGAGGTCAAATTCCAGCGCTTCAAGAGGCCGGAGGTGAGCAGGAGCCTGGGGGGGTTCCTCAGGAGCTACCACCCCGACCGCTGCCTCGTGGTGACCAGGGACTTCTGGGGGCGGAGGAAGGTGGGGGAGACGGAGGTCGCCTACGTCCCCGTCGGCTACCTGTAGGCCACCCGCGGCTTTCGCAGACACTGGTGGCCGGTGCGGGGGACCCAGACCGCCGCGGCCGCAGGGGGGTCCGGGAGGGGGGATGTACCGGTACGTCTCCTACTATAGGAAACGTGGGAAAGGGGATAGCTGCCTTTTCGGTGCTCAAATGCACCTCCGGTACAGTCGGTGCTCCTCCCCACGGTGGCGAAATCAGGGCGTACTTTCGGTGCTCGTTTCGCCCCCCCTCCCCACGGTAGCGACGATAGGGGGGGCAGTCGGGGCCGGGTTCGCCCCCCTCCCCCACGCTCAGGGGGGCCCCGAAATACGCCCCGAAGTCGCCGGCGAAGTCGGACCCGGGCCCGAACCGGCCCCGAAACCGGCAGCTGTTCGGCGGGGGTTTCGCCCCCCCGAAAAAGACGCTCACCCCTACCTTCACCCCCCACGACAGGCCTTCCGAGAGCAAAAGGGGGCCAGGGGACGAGAGGGCCGTGCGGGAACCCCCGGCTTACCCTCACCCGCCTTTTGACGAGATCGGCTCCAAGGGACCCGTCCCTTGACCGTGGACCCTGGGGGTACCCTCACCCCCACCCTCACCCCCCAAAAGGGGTCTTTTTCGGCCAAAAAGGGGGGTGAGGGGGGCCAGGGGGGTGAGGGTCAAAATCGCCTATACGGGCATATGCTGATACCCCCTGGGGGAGGAGCCGGGTGACCCACCCTCCCAGCAGGCCGACCGGCGGAAGGCCCTTACCAGATTATCACGAGGTGGTCCGACGTCGTCCTTGCTGACGGGGCCTAACCGCCATCGGGTTCCTGACTGCCCTCATCCCCATCGCCGTGGTGCTCGCCGACCTTCTGGGCAGTGACGGAGACCTGGGCCCCGCCCGCCTCCACGGGCCATTCTTCATGCTCTCCACTCATGCTTACCGTAGTCCGGGTAGGGGGTGATGTGGTAGTGGTTCAGCTTTTTCCCGACCGCGGCCGTCTCCGGGGGATGCTGCCGCTCGCAGGGGGTGCCGCATCGGGGGCAGGTCAGGCCGCACTTCGCTCCAGGGTCGCCTCGTGTTCTCAATGCCACCTGACTGCCCGTCCGCTATTTGAGAACCCAGCCGGGCTCGTTCCATCTTGGGAAATGGTGGGGTGAAGGGGACCCAGGCGACGCCGTCGCAGGTTTACGGCCTCCCGGTCAGGGTGGCTTGCGTGCCGTCCCTCTGTGCGGCCTGACGGGCCGGTGGGAGCGTCGGGGTCGGGCGACGCATATCAACGAAGGACGCCTCTGGCGGAGGCTCCGAGCGGGTTGTCAAAAGGCGCCAACCCGCCTGCTTTACTGTGGCCGCGTTCGATCTTCGGTTATGGAAGAAGCGGCCAAGCCCTCCCTCGTCGTGGACCTCCCCCGCTGCAGGGTCGACCTTGGAACGAAGGTGGTCACCTGCCGGATCGACGCGGCGACCCTCCGGCGCACGTACGGCCTGGACCCGCAGGTGAACCTCAGGTTCGTGTTCGAGGTCTCCCCGACAGCGATGCCCGACACCCGCTGACCCGACCGTGGCGAGAAGGGGCACATAGAGAGGAGCAGCGCAGTCGCCATGGGTCTTTCAGCAATCAACTGCTACATGGGGATGCGGTGGAACGAGAACACTCCCGAGGACTTCGTCAGATACACCCGGAACGACCTGATGGGGCTGGTGAAGGAGGACCTCGTCTTCGACATCGCGAGGCACGTAGACGCGACCGTGCACCTGTTCGAAGAGTGGGGGCTCTCCATCGTCTACGACGAGCAGACGAAGAGGTACAAGCGGGAAGGGCGGTGGCAGATTCTGATACACGGGGAGTCGTACAAGCCGATAGTCGCCGAGGCGGCCGCGAAGTCCGCCACGGAGGTGTACAACAGGGTGATGGTCACCCACCTCCTGACGGACGAGGAGGACGGCGGAAGGATAGCGGGGGCGGTCGGGATAGGAGTGAGGGACGGAGCGTTCTACGTCTTCAGGGCGAAGGCGGTGATAGTCTGCGCCGGGGGGGCGACCCATGTGTTCAGGCCCAGGTCGGTAGGCGAGGGGGCAGGGAGGACCTGGTACTCTCCGTGGAGCACGGGGTCGGCCTACGCCCTGCTGGTCGAGGCGGGAGCCGAGATGACGCAGATGGAGAACAAGCTGGTGGTGACCCGCTTCAAGGACGGGTACGGTCCGGCGGGAGCGTGGTTCCCGGCGCTGAAGGCGAAGGCATCCAACGCCTACGGCGAGGACTACGAGATGAAGTACAAGGAGGAGCAGCGCGCGCTCTACGGGGACTACGTGGACGCCAAACCCTTCCCGACCTGCCTGAGGAACGACGCGATGCTCCGGGAGATCAGGGCGGGACGGAGCCCTATCTACATCCACACAGAAGATCCTCGACACCAGGGAAAAGGAAGAGCTCGGCCAGGAGGACTTCCTCGACATGACCATGAGCCAGACCATAGTGTGGGCGTCACAGAACATCGACCCAAAGGTTCGTCCGTCCGAGCTGCTCCCGTCTGAGCCGTACATCATGGGCTCGCATGCGACCTGTTCGGGAGCCTGGGTCAGCGGACCGGCCGACCTTTCGCCGAAGGAGTGCTTCTGGGGGTACAACAGGATGACCACAGTGCAGGGGCTGTTCGGGGCCGGGGATACC
>JAFMAW010000079.1 GCA_029784795.1 Nitrososphaerota archaeon | reverse complement strand
CGGTTCTGGCCAGCAGCGCGTCCAGGTGCGGGTTCATCGGGCCAGCCTGATCCGGCCGGAAGCCGCGGCGCGGTCCAGACCGGGATGCTTCACCGGGAAGACCCGCCTCACTCTTTGGCCGCAGCCGGGGCCTTCGCCCCGCCGCCCTGGCAGTGCTCGACCATCCACTCGCGGAGTACCGGGCTCGCGACCCAGATGCGCCCACTTTCGCTGTCTTCCATGACCAGGGGGAGGCCGAGCCTTTCGAGCAGCTGCCCTGCGTCCCCCCCAAAGGCGAGCCCTCCGGGGCCCCCTCCCCCCTGGGAGACTACGAACGACGCGGCTCCGCCCCGGTCCCCCCCGTCCTGGTGCACCCCCGGCCGGTCTGCACGCTGCGACCCTCCGCCGACGTACCGTCCGCAGAGCGACGCGAAGTCCACCCCGTCGAAGCTGACCGGGATCATCGAGGGGCCGGGCTCCTCCACCAGCACGGTGCCTCCGCACGACCGGATCGCGTCCACGTCCTCGTCGGCGAGGGAGCCGGCGGGGATCCTGCAGTGCGGCCCGAGCCTCTGCCGCCCCCTCCCCCGGCCCTCGCAGGCCTCTCCGTGCTCTCCTAGCTTCTTCCGCTGGGCTGCAGGGAGGGTCCTGAGCCAGTCGGCGAGCCGCTCTCGGTCCGGAGGATGGACGCTGGCGGAAGCCCCCAGCCGCTTCGCGGCGTCGAGCAGCGTCACCTTGGGCTGAGGGGCCTGGTCTTCGACCCCGCCCTTCAGCTTCGGTATGGACATGTTGGGCAGCCGGGCGACTTCCTCGGCCGTCCTGAACAGGGCGGGGGAACCCCGGGGGGTGCGGCGGTCCGCCGTGAGCATCCTGTGGTTGGGGGTGACCATCAGGTCCACGAAACCCGAGTCCTTGAAGTGTACGAGGTCCCCGGCGTAGGCGAAGGCCTGGACTTCGACGACCTTGTCGACCTCCGCCTCCAGTGTCTTCGGATTTACGTTGACGACCTCGTCCCCGACCTTCATCTCCTTGATGTTCCTGACGCCCCGGGGGGTGACCACGAAGGTGTCCCCGGTGAAGCACGCGTTGAGGAAGACCTTCAGCCCCTGGGAGACCACGTTGTACAGGTCGCGGTCGTCCTTGGACAGGCTCTGGTCTCTGGTGAGAGGCTTGTAGTGCGCCACCCTGAGGTCCCTCAGCGACCCGGTGACGAGGCTCACGATCCCCTTCCTCCTGGTGCACTCCCAGGATGACGTGTCGGGTATCTTGTTGGCCCGGCACTCCGGGTGGGTGCAGTTGACGGTCTCGTAGGACAGGTTGTGGACCTTGATGAGGCTAGGGTACAGGCTGGCGAAGTCGAGGACGGACACGTCGAAGTAGACCCCGGGCTTCGGCTCGATCACGAACCCCCCCTTGTACTTCTTCCCCTTGATTATGGCCTGGGAAGACGCTCCCCCCTTCTCGGTCAGCTCGTCCTGCCTCGGGATGAGGGCCCCTATCTTCCTGTGCTCGTAGAAGAGCATGCTCCTGATCCAGTTGGAGACCCCGAGCCTGGAGACGTCGTTCATGGGCATCTTCCCTATCCTCGAGATCACCTGCAGGAGCTTCATGACCACCGACCCCCCCATGGACGTGAGGTCGTAGGTCAGCTGCGAGTCGTTCAGGCAATACTTCGCGAGCTCGGCCAGTGGGAGGTCCCCCACCTCCCCCTCGAACTCTATCTTGGACCTGTTGAGGAGGGCCTCGGATATGCCGTTGAGGGTGTGCTCGGCGTACTTGTTGCCGAAGGCGTACACCTGGATCGACCTGTTCCTGAAGAACTGGTAGAGGTCGATGTGTATCCCGTGCTTGAGCGACGCCGCCACCCGCTCGAGCTGGATGGGGTCCTCCTCCTCCGCTATGCCCAGGCGCTCCGCCCTGTGCTGGAGGTAACGCAGGTCGAAGTCGTCGCCGTTGAAAGTCACGAGGACCGGGTAGTCCATGATCTTGGCGAAGACGGCCCGGAGCAGGTCCTCCTCATTTTCGAAGACAGCGTAGGCGAAGCCGGCGGCGTCCAGCCCTTCGGTCCCCTTCCCCGACCTCAGGACGTAGACCAGCCTTTCGTGGTCGTTCACGAAGGAGACTGCTATGACCGGCCGCTTCGGATCCTCGACGTCGGGGAGCCTCCCCGACTCGTTGGCCACCTCTATGTCCAGGGCGGCCCTGCGGAAGTCCGCCAGGGGCTCTGACAGCAGCTCTGCCCACTCCTCCAGGTAGGGCTGGAACTCCTTGGGGTCCCGGCGCGCGACCTCTTCCAGGGACCGGGTGACCGTCTCGGGGGCCGGGTGCTTGACAGGGACCACCTTCCCCCCTGCCACCCTGTAGTAGGTCCCCATCCGGAGCCCGAGGTCGTAGGCGTAGTTCTCGTAGTACTTGATGTCCGCCTCCCATGCCTTGATCTGGTCGCGGATGCTGTCGTTCCCCCCGCCGATGGCGAGGGGGTCGGTGGTGACTATCTTCCTCAGCCTCGCCTTCGAGTCAGTGAGCAGGTCGAGCTTCTCCTCCTCGACGATCTCCACCACGTCCTTGCGGGCCCTGACCGCCGAAAGCTCCTCCATGGGGAGCCTGGTGAAGCAGTAGGGGCGGTGGCCGGTGTTGTCCTCCCAGAGCCAGAACCTCCCCGCCTTCTGGTCGTAGAGCTTCAGTATCGCCTTCCGCCTGTCCCCGTCGTAGGCCGCGGAGGCGAGCAGGGACTCGTCCGCCTCCATCACCGGCCTGGTCAGCGCGGCCAGCTTCTCTGCGAGGCCGGTGGTCTGTGCCTGGGTCTGGGCGGACATGGAGATATGACGAGCGGTCCCCCTTCGGCAAATAAGGCTACCTCGGCCGGACGGGCGGTCTGGCCTGCCCAGCCTGGCGGCCCAGGGGGCCTCACGCCGCGGCCGGCGGACGATTTATAACAAGTGCCGGAGGCGCCCCCTCAGATGCCCGACGTCCGAGCCTTCCTGAACAACTACGCCGCCTACCTCTTCTGGGTCGTCGCCGCGGTCTGGGTCGCGATAGGGGTCGAGGGAGGGTCGGTCCACATGGCCTGGCCGGTGGTCGCCTGCGCCCTGTCCGGGCTGCTCCTGAAGTTCAGGCCCGCCTGGAAGATCACCTTCTCCTGGGCGGCCTCGACGGCCGTCCTGGGGCTTCTGATATCCGCCTACCAGGTCTACGCCTGGGTCCCGCTCCTCGCGGGGGACTTCTCCGTCCTGGCGGCCTCCGCACTGGGGCTGTTCGCTGTGCTAGCGGTGGTCCACCTGTTCCTGCTCTACGCCGGGGCCGTGAAGCCCCTCCAGACCCAGGCTAGATAGACCCGGACCGCGAGAACTTCCTGAGGTAGTAGACCGAGTACCCGCTTATCACGAACAGGGAGCTGAACGCCCTGGTGGCGAAGACCAGGCTCCACTGGGCGGGGTAGACCGTGGACAGGGTGTCGGGGTTGCAGGTGACGCTGGCCACCCCCTGCTGGCAGGCGATGACGAAGAGGGAGCCCCACACCATGAAGTTGTACATGACCTCGTAGGCGGCGGAGAAGGCGACCACGAAGCCGAGGAGCTGGAGGAGCATGAGGAGCCAGTGGGGGAGCTTCGACACCCTGTCCTCCCAGATCCTCAGACCGCTGTAGAATAGCGCCACGCAGGCGACGCTGAAGTAGGTTATCGGCTGCGCGAAGTAGGGGGGGAAGGGGAAGTAGACGTCGACCAGGGCCTTGCCGATGGGCTCCCCCGTGATGGAGAGCGACCTGATCGTCCCGTAAACCACCACGACGGCAATGACGGCAAGCGAGACCCAGGCCACCAGCTTGTACATCCGCATGGTGCCGTCGCTCATAGGGGAGTCGCGACCTCTATCTCGGCTCTTTAAGGATTGGCGGCCTGGGCGGGGCTCCCCCGTCGCCTGCAGGGCGCAGCGCGTACCAGGCGGCCAGGAGCATCAGCGGGAGCTCGAAGTAGCTCCAGAACGCGACCCCCGGGAGGAGGAAGAGGGAGGCGGCGGTGAAGCCCGCCGTCCCCAGGGCCAGCGACTTCAGCGTCCCGTCGGAGCGCCACAGGAGCAGCGCCAGCGCCGCCAGGACCAGGGCCCCCCTGAGGGCAAGGGGGGCGGGTTCGCCCATGGACGCCAGGACCCCCTGGAGGCTGGGGTTCAGGCTGAGCCCGAAGGGGCCGGAGTAGAAGAGAGGGAGCGGGGACCTCTGGAACTGGAACAGCACGGTGTCCCTGACGAACGCCGCCGGTCCCCATGCTAAGAACGGGAGGACGACGGCAGCCGCGGTCAGGACGGAGATCAGCGGGGGGAGGGCCCGGCGCCTCCGGACGGAGTATGCCGCGTAGAAGGGGAAGGCCAGCCAGGCCTCGACGCTTGTCCCGAAGGCCAGCCCCCAGAGGACCGCCGCGGCCCGCGGCCTCCCCCTGGACTCGGCCAAGATGGCCAGGGCGACGAAGGCGATGGCCGGGAGGGAGTCGTTGACGAAGTAGGTGGAGAAGAGTATGACGGGGGGGAAGAGGAAGTAGGCCAGGGACGGCAGCCCCCCCCTGGGGCCGAGGAGCCAGAGCGAAAGGGCGACGACAAGGTCGGACGCCACCATCCCCAGCGCAGGGGTGCCGACCGCGCCGGCCGGGGCTATGAACGCGAAGACACCTGGGAGGTACGCGAAGACGTCGGCGGCCCCGGGGGTGGCCAGGCTGCTCGGGACCGAGTAGGCAGCTCCGTAGGGGTCGACGCCGCCGAGGAGGTAGCGGACCGCCTGGGCGTTGTAGTATGACACGTCGGT
>JAFMAW010000078.1 GCA_029784795.1 Nitrososphaerota archaeon | reverse complement strand
GTTCGGAGTCGAGGCAGAGTCAGCCGGTGGTCCGGCGGCATCTGACATTGCAGGGGCAGTCACGTCTCATCTACTTGACGCCGCGAAGGGCGCACGGGCGTCGCCTCAGCCTCCGCGGACGACGTTCAGGGTCGCCGTGGACGCCTCCGGCGGCGCGGCTGGGGTGGAACTGTCCCGGGGCCCGGGGGGCATCCCGACAGGCAGAGACCGAGCGTCCTGCCTGGTCTCAGGAGGGAAGCACAGCTCAGTCATGGCATGGCAGGCGGTGCTCATGGGATACAGGGTCCGCCTCGTCCACGCGGTGGAGGACGACGAGGGGCTCCTCGCCGCCGCCCGGCTCTATTCGGAGCTCTCGTTCCGCTCAGACCCCCGGGGGCTGAGCCTGACGGCGATCGAAGGAGGGCCGGCGGCCCGGCTGCTGCGCGGGTTCGCGTCCGAGGCGGACGGCCCGGTCTTCTGCGGCCTCACGGCAAAGAAAGCGCTGGCGGACTGGCCCCCGGAGAGCGGGGTGGCTATGCCCCTCTACCTCCTCTCGGAGGAGTGGTTCGACTCGGAGTTCAGGGGCCTAGACCTCGAAGCTAGGGAGTCGGCCCTCGGCTGGGGCAAAGGAGGAACCACGAAGGCGCGGTCGAAGTCGTTCGGCGGGAGGAGGGCAGACGTCAGCGAAGTCCTCGACGGCCTTTCCTAGCCGCAGCCTCGAGCGCGTCCACTATGGCAGACCTGGAGTCGTACCCGCCAGCCAGGTCGCCCAGTTCGGCCGCCCGCGCGCGGTACCCCTCGCCGGCCAGCCTGGAGAGAGACTCCTCGAGGGCGCCGAGGGTTAGGTCGTCTTGGCTCACGACGAGCGAGACCCCCAGCCTCGCAGCCTTGTCCGCGTTCCCCTCCTGCTCGGGCTGCTTCGGGATCGGGACGAGGAGGGACGGCTTCTTCGAGAGTATCGCCTGGCCGACGGTCCCGTGCCCAGCCCTCGACACCACTACGTCGCAGTTGCGGAAATAGAAGCCGGCGTTCCCGCACCATTCGTAGAACCAGCCTCCCGGAGTCCGGACAGCCGCCGCGCTCCCGGTAGGGTCCCCCCCGGAGACCACGAAGACGAACCTTTCTCTCAGCTCCTTCGCGAACTCGAGGGCCTTGCGGAGGAACGGGAGCCTGGTCATCGGAGGCCCGGAGACCTGCCAGAACACCCTCGTCCGGCCGTCCTGGGCGAATTCCAGCCCGGGCCCGTCGGGGTTCTCCCCGCCGGTGGGTGAGATGAAGCCAACGTAGCGTGTCTTGGCCACGCTGCTCCCCCACAGGTTCTTCTCGCTGATGGTGTATGGAGGGGGGAGGTCGGGGAGAAACACGCCGTCGCTGAACTTCCACAGCCTCCCCATGCCGGTGGATGTCCCTACCGAGAGCAGCCTGGATAGGGCCCCCGCCCTCGCGTGGGAGCTCGTAAGGTTGAGCTGGTTCAGGACGGTGAAGGCTGGGACGCGCAGTATCTTGCCGGCGAGGACCGTCGGCAGCGCGGAGTCGCTGAGGACCACGTCCGGCGCGAACCTCCCGATGTTCTTGAGCTCGTCCGCCAGCTGCCCGTAGGACTTCGCCATGATGGAGAATGAGTCGAGCAGCGTCTCCTTTACGAGGAACTCGCCGTTCTCGGAGTAGCGCACGTCGGCCAGCGGGAGCTTGTTGCACCTGTACCCCCTGGCTCCGCCGCCTCCCCCGAGGACGAGAACTCTATGGTCGAGCCCCGGGCCGAGAGCTCCCCGGCGACCTCGAGCATCCTGCTGGCGTGGCCGAGGCCTGAGCCGAAGCAGCCTATGTAGACCCTCATCCCTAGGTCGCTGGTTCCAGCCTTCTTACGACCTTACCGCCCGGCGACGTTTCCGCGAATATCTCCGCCTGGAAGACCTGGACCCTGGTCCCTTCCTCCAGCCAGGCGTCCATGGAGAGGCCAGCCTTGGCGCAGGCCTCCGAGAGGAAGGTCTCCCGGTCCCATCCCTGCTCGGTGGCGACCTGCGGGAGGAGGAGCCCGCTGGCGTAGCGGTTGGAGATGACCAGGCCATCCACCCCCACCCTGATCTTGGAGGGTAGGTCCCTGCGGACTGGCGCGGAGAGGTCCCTGGGGACCGTCAGGACGCTGACCTCCACCGCTATGCTCCTCAGCTCATCGGCGGCGACAGGGGACGGGAAGCGTGGGTCCTCCGCCGCATAGACGGTCACGTCCCTTATGGCCTGGCCCAGCTCCTTGATCGGCTCTGGGTAGCCTATGCAACCCCGCAACGCCTTCGCACCCCCCAGCTCGGTGCTGAGGGTGACGAACACCCCGCGCTTCTCTCTGAGGACCCCCGAGTCAGGCGGCCCCTCCGAGGCGGTGAGCCCTCTGACGTGCGCCTCCAGGGTCTCCCTCGCCAGGGCGACCGCCCTCCTCCCTTCAACCAGTGTAAGGGGCAAGCTGCTTCTGACCGAGGCGGCCCGCGAGCGACCTTAACTTTTTCCAGTGGCTCCCCCTCCAGTAGACCTTGCCGCAGGCGGAGCACCTGTAGAAGAGCCTGTGGCTCCGCTGGACGGCCGGAGGGACCTGCCCCGATACCTCGGCCTTCGCCACCCTGTCCAGCTCCCCCCCGCACAGGGAGCAGAGGGGGTCGCCCCTAGCCAGCGATATCCCCAGCGGTCCCGCAGCTGCCGACACCTCGGACAGCCTCGCGCCGTCGCTGTCCCCTGTGAGGAGCATCGCCGGGGTGCCTTTCACCCGGGCCAGGGTCGCAAGCCCGCGGTCGGAGGTCAGGATCACCCTTCCCTCACTGGCCGCAAGGTCCACCAGCTGGGCGTCTCCCCCGCTCCTGTAGTAGGACGTGTCGAACCCCAGTGCCCTGAGCTTCCTCGCCAGGGACCCGAGCATGGCGTCTGCGACGAAGGCCGTCCTCGCGCGGCGCGGCGCCAAGGGAAGGCCGGCCTACCTGGTGGTCTCCGCGGACCTGACCGACTCGTAGAGCCTCCGGGCCGCGGGGTCCTTCTCGAAGTGGTCTCTGATCGGCGCGATGATCGCGTCGAGGGCCTCGGCCACTCCCTTCTTCAGGTCCGCAGGATGCAGCAGGCCTCCGGCGTAGGCGTCCTCCAGCTCCCGGTAGGAGGCGAACTCCACCGTCCCGCCGTACTTCTCGGGCCTCTCTATCCTGAGGGCTTTCTGCTTCCGGAAGATTATGTACCTGGAGTAGTCCATCAGGGCGTTCCCTGCCACCACCTTCGGCGGGCAGTAGGCCGAGTTCACCTTGCTGCGTATCAGCTCAGTTCCGTCGTGGACGAAGATCGAGCTTTCGGGCTTGCTCTTGCTCATCTTGCTGGCGATCTCAGAGTCCAGAGCCCCGTTTTCGTCGAACCCTTCAGGCTCCTTCTTCCCCTGGAGCCCGATGAGCATGTGGTGGTGGACCGCGACCGGCTTCTTCCACTTCAGCTTCTCCGCTATCTCCCTGGCCAATATGTTGGCGCGCCGCTGGTCGAGACCCAGCTGGCAGATGTCGACGTCGAGCCAGAAGATGTCGGCCACCTGCATCATGGGGTAGAGGAGCTGGGCCGCCTGCACCGCCTCCTTGGACGTCCTCCCTGCGATGGTGAGGGCCCTCTGGGCCCGGGCGAGAGTGAAGTTCTGTGCCACGGTGACCACCTTCTTCCAGTACTCCTCGTTCCTGGCCGCGTCGCTGGTCCAGAGGACGTCGACCTTGTCCATGTCGACCCCCGCCGCCTTCCAGACCTCCACGAAGTACCTGCCGACGTCCTGGATGCGCTCCAGGTCGCCGCCCATCTTGTTGTTGACCCAGGCGAACCAGTCCGCGATCCAGAGCTTCATGCGGACCCCTGCCTTCAGCATGTCTTCGACGAGTATCGGCCTGAGGACACCGAACGGCAGGTGTGCCAGGCCGCTGGGCTCGAAGCCGTCGTATGCCGTCGGGTGGTCGTTCGCCTGGAGGAGCGCCCTCAGCTCCCCCTCGGTGATGACCTCCTCCCCGACCCCCTTGATCAAAGCGAGCCTCTCTTCCAGGTCCATCTGCCCCCGGCCCCCTCCGCGCCAATTAAAACCGTTGACGGGGGGCCGGTGTTGGAGGGCCAATCCCTCCCAGAAAGTCTTAACTACGCTCGGAGGGCGCGGCGTCCGAGTTCTTTTGCCCAATGCGAGGCACTGGGTGTACGCGGCAGCCATCGCCACCTACATCCTCAGCGTCTGGGGGGCCTATGTCACGGTGGGTGACTTCGGCGCAGGTTGCGGGACCGGGCTCGGGGCCAGCTGGCCCCTCTGCAACGGCACGCTCATCCCGTCCTTCACCCACTACGCGACCCTGATCGAGTACATGCACAGGATGCTGAGCGTGGTCATAGGGGTGGTCATCCTCTACGCCACGGTCAAGGTCTGGAGGGTGAAGCCGAGGCCGTCCCTCCCGTCCAAGCTGATGCTCCTCGCGATAGTGATGATACCGATCCAGGTCGTGATCGGCGGCGGGGTCATCGCTTCAGGCCTCGCCCCGCTCGTCGCCACCACGCACCTCGCCTTCGCCCTGGCGATCTTCGGGGTCATCGTCTTCGCCGCGGCCCTGATGTTCGTCGAGGCCAGGGTCAAGAGCTCGGCCCCCTGAGCCTGGTACCGCGGTCGACGCGGCGCCCAGCGTGGGAGAGGATGCAGACGCCCAGGTCCGTCTAGTCAGCCGCGGAGAGAAGTTGCGCCCTAGGCGTGGTTGACGAGCGTCTCGATCTTCGACTTTATCCCGTTAGAGGGGACCGCGCCGACGACCATCCCGGCCCCGGCGTTGATCACCGTCTGCGGCACACC
>JAFMAW010000077.1 GCA_029784795.1 Nitrososphaerota archaeon | reverse complement strand
CTGCGGACCTTCCAGACCGGGTTCCTCAAGGACTACGCGCTCTGGTTCTTCTTCTTCGCCGTCCTGGGGGTGGTGCTGATGGGGCTGAGGCTCACATGAGCTGGCCGATTCTCTCGGTCACCCTATTCCTGCCCCTGGCGGGGGCGGTCGCCTCTATCGATGTGTGGTAAGAACAGAGGTAAGAGTACAAACCAGCTTGGGCGAACGTGAAGGACCATCCCTGCTGCGCTCAGCGTTCAATTTCGACCTCCAATCGACAGCGAATCAAAGGTCAGGTAAGAGATTACCCTGAAATCCCCAGTGGAATCCTAGTACAAAACCGGGGAGGATGAGGACACGTGGTTCTGGTCAGACCACCGTGACTCATCCTTTGTATTGGAGATAGAAGTTGGTCGAGTTCACCGTGAAGTGCTCGAAGAGGTTCGTGTTGGCGTTGTTGAGTTGGACCGCCGTAGCTGCGCCGGGGACTACCACCTGAGTGGTCGGCCCTCCGAGCGTCTGCCAGATGGGGTTGTTGGCGTCTATCTGGGAGATTGCGGAGTTATGAGTCGTCAGAGCGTTGACCAGCGCTGAATAGTTGTTGAGGCAGTCGGCTGTGGCGTTGGCGAGGGACGAAGGCACGATTTCCGAGCACTGCCCAGTGACAGGGTTCGGCTGGATGTTGGGATCGAAGTTCAGGACGACGACGGTGTACCAGGGGATGACCTGGAAGCAGCAGTTTATCAGGTGGTCGTGGGCCGGAGTGGGCAAGACCCCTTCAGGGAGGCCGCCGTAGCCGTTTGTAATGCCGAGGTGCTGTTCCACGGCTGTGAAGAACGGAGAGTACAGGAGCAGGGGGTGGTCGGGGCAGCCGGAGGGCGTCCCGCTCGCGCCACAATCGGTGATTATCGTTTGGTTGTCGAAGACTGGATACCCCTGCGGAGAAGCGCCCAGGGCTTTGACGCCGAATACGGATAGTCCTGCGTACGCAGGGACGACGACCCACAGCGGAACGGCCCCCGCCTCAGCGTTGCCGTTGCCAGCGCCCACTTCACAGCTCGTCTGGGATGCTGCAGCCGTCTGGTTGGGGAAGAAGGTCAGCAGGCTGGGTGTGCAGGCGTATTGACGCGGATAGACGAATGTCACGACCTGCCCGTTATAGAGACCGCCCGTTTCGAACCAGACTGACCGGTTCGACGTCAGCGTGGTAGTTTCGACCGATGTGGCCGTTGTGGTCGTGACGGCGCCCTGCTTGGTTGTGTACAGAGCGAATCCACCGGCGGCAATCACCAGGAGGATTATTGTGACAGATGCGAAGATGACGTTCGAGATTGCGATTTTACCTTTGGCCAATTATCTTCGTAGTGGACGTCCAGAACTTCGTATATTATGAGGACGTGTAAACCGTAGCATAATATAACAAAGTGTAACCTGAGAAACTTCCTGACCGAACTTCAGAACTCGATGGTGACCGAATGGTCGGTCGAGGAATACTTGGCTCTTATGCCGACCTGCTCGAGGACCCCTCCCGCATAGTGCATCAGGAACAGGGAGCCTTTCGGGCCTAACTCGTGCATCAAGGTCAGCGTCCTCACCCCTCCCTCTCCGATTTCGCTGTACTTGTAGAGGTTCGCGTAGTCCCCCATCATCCTCAGGAAGTCTATCGCTGTATGCAGGGTCATGGAGCCCTGTTTGGCCGAGATTATGGCCTTCGGCACGTCCTTTCCAGCATTCCTCCCGGCGTTGACAATCTCCTCCTCGGAAGCTGACTGCAGGAGGTGACTGAAGGTGGGGTGAGCGATCTTCATCAATCCGAGTTTCTCGAAGTATCTGTCGAAGTTCACGAACCCAGACGCGATTTGGTTCATCAACGTGTTGGTGCTGACGTTCCTTCGCTTCGCCTCCTCTTCGAGCCTCTGGAGGACCGATTCGTCCAACCTGAAGGACCTGATTACACTCTTCCGCGCCTGGGCCAAGCCGGTCGCCTAAGGGCCAAGGGTCGTTATTTCTGCGTTCCGCGCGTCATAAACCCGTCTCAGAGTGCTTCCAGCACTTCCTCTGCCTGTGACGCGCCGTGTCCTGTCGGATACCCCTTACAAGATGGGTCTCCACGATAACACAGATTGTTACAAATTACACGACGAGGTCAAAAGCGGGTGGATGTCTAGAGTTTCGGTGAAAAAGAAATGCCGGCAAAAGCGACTCAACTCAGCTGTTGCGGGGTCAACTTCAGGGAAGCTGGAGCGTACGCGAAGCACGTCGAGACCATTCACGGGCAGGACAGGCTGACCTGCTGCGGCGTCACCTTCAAGAGCGCGCCAGAACTCTCCGAGCACCTGAAGTCAACCCATGGAGCGAAGTAGGGTAAACCTACTTCGTCCTTTTTGGTGATAGGGATGGCCAACTTCTTAGCGGAGCCTAATCAGGACGGGAGCTTGAACCTGACAGACGCGCTGGGTAGACGGATTCTTCTTTATACGAAATCCGAGCCGTCAGGAAGGAAAGCAGATCTGATTTTGCGCCGGCCCATAGACAGGGCTGTCGCAAGCTCGCCAATAACGCTCGCGTTCGCGCTTCGGCTCAACGATTCGGTCCGAATCCTGGACAGGTTTGTAGGAATCGTCAACGCCCAGGAGGCACACTTGGTGCTGCCTGACCTCGTTGGCAGATTCAGGAGCGGCCAGATACAGAACGCAGAAAACCTGCGGGCGCTGAGAAGCATGCAGTATGACGTCATCTTCACCTTCGCGTACCCCCACGACAATCCATCTCTGGCAGGAGCGTTGCGCCACTACAACCTGCCTTACGCGACCATCGACGCCTGGTACGAGCCGAGTCTCTTCGAGAGGATAAGGTGGATGGAGTTCATCGGCTGCTTCTTCGGGGTCGAGGACGAAGCGCGCCGCACAATCGACAAAATCCGCGAAGACGTAGACCGCACCGCCTCTGAGATGAAATCTGACAGCCGCAAGGTCCTCTGGTTCACCGACTTCCAAGGGTACCAGTTCGTGACAGGCGGGAACTCTTGGGTGGCCCACGAAATCTCACGTCTAGGGTCGAGAGTCGTGACCCAAGATTCGGGAGCGTGCGGCAGCGCCGAAACATCAAGAGAGTGGATTGGCAACAAGATGGGCGACGCGGACGTCATGGTGTTTACCATGGTGAGACCGTCCATGCAGCATATTTCATCGATGTATCCAGAGATTGTCGGTTCTCCCGCCTACAAAAACAACCGAGTCTTCGGGTTCGGCGTCGGTTACTGGCAAGAGGGCGCCTATGCCCCCGAGAGATGGTTCAGAGAGCTTGCCACGATATTGCAACCAGGCAAAGGCGACCTCAGAGACCTCAGGATATTCTCGCAGGTGGCTGGGAAGTGAGGCGCGAACGACGATGAAACTGTTTCGACGTGGGAAGGCTGCGGCCAAGACGGAGCCGACGACTGCTGCTCAGGACTCGCTTTCAATCCTATGTCAGGGAGACGAAGAGCTGCACTACGCCATGAGCTACCTTGTGTACCTCAAACCTGAAGAGCAGATCGCCCTGATAGGGGCGACAGAGCTGCAGGTTCAGAATGCAGCGGAAGCTATAGAGAGGGGCGACAGGACAACGGCGATAGTCGATTACGAGACCGCGGCCAGAATCGAGCTGTACAGGGGCAACAAGGAAAACGTGAGGATGTACCTGGAGAAGGCCCGAGGCCTTCAGGATGGAGATGGACGAGAAAGATTGTCCACTCTGCTCTCGAATCTAGAAAAGGTCATGGCCATCGCCAAGCGCTACTACCATCGTGGCGATGCCCCTAGTCCGACGGACGGCGGCACTTCCGAGCAAATGGTCGCCGTGACTTCCTGACCGGGTCATCGAATCCGAAGGCGTAGCTCAAATGGCACCGACTGATGAAGTCCTTCAACCTCTCGTCCAGTTTCGCGGCAACCTCACCGAATGGCGACGAGCGAAGCTCGTACCTTGTTCCTTGCAGGACCTTCGGGGAGCTTCCCTTTGCGACGGAGAGGAGATATGAATATCTCCTCTTTCGACCACGCGTGACGAACCTCTTCCACCAGATGCCGCCGCTCAGATGAACCGTGAGCGGTAGCTCGGGGGCCTCGGCTTTCAGGGGGGCGGATTGACCACGGCCCTGATTTTCGCCCCGAAAGGACGGAAGTTCTCCGGGAAGTCGAGGGGCTCGATGCTGTGCACACAGAACTGGGGCGAGGGTCCCAGGACCATCTGCCTCCGCCAGAGGTCTGACTTCGTCTCCCCGAGCAATTCCTTCACCTCCTCATAGTACGACTGGTAGGGTGTCCCCATGGTCTTCTCGATCCATGTGGCATATCTCGCCTCGCGTAAGGGGATGCCCCCCAGCACCCGTTTGAAGACCCCGCCGGCGCCCTTAAGATAGTCCCCGGCCACCGAGTCGTGGAAGCGCTTGGTACTGCCCGTGACGGCGGCGTCGTTGAGAGAGCCAAGAGCCGAGAAGCCTTCCACCAGGTACCAGTCCTCGAAGAGCGGGGAGTCTCGAGGGCCCCATGGGAGAGAGTCCACGCGGTAGGACAGGAGGTCGGCGACCAGGTCAGGCCTTCCGGCCCTCAGGGATGACTGGAAGGAACCCAGCTTCCTCTTGTACACGCCCACTGTAACCCCCGGGCGGGGCCAGTGCCAGAACACGTAGGCAAGATCAGTGGCCATGGCGACGGTGCACCTTCCGAATACCATTCGATTAACGCTTCGGCCGAATCGTAGGCAAGGGCGGCCGTCGAAAAGGGCGGAGATTTCCGTTAATGCCGCGCTCGAGCTCCCAGGCGATCAGGGCGTCGACGAGCCTCTCGACGTCGGATCGAGGCCGGGATCGAGGCCGGGATCGAGACTGGGATCGAGACTGGGACCGAGACTGGGACCGAGACTGGGACCGAGAC
>JAFMAW010000076.1 GCA_029784795.1 Nitrososphaerota archaeon | reverse complement strand
CTCTGCGGCGTGTTCTCCAGCGTGTATGACGTCGGCGGGTGGTACCGGGTGACGAAGTCGTGGCGGCTGAAGGGTCCGGCCTTGCTTTTCGACGTATCGTTAAAAATTTTGAGGGACGGATGGTTTTCGGAGCCAGCCGTTCGTTTCAAGTTCCCGCTCGGTTTCGCGCGCTGGAGGAAGTACGGGACCCCGTGGACGGGCGGCCCGAAGGTCTACGTCGAGCGCGACTTCCCGCCGCTCTCCGGCGAGCAATGGCAGACGTGGGACGAGCTGAACCAGTTCGTGCCGGACTGGGTCGAGTTCGCGGGCAACGGGACGGTTAGGGTAACGCAGTCGGGAGCAGGGCTCGCCCAGCCGGACTTCGCCATGGAGCAGAACGAGGGGCAAACGCTCTCGTACGACGGCGCGCCGCTCGGCGAGTTCGCGATGGCCTGGATGGAGTGGTGGGGCGGCAACCCCCCGGCTCCGGACAGGTACAGGCCCATGGCGGCCGGGACGGCGTGGTCGCGCAACTACCTGGTCGAGGCGTCGGCGTAATCTGCGTTTTGCGATTCCGCTCTGCCAGCGGGATTGAGGCGTCTGGAACTATCAATAATGAGAAAATTGACAGAAAACTGATAGTTGACTCCTCCCCCTCCGACACGCCGGAGAGGCCTCGGCGGGGGTTATGGGCGGGGACGCCCGTGGCGGACAGCCGCTCCCGGGCCGCCGGTTGAATCCCGGCCATGGCGGGCGTCCCTGAATTCCTGCCCGCTGGAACGGCCCCTCAGGGCATATAAGAGTAGGAGGGGCGTAAAAATTTTAGGGGGGCATTCTCATTCTTAGAAAGTTCGCCGTCGTCCAGGCGCGGCCAAGCCTCATAGTACCGAAGACGGCGTTCGCCTCCGGCCAGAAGACGGCCGGGGTCGAGCTGCCGAACGGCGTCGAGGCGGTGCCGGGCAAGCTGTACTCGTTCATGCGGGCGATCTCGAACCGCTGCAACGACAACTTCGACTACTGGTCGGCGGCGGAGCTCTACGGCAGGTACGACGGACTCCCCGCGCACAACGACAGGTACGGCTACAGGACCTTCATCGGCAAGCCGAACTACGTCAACCACGACAACGGCCCCTGGGCGGACCCCCGGGGCCGGATCGTATGGGCCGGGATATACGACGACCCGATCGGCGAGGGCTTCGTCCCCAGGCTGGAGCACACCGAGCACGAGGACTCGGACGTCTGGGTGAAGCTCGGCGTCGAGGTGGATGCGGACCGTTATCCGAAGACCGCGGCGGCGATCTCCAAGAAGGCCTTGTTCAAGGTTAGCATGGGGGCAGATATAGCCGGAAGTAGCTGCTCTGTGTGCGGAAACTGGGCCGAGTTCGACCGCCAGTACTGCTCGCACATCCGCAGCCACAAGGGCGAGCTGTTCGAGGACAGGGCGGGCAGGCCGGTGCTTGCCTACGAGTACAACTACGGCACGCAGTTCTTTGAGATTTCATGGATTTGCGACGAGCAGGCCGACCCCTCGGCGGAGAGCATGGCGACGTACGCCGTGCTGGACGAGAGGCCGGCAGATTCGCGCGAGAGGATCTCCGTGACCATGCCGATCAGGCGCGACGGGCAGCCGGTGGCGGACTGGATGCGCGAGAGGCGGGGCATGGCGAAGGCCGCGAGGAAGGCCGTGGCGCAGACCTCGGTCGAGGACATAAACCCCGGCAGGGCCAAGGTCAGGCCGGCGAAGGACACCGACGACTTCAACGTCAAGACGAAGCGCCCGCCCGCGCCGTCGACGACGGGCGACATCAATCCGCAGCCCGGGGACCGCGCCGCCGAGGACAACATCCTGGACGGCAACGACCACGTCAGGGAGTGCCCGGCGCTGAGGGGCGAGGTCGTGAACGTCGAGGGCTGCGTCCCCTGCATCTACTCCCAGCTCGACGTGGACTACAGGGACGGGCGCAGGCGCGTCGACTGCGAGTTCCCGACGAAGGTGCGCGACGTCGGCACGGACCCGGCGGCGAGGCTGCCGAGCCCCGGCGACATGGAGGAGGTCGTCAAGGGCGACGATGCGGGCGTGGCCGACGAGGTTCCGGAAGAGGACGGGCCCGGAGGGCGGAAGGGCTCGGGCAGGAGGGTCTCGGCCGACCTCGGCAGGGCGTTCTGGGACGGCCTGGGCGCGGGGCGCGAGGACGCGGCGGCGGGAGTCCTCCGGAGGGAGCCCGCGCTTGACGAGATTTGGCCGGGCGCGAGGCCCGGCGAGAAGGTCGGAAGGATCTACGACGAGTTCCTCCGGGGCTACTCGGAGGGCTATAGGGAGCGCGACACGGCCGGCTCCGCGAGGGGCCGGATGAAGTCGAGACCACGAGGAAGGGTGGTGTAAGCATGAGGAATGGAAGGAACGCGAGGAGGCCGGCGCCCCCCGCGCGCAGGCGGACGCCGGGATCGAGGGCGGCCGCGGCGGGAATCGCGAGGCGCAGGGCTGTGGCGGTCGCCGCGAAGGCGCTGGAGACGGTGCCGGAGTACCGCGGCCTCGCCATGAAGCTGAGGCGGCGCGAGGCGCAGGCCAACGACCTGCCCCCGAAGGACGTCAACCTCGAGGACTGGCCCGCTTCGACGGGGCATCCCGACGAGGAGCCCGGCGAGTACGACCAGTACGGCAAGTGGGACGGCGAGCCGACGACCGACGAGGCGACGCCCGTGGACGACTCCGCGGGAGCCCCCTCGGGAGGCTCGGCCGACGGCCCCAACAAGGGCTCGCGCAAGGTCAGGGTCAGCCCCGCCATGCTCAGGGCCGCCGCCAGGATGATCCTGGAGGCGCAGAGCTCCGAGTCGGCCCCGGCCGACGACGAGGACCCGGACGTGGGCAAGCTGCCCGAGGACGGCCAGGCCACGACCAGCCCGCAGGGCAGCGGCGAGGCCGAGAGCGACGAGAAGTCGGCGCGGAGCAGGACCGCGGACGACGGCTGCGACGATGGCGAGAAGCCGGCCGACAAGCCCGAGGACGACGGCTCCGAGGACGAGTCCGCCGACGAGAAGAAGGCCAGGATGCGCGCCGCGAGGAAGCTCGCGGAGCTGCGCATGGAGGCCGGCGTCGACGGCCTGAGGGCCGCGGACGTGCCGAGGGAGGCCGCCCGGATCTACCGGGATGTGTCGCCCGAGCGCGTGGCCGCGCAGATCGAGCTGTTCGCCGAGCTCGGCGGGAAGCCGGAGGGCGGCAGGAGGCTCGTGCCGAGGACGGCCGTCAAGGCCGCCGGAATCCCGGCGACGGGCCCGGCGTCCGGCGGAGTCGCCAGTGAGAGCGGCGATCCGGTGTTCGACTCGATTTTCTGCGTCCAGGACAACTGCTGGTAGTCCCGGGCGGAAAGGCTTCGAGGAAAATTGACAGAGGAAGTGAGGTGAGGAAATGCCCGTAATCGGAACCCAGAACCCGAACTGGAGCAGGAGCGTCGAGCCCCTGTTCAAGGCTCCGGGCGCCGAGTGGAACGGCCCGCAGTTCGCCGGCGTGACGCAGGGCGTGACGACCGCGGCATCGTTCATCGCGAGCTACGGCAACATGTACCCCGGCTACGTCGTTGACGTGACCTCGGGCGGCGTCGTGAAGGCGACGAGCGGCAGCAACAACGGCCGCGCGTTCGGCCTGCTCTACAGCGAGGTCTCGGCCGACCAGGACGAGTGCGTCGCCAAGGGCGTGGGGCCGACGGTCCTGAAGGGCGGCCTGTGCACCTGCAAGGTGTACGCCAAGGCCCTGAACCCGGCGAGCACGTACGTCATGGACGGGACCAAGAACAACGAGGAGCTGATCGCGGTCAACGGAATGCTGACCCCGAGGGGCACCGACACCACGTCGCACACCGTGGCGAGGCTGACCGGCGTAGACCCGTCCGGAGCGTGGATCGTGGTCGAGCCCTTGGCTCCGCAGGTCAGCGTGACCTAGCGGTCCGCGAAGTTCGCAAGGCGTAAAAAAGTTTTCACCAGGGAGGTGAAGAAGTGAGAGAGATTTTGCCCCGGACCGCGGATGACTACATCCGCGCGATGAACCAGCGGCGCAGGACCGCAGGCCGGGTCTCGAGGGAGGCCCAGCTGCGCTCGTACCAGCGCCAGGTGTTCGACTCCGCCGGGGAGGTCAAGAAGCAGGGCTGGGCCAAGGTCGGCCAGCAGTTCGTGGGACCGATCCTCCTGCGCCTCAAGTACGAAGGCATGGTGAGGGACATGCTCCTGGAGCGCCCCCTCGCGCAGGGCAAGGCCCCGTACTACCCGGTGCAGAAGGACGTCGGCTGCGCCTACGTCCTGCAGGGACAGACCGGCGAGCTCAAGATCCACAGGGTCGAGAACAACCTCGTCCTCGTGGACCTGCTCAGGATCGGCTCCAGGCCGCTGACGCCCAGGGCCGAGGTGCTGCTCATGGACTTCGACGTCCTCGAGCACATGCGCGAGAACGCCTACCTGCAGATCCTCGAGCAGGAGGATGGCTACTTCCTGAACATGACGGAGTCCGTCATAACCAGCTGGGAGGCGCAGAACCCGACGATCAGCCACACCGTGGTCAACTCGAACAGCGGCCTGTGGGGCCAGACGGCCATCCACACCGCGTTCAAGCTGACGAGCCGGCAGAGGCTGAAGGCCGCCACCATGCTGATGGAGGTCGGCGGGTTCTACGACATGTTCAACTGGACCACCGAGCAGATCGGCTGGAAGGCCCGCGAGGAGCTGACCGAGGCCGGCGCGTTTCCGGTCTACGGCGGCGTCCGCGTGAAGCCGAGCGTGAAGGTCGCGATCGGCAGCGCCTACGTGGCGCCCGACCCGAAGTACGTCGGCTTCATGCCGATCCGCTGGTCGCTGAGAAGCGAGCCCGTGGAGATCCAGGAGACGGCGGAGATGGGCTTCGTGCTTGACGAGTTGGTCGGATTTGGTATG
>JAFMAW010000075.1 GCA_029784795.1 Nitrososphaerota archaeon | reverse complement strand
CCAGCACCTCGGCCCCTGCGGCAATCTCCTCGTTGGCGAGCCGTTCTATCGCTGACAGCTCCTCGCCGGTAGGCTCCCTGTCGAACTTGACCGTCAGCCTCCCTTGCCTCTCCGAGACGTGCACCGACGCCGTCCACTTCGCGCCCAGCACCCTCTGGACCGCCCCCTTGAGGACGTGAACGGCGGAGTGGGTCTTGAGCTCTTCTGCGCTCAACTAGAGCCTCATGACTACCTTGAAGAAGTCGTTCAGCCTCGTCTGCAGGCCGAAGCGTCTCTCGTTCCCCCTCATGTAGAAGAAGACAGACAGGAGCGTGGGCCACATCTTCATCAGGCTGAACCTGTCCTCCGCCTTGGCTTTGATGAACTCGTAGACCTTGGCGTAGGCCGCGTAGTGATCCAGGACCGCCTTTCTGTACCCCTCTCTGTCGCCCAGGTGGTCCACGAAGATGTTGACGCACTGCATGCTCGGGATTATACCTTCCCCCAGCATCGGATAAACGGTGCCGATGGACTCGCCCACCCCCGTGACCTTCCCATCGAAGAATGGCTCCATGAGCTTGGGCGGGGTCACCCTGACTGGCCTCCCAATCTTCCTGACGACCTCGCAGTGGTACTTCTTCACGAACTCATCGAGATCTCCTTGGTATCTGTGATGAAGGTCGCCGGCTCCCACATGGGCCAACCCGTCGCCCAGGGGGAAGTACCACCAGTATCCCGTGAGCCCGGGGTAGGGCTTGATCACAAAGTCGTCGTAGGGGAGCTCCTTGGACTTCACCTGGTACTCGAGCGACGGGATCACCAGGTCCTCTGAGACCTTCGGGAGGAGCGACCTGTGCAACCCAGTGGCGTCCACCACGCTATCGAAGCCCTGGAAATTCCCGTTGGCCTCCTTGATCTGGGCACCCCAGTGCACCTTCTTCCCCTTCAACATGTCCTCGGTGAGCCTGTGCTTGTCGTAGGTGACCAGCCCCCTGAGGGGGATGCTGATTTCCTCGGTGCCGAGGTCGACGCGCATGCTCTTCCCCTTGTGGAGGACGTAGTCGTCGAAGTTGAACCCCGCCTGCTTCACCAGGTCTGTGATGAAGGGCTGGCTCGTCCCCCAGGCGCAGACCGTGTACCAGTTCTTCTGCGTCCGCATTTCGTACGCCTCGGCTTCCACGTCCCCTGGGAGGCGGTTGAGCAGATACGCACCTGCCACCCCTGTGCCGACCACGGCAAGTCTCAATTCTGACCCTTGACCTCACCGACAAGTTCGGCGCTTTTCTACCTATCGCCCAGGCGGGGTGTGGCAGCCTTCTTCTCTCCCATGAATTGGCCAAAGTCCGTCCGCTCCCGAAATAGGACGCTGTTTGCTCGTCGGCGAAAGTCATGGGGCCCATTTGACCACTCATAGGCGAACCGGGGGATGGATGGAGGGATGGCAGGGCGATTAATTCGTGAACAAAGCGGTTCAACCGCCAGCGCCTGGGCCGTGCTTGGTCCGTCAGCCGCAGAAGCTACACGTCATGGTAAATACTAAATATGCCTGGTAAACCAGGTTTACCGAATGTCACAGGCAAACCCCAAGGAAACTAAGATGGTAAAGGTCTCTGAAGAAACACACGGGAAGCTGAAGGCAATGGCGAAGTACCAGGAGACCATGGATAACGTCATAGCCCGGCTGGCGACTCAGGCGAAGGGGCTTGAAGACGTCGTCGCCGGGAAGAGCTCGATCACCTTCATCGACGGCCACGAAGGGCGACTGCTCTACCGCGGCTATGACATCGCGGACCTCACGGCCCACTCCAACTACGAGGAGACGACGTACCTGCTCTGGAACGGCCACCTCCCGACCGTGAACGACCTGAAGTCGTTCAGCGAGGAGCTCGGCGCGAAGCGCGAGATACCGCGCGAGCTGGTCTCGATCCTCACCACCCTACCGCAGAACTGCGACACGATGGACGCGCTGAGGGTCGGGGTAGCCGCCCTGGGAGTCTTCGACGACCCGATGTACTCGCAGCAGGAGAGGGCTATGTCGATAGCGGCCAAGATGGGGACCATAGTGGCGGCGATCCACAGGCATAAGCACGGGCAGGCGGTGGTCGCGCCCCGCGAAGACCTCTCCTTCGCGACCAATTTCCTCTACATGGTGTCGGGCAAGGTCCCGTCTGAGGAGGATGCGAGGCTGATGGACGTACTCTTGATACTCCACGCCGACCACGAGTTCAACGCGTCGACCTTCACCGCAAGGATAATCGCTTCGACTCTTTCAGACATCTACTCTGCCGTCACCGGCGCGGTGGGGGCGCTCAAGGGCCCGCTCCACGGGGGCGCCAATGAGAAGGTGGTCGAGATGACCGCCGAGATCGGCTCCCCGGCCAACGTAGACGCGTACATCCGCGGAAAGCTTGCGAGCAAGGTGAAGATCAACGGCTTCGGCCACAGGGTCTACAAGACCATGGACCCGAGGGCGAAGATACTCAGCGACATGGCGGCGCACTTCGTCAGGACACAGAAGGAGAAGGAGTCGCTGGAGATTATCAAGGGGACCGAGGCCATACTTCTGAAGGAGAAGAACCTCCACCCCAACGTCGACCTCTTCTCGGGCTTGGCGCTGAACCATGTAGGGGTGCCCGCATATCTGTTCACCCCCGTGTTCGCCGTGGGCCGTGCCCCCGGTTGGCTCGCACACGTCTTGGAGCAGTACGCCGACAACAGGATAATCAGGCCGATCTCGGACTACGTCGGGCCGCAGCTCACGGCCTACGCCCCCATCGAGACCCGAAGCCCCAAGAGGTCGAGAACTTGAGGGTCGAGGCCCTGGTCAAGCGCAGTCCGGTGACCATAAGCCCCGGCGCCACCATAAAGCAGGCTGCAGAAGTGTTCGCCAGGGAGAAGATCGGCCTGCTGGTCGTCGCGTCTTCGGTCAGCCCGGTCCGAGCCCAGGCCGTCCTCTCAGAAAGGGACGTGGTCAGGGCGGTCGCCAAGGGGGTCGCCCTCTCGGGGCGACTGGACGCCGTGTCGACGAAGAAGCTAATCAGCGTCAAACGCTCGGACAGGCCATCGACCGCAGTGAGACTGATGACGGACAACGGGATAAGGCATCTCGTGGTGGAGAACGACGATGGGACCCTGTTTGGTGTGCTGTCCATCAAGGACTTCTTCCGCGAAAACAAGCTCATCAACGCGTTTCTCAAGGAAGAAGACGAAGAGGTCCACGGCGTCGACTAGGCCCCAGGGCGGGCATGGTTCTTCCGCCGCAGGGAGTCCAAGGGAGATTCCCCGGAAGGCCGAGGGAGCCTGCGGCGTCCAGTTCCTTCGTCAGGGGAGCCAGGGCAGGTGAGCCCGAGCCCGCGAGAAGACCTTCAGCGCGCCCAGGGCCGCTGAGGCTGACCCCCCTGATGGATGTAAGGGCGAGGGCGAAGGCAACAGCCGCCTCGACCGCGAGAGCCGGGACCTCCACCAGACATGGAGGGAGTCGAATCCCAGCACTCGGATCCCTCCACGCGTAGGTTGGATCGCCGTGGTCGGTATGCCGAAGAGGTCGCCTTTCACGCACCGTTCGGCGAGAGGGGTCCGAAGACCTCCCACTTCTCGACCATGAGACACCCGTCGCTGACCGCCTCCGTCCCCCGTACGCCTTGGCAAGAGACTGAGCCTCTATGGCTTGCGCAACCAGGAGAGACGTCTTCGGGCATGCATTTCCATTGGGCGCCCCGGAGATGTCTCCGCCACCCCACCAATCTTAAATAACGTAAAGAGGTCGTGAACCCTGAAATGGCTCTCTTCGGGGACATCGGGACAATCTTCGTCATGGCCCTCGTCGCCGTAGGGCTCACGGGGATGGTCATAATCCTCCCGCGCCTCTTCGCGCCTAGGCGGCCCAACCCCATCAAGAGCCTCCCCTTTGAGGCTGGTCAGGTCCCCCAGGGCGCCGGGAAGATGCACTTCATGATGCAGTACTACGCCTACTTACTCATGTTCATAGTGTTCGACGTCCTTTCGATGTTCCTCTATGCCTGGGCGTCGGCCTACAAGCCGCTCGCCCTTGGACTGACGTCCGACTGGACAGTGACGCTCTTCATGGGTATGCTCTTCATCCCCATGGGTTTCGCCCTCGTACTCGCGGGGAAGAGGGAGCTTTGGTAGCCGCGCAGCAACAGAAGACCGGGAGCTTCCAGGTCCTCGTAGGCAAGATAGACGACGTACTCCAGTACGCCATCGGAGACCCGCTGCGCTACCTTGCCAACTGGGGACGCCTCTATTCCCTCTGGCCCGTGCACCTCGAAACGGCCTGCTGCTCAGTCGAGGTCGGGGCGGCCGCCGGTTCGAGATTCGACATAGAGCGCTTCGGCACGCTGGAGGCGTTCGGCTCGCTCCGCGCCTGCGACCTCATCATAGTCATGGGGACCGTGACGAGGAAGCTGGCCCCGAGACTGAAGCTCATCTACGACCAGATGGCGGAGCCGAAGTGGACCATTGCCATGGGCGCTTGTCTTCGGGGCGATTCGCTGGTCTACACACCCAACGGCGTCAAACGAATCGACGGCGTGGGTCCCGGGGAGCTCGTTCTTACCTACGACGAGCAACGCAAGAGGGTGATCACCGGCCAGGTGGTGGCCAACAAGGACCAGGGGAGTAAGGACGTGTGGAGGCTCCGCGCAGGTGCCTATGAGTTGGTGGCCACGGAGGACCATCCCTTCGCGGTTTACGAGCGGACGCTCTCGCGGAGGTGGATCACCTACCAGTCTGTACTCGGATTGCTCGAAGAGGGATTCACACTGCGAGAAATCGCTCCGTTGGTGGGAGAAAGTGCCAAGACTCTCTCCAATTGGAGACGGCATCCCCCAGCCCAATTCGGGCTGGACATAGTGTGGAAGCGCTTCAACCAGGTGAAGGAAGGCGATTTGCTGGGAACATTAGCCGCGCCCATCATAGATGCGACCTACAATATCG
>JAFMAW010000074.1:1848-5022 GCA_029784795.1 Nitrososphaerota archaeon | reverse complement strand
AGGACTTCACCGGCGTGCCCTGCGTCGTCGATCTGGCGGCGATGCGCGACGCCATCAAGGAGCTCGGCGGCGAGCCGCGCCGCATCAACCCGCTCCAGCGCTCCGACCTTGTCATCGACCACTCCGTGCAGGTCGACCTGTTCGGCTCGCGGGACGCGTACGCCGCGAACATCGAGTGGGAGTACCGGCGCAACGCCGAGCGCTACGCGCTGCTCCGCTGGGCACAGCAGGCGTTCGACGGGTTCCGCGTCGTGCCGCCGGGCGCCGGGATCTGCCACCAGGTGAACCTCGAGCACCTCGCGCGGGTCGTGCACGTGAAGGACGGGGTGGCCTTCCCCGACACCCTGGTCGGCACCGACTCGCACACCACCATGGTGAACGGGCTGGGCTGCCTCGGCTGGGGGGTCGGGGGGATAGAGGCGGAAGCGGTCATGCTTGGAGAGCCGTACCACATGCCGATACCGAAGGTCTTCGGCGTCAGGCTCACGGGGGCCCTCCGGGAGGGTGTCACCCCCACCGACCTGGTGCTCACGGTCACCGAGCGACTCAGGGAGAAGAACGTGGTCGGCGCCTTCGTCGAATACTTCGGGGAAGGGTACGGCCGACTGTCGGTCCCTGACCGGGCGACCATCGGGAACATGTCCCCGGAGTACGGGGCGACGTCAGGATACTTCCCGATTGACGCCGCAACCATCGCCTATCTGACCGGGACGGCCCGGCCCAGGAAGCAGGTGGAGTTCGTCTCGAGCTACGCGAAGCGCTACGGTTTCTTCGTCACAGACGTTGAGCCGCGTTACACCGAGGTGATACGCATCGAGCTCGACAGGATCGAGCCGTCCATCGCGGGTCCACGCAACCCAGAGGAGAGGCACCCCCTGGTCTCTGTCCCGTCGTTCGCCAGGGCGCTCTTCGACCAGCGGGGCCGCGAACCCAGCGGCGGAGCCGCGTCGTCCGCTCCGTCCAGGGGCCAGGCTACGGTCCAGGTACAGGGCGCCAGCTCCGGGCTCGCCGACGGCTCTGTGGTGATAGCCGCCATAACGAGCTGCACCAACACCTCGAACCCCACGGTGATGGTCGGGGCCGGCCTGATGGCCAAGCGCGCCGTGGAGGCGGGGCTGTCCGTGAAGCCATGGGTGAAGCCAAGCCTCGCCCCGGGTTCCACCGTGGTCACCGACTACCTCAACGGCGCGGGGCTGGTCCCCTACCTCGACAAGCTCGGTTTCTTCCTTGTGGGGTACGGGTGCACAAGCTGCATCGGCAATTCTGGGCCGCTGGCCCCGGAGGTCGAGCGGGCGATCAAGGAGAGGGACGTCTACGCCGTCGCCGTCCTGTCGGGGAACAGGAACTTCGAGGGGAGGATCCATCCGCTGGCGAAGGGGTCCTTCCTCATGTCCCCCATGCTGGTGGTCGCATACGCCCTCGCGGGGAGGATCGACATCGACTTCTCGTCGACTCCCCTCGGTACCGGAAAGGACGGACGCCCCGTCTTCCTGAGGGACCTCTGGCCCTCCATGAGCGAGGTCAAGGGCACCGTCGAGAAATGCCTCGAGCCCGGCCTCTACGCGAGGCGCTACGCGGACGCCATGGAGGGGGATGAGAGGTGGGAGGAGCTCGGGTCGTCGTCGGAGGACGTCTACGGCTGGGACGCCGGTTCGACTTACATCAGGCAGCCTCCGTGGCTTCAGCCCGGCCAGTCTGTCTCGGCGAAGCACGACGTCAAGGGTGCGAGGGTCCTGGCGGTGTTCGAAGACAAGGTGACCACCGACCACATCTCCCCCGCCGGCACAATCCCGGTAGACAGCCCAGCCGGCGCCTACCTCACGGAGCGCGGGGTAGACCTTCTCATGATGTCGACCTACGGTAGCAGGAGGGGGAACCACGAGGTCCTCGTCCGGGGCGCCTTCAGCAACATCAGGCTCCACAATGCCCTGGCGAAAGGGAAGGAGGGCGGCTACACGTCCCACCTGCCAGACGGGGAGGTGATGAGCATCTTCGACGCGGCCGCGAAGTACGCCGAGGAGAAGACCCCGCTCGTTGTCCTTGCGGGGAAGCAGTACGGGGCCGGGAGCTCACGGGACTGGGCGGCCAAGGCTCCGAAGCTGTTGGGCGTCAGGGCGGTCATCGCGGAGAGCTTTGAGCGGATCCACCGGAGCAACCTGGTCGCCATGGGCGTCATCCCCCTCCAGTTCAAGGACGGGGAGGGGGTCAGGCAGCTCGGGCTCACCGGCGAGGAGACCATAGACATCGTCGGCGTCGAGGGGATGGAATCCCCCAAGGCCACGGTCGAGGTGACCGCCAAGGGGCCGGCGGGGGAGAAGAGGTTCAGGGCCCTGGTCAGGGTGGACAACGCGATAGAGATGGAGTACCTTCGGTCTGGCGGCGTCCTCCCATACGTCTTCGGGCGTCTCCCCAAATCCGTACATTGACAAAATCGTTTTAACGTCCCCGGGGCGGTCGTCTCCCAATGGTCAAGGAGCCGCTGGTCTACGTCGACGGCAGGTTCGTCGAGAAGTCGAAGGCGGTCGTCTCAGTCTTCGACCACGGGCTCCTCTACGGAGACGGCGTCTTCGAAGGGATAAGGGCGTACAACGGGAGCGTATTCAGGCTCGCCGACCACATCAGCCGGCTCTACGACTCTGCAAAGGTCATCCGGCTCAAGATGCCCATCGACGAACGCGAGATGACCGCGGCGGTCCTGGAGACGATGAGGAAGAACGACTTGAGGGATGCGTACATCAGGCTCGTCGTGACCAGGGGCGCAGGCGACCTGGGCGTCGACCCCGCCCTCTGCAAAAGCCCCACTGTCTTCATCATCGCCGAGCCCATGGCCAGCTCCCTGGGGCCGAGGGAACCGAGGGTTGTCAGGATGATATTCTCGTCCTACAGGAGGGACGCCGTCGACGCCACCTCACACGAGATAAAGTCTCTAAACTACATGAACAGCATCCTCGCGAAGATGGAGGCCAGCAGCGCCGGGGCGGACGACGCCATCATGCTCGACCACAGGGGGTTCGTATCCGAGGCGAGCGTCAGCAACATCTTCATTGTCAAGGACGGGAAGCTGTCTACCCCATCCTCGGGGGCGGGGATCCTCCACGGCATCACCAGGAGGCGCGTCATCTCGCTCTGCTCCGACCTCGGGCTGGAGGTCGCGGAGAGGGACATCACCCCGTT
>JAFMAW010000074.1:0-1838 GCA_029784795.1 Nitrososphaerota archaeon | reverse complement strand
GAACTCAGCACCGCAGACGAGGTCTTCCTAGTGGGGACGAAGTCCGAGGTCCTGGCGGTCGGCTCCGTCGGCGGGGTGGACATCGGGACCGGTGGCGTCGGCGGGGTGACGAGGAAGCTCTACGGCGAGTTCTCGAAGGTCGTCCGGAGGGCCGAGGAGGGCACCCCGGTCTACGAGCCCGAACGAGTGAGAGCCTGACCCGCACCCTTCCAAGCAGGGCGCTATTCCGGCGTTTTTCCGCCTGAAAAGGGCAGAATACGCCGGTTCAACGGCTTAGGCGTGCCATTCTTGCTCCGAATTGCCAGAGAGACCGGGAGAGGGCTCTTGACATCCGGCCGCCGCACCCTTGGTTATGGCTAAGACCTGCTCCAGCTTTGGCTTCGCAAAATCTAAATACGCGTTCAAAATCGGCCCCCAAGGGGCCCTGTTCCGTGTATTGTTCGAGTGAGGTAGTCCGTATTATCAATGGAGGTAAACCGGCATAGCAGCGCCGAAGACAGCGACCAAGAAGACCGTCAAGAGGAAGAAGGTCGAGGACGAGGTCCCAGCCTTCAAGGTCAGCACGCACTTCCTGATCCCAAAGCATGAGCTTCTTACCAAGGAGGAGGCCGCCCAGGTGGTCGCCAGGTCCAGCGCCTCGCCTTCGCAGTTCCCATACATCCAGTCGACGGATTCGATAGCGAAGGAGATCGGCGCGAAGCCCGGAGACTTCGTAAGGATCACGAGGACCAGCGAGACGGCCGGCACCAGCGTGTACTACCGGTACGTGGTGGAGGGATAGAGATTGAGCAAACAGATCGCAAACAACGCCTGGGTAATCCTGAGCGACCTGCTCCAGAGGGAGGGGGTAGCGCGGCAGCACCTTAACAGCTACAACGAGTTCGTGACCAGGGGCCTGCAGAACATCGTCGACGAGATCGGCGAGGTCGAAATAGAGACTGTAAGCACTCCGTACAAGATAAAGTTCGGCAGGGTGACCCTGGGGTCCCCCCGGGTCGTAGAGATAGACGGCTCAGTCAGCAGCATCCTCCCGATGGAGTCGAGGCTGCGGAACCTGACCTATTCGGCGCCTATCCTCCTCGAAATGACCATCGAAGAGGAAGGGCTCCCGCGCGACACCACACGCCAGCACATCGGGGACCTCCCGGTGATGGTGAAGAGCGAGCTCTGCCAGCTCTCGAACCGCTCGAGGGACCAACTCATAGATTCAGGCGAAGACCCCAACGACCCCGGAGGCTACTTCATCATACACGGCGCGGAGAGGGTGATAGTCGGTCTCGAAGACCTCTCCCCCAACAAGATACTCGTCGACGCTGAGAAGCTCGCCGGTGCCACCACCTACAAGTCCCGGGTGTATTCGTCGGTCGTGGGGTACAGGTCGAAGCTGGAGTTGACCCTCAAGCAGGACGGCGCCATCAACGTCAAGGTCCCCAGTTGCCCTGTCGACCTTCCCTATGTGATCGTCATGCGCGCCCTCGGGATAAAGTCGGACAAGAGCATCGCCGACGCCGTCTCCCCGAAGCCCGAGATCCAGGACCTCCTCGAGGTCTCCTTCGACAAGGCGAGCGAAGCGCCCACGGAGAAGGACGCCCTGGTCTTCATCGGGAACAGGGTCGCCCACGGCATGCTCGAGGAGTTCAGGGTCAAGAGGGCCCTGTCCATGCTGGACTGGGGGCTGCTGCCTCACCTGGGCAAGACCGAGGACAAGCGCTCGAGGCCCATTCCCGTATCGATCGAGGGCCGGGGAAGAGGGGTCAGAACCCCCGCCTCATTGCGGTCGTATTGCATGAAAACGAGGTTCCAGATCTCGACATAACGATCGCCGTCGGCCTCGGGGC
>JAFMAW010000073.1 GCA_029784795.1 Nitrososphaerota archaeon | reverse complement strand
CAGGCCTCAGGTACGCCTCCTCCTGGGACAGCCCTATCCCCAGCTTGAACATCATGTTGAACCTGTTGGTCCCCGCCAGCCTGGAGCCGCACTTCAGGCACTTCACCCCTGACCTCTCCATCAGCTGGTCGTAGTCGGCGTCGCTGAGCTTCTCAGCGACCCCCTTCCCCGTCTTCTCCTCGACCAGCTTGTCCGGCCTGAAGACCGAGCCGCACTTCGCGCACTTCACGAACGGGTCGGTGAAGCTCGACAGGTGCCCCGAGGCCTCGAAGACCGCCCTGGGGAGGATCTGCGCGCCGTCGATCTCGAGCATGCCGTCCCTCCTGACCACCACCCGCCTCCATAGCTCGACGAGCCTGTTCTTCAGCGAGACCCCCTGGGGCCCGTAGTCGAGGAACCCGGCCGGGGTGTTGGGATAGCTCTCGGCCGTCTTGAAGAAGAAGCCCCTCTGCTGGCCCAGCCTGACTATCTCGTCAAAGCTCATCGGGGTCCGGCCTTTCGCGCTTCTGTGATAAAGCCTCCGCGGACGGAGGAGCCCCCTCCGGGGCGGGGGTGGCCTTCTCGGGGGCGTCTGGCTTCAGCGTCTCCTGGTGGCCGAAGACTCTGTTGGCGTAGCGCCCCAGGAGGGGCCCCTGCAGGAGGATGCTCAGCATCACCACCCCGAAAGTGAGGGTCGCCACCGGCTGCCTTGCCGCCAGCGGGATGGCGGAGACCAGGGCTATGGCCAGGGCGCCCCTCATCCCCCCCCGCGCCGAGACGTTCATCCAGGACGAAGGGGTCTCGCGCCCTTCCGCCTTCATGATGCTCATGATCGGGTAGACCGACGTTATCCTGGCCATGACCACCACGCCGTAGGCGACCAGCAGGGCCCCCAGCCCCGTCGCCAGCAGGAAGATGTTGGTGCTGACCCCGATGAAGAAGAACGCCGCGGCGTTGGCCACGAACGCGATTATGCTCCAGAACTCCCTGGTCATCTCCCCCACCTTCTTGCTGTCTATGTTCAGGAGGACGGTGTTCCCGTAGAAGAGCCCCGTGACCGCGACCGCTATCAGCCCCGACGCGCCTATGGCCGAAGCCACGGCGAAGGACCCGTAGACCGCCACCAGGGTCAGGACCACCTGGGTGACGGCGTCGGAGACCATGGACTGCACCCAGCGCGCCCCCCAGGCTACCCCCAGCCCTACGAGGATCCCCCCGGTGAGGATGTAGGTGAAGGTGGCTATGGCGGTGACGGGCTGTAGGGTGGCCGCCGCCGAGGAGGTCAGGACCACGGTGAAGATCGCGATCCCCGTGGGGTCGTTGAAGACAGACTCCATCTCCACGAGGGTGGCGAGCCTGGACGGCACGTTCACCCGGGCGAAGATCTCGAGGACCGTGGCCACGTCGGTGGGGGAGATGAGGGCCGCGAAGAGGAAGGACACCAGCGGGGAGAACCCGACCACCTTCCAGAGGACCACCCCCACCACCAGCGTCGAGATCAGCACCCCGACCGTGGCCATGACGAAGGCCTGCCTGTAGACGGCGCGGAAGTCCGAGGCCTTGATGCTCATGACGCTCTCGAAGAGTATCGGGGGGAGGACCAGCCCGACGAACAGCTGCTCGTTGGCGAGGTTCGCGAAGAAACCAGTCAGCCCGGCCAGCCCCGCCACGGGTATCGCCGCCAGGGCGAGCCCCATCAGGACGAGGAGGGTGGTGTATGGGGTCCTGATCTTTCTTGCGATCAGGACCGAGACCAGGGCGATGAACAGGAACGCGGCGAGGACGAGGACGATGTAAGCCATGGTCGCGCCCCCTCGGCTGGGGATTCGGCTTAACTGTCTTGCCTTTTCACCCGGACCCCGGCCGGCGCAACGCAGTTATCCTCCCCCCGCCCCAGCGCAGGTGTGCCCCGGCCCCCCTCTCTACGAAGGAGCTCTCCAAGGAGACCTGGCCCGACTTCCAGAGGCTGTTCGGCAAGCGGGGGGAGTGGGGGGTCTGCTGGTGCGCCTACTACCAGCGGGCGAGGCCCATCCCTCCGGACGAGACCCGGGGGTGGTCTTTGGAGCGGAGGGCGAAGAGGAACAGGGAAGACAAAGTGGCCCTGGTCGAGCAGGGCCGCGCCCATGGCATACTGGTCTACGTCGGGGACGACCCCGTGGGCTGGTGCCAGTATGGCCCCAGGGAAGAGCTCCCAAGGATCGACGCCGCCCGGAACTACAAGGCCCTCGGCCTGGGAGGAGGGAGGCTCTGGCGGATCACCTGCCTGTCGGTCGACAGGGCCCACAGGGGGGAGGGGGTCGCGAGGATGGCGCTGGCCGCTGCCCTGAAGTCGATAGAGTCACAGGGCGGGGGGACGGTGGAGGCATACCCGGTCACGCACCGGGGCGCCCTGGCGGTGTGGTTCGGGACCCAGTCGATGTTCGCGAGGCACGGGTTCAAGGTGGTCGGCCCCTACGGCAGGAGCAACGTGGTGATGCGGAAGACTGTCCGGCGCCGGCCCGGGTCCAAGGTCGCCGGCGCGAAACCATGATGGAGCCGAAGGCTGCGACTCAGAGGCTAAATAACCAGGGGTTGTGGACGACCCAGGACTCGCGCCCTTGGCAGCGGACATAACTTGGTTGAGATAGAATACCGCCCCTATCAGAAGATTGTGATCCACGAGATCAGGAAGTTTGAGGTCGGGGCCTTCCTCAGGACGATCGTCGAGCAGGTCGAGGCGCAGAAGCAGTCAGGCACCCCGGTCATCAACTGGGTGGACGGGATAGCGTTCTCAGTCGGCATGTTCCCCCCCACCCCGGAGACCATACAGGAGAACCTGAAGGGGACCGTCCACTTCGCCGTCGTCAATTTCGCTGAGACGAGCTTTCAGGAAGACAAGAGGGCCATCATAAACGGGAGGGAGTTCCCTGTGAAGATGAGGCACGTGACAGACAACCCTGACTTCGTGGACCTCGCGAAGTTCCTCAAGAGCTTCAAGGGCCCGACCACCGCGAGCTGACGGGGCCGCCCGGAGACCTCCGGCGGCCGCAGCTAGGCGCCAGGTCAGTCGGACACGATGAACTTGTAGCCGTAGAGGATCTGCCCCGACTCCCCGTCCACCCTCGCCCGCCTCACCGTAGCCTTCACCGTCGCCCCCATCTTCACCGCCTCGGCCGGGGAGTCGACGATCTGGGTGAGCACCCTGGCCCCGTTGTCGAGCTTCACCACGGCGAGGTAGAAGGGGGCCTGGGCCTCGAACCCGGGGAGAGGCTCGTGCAGCTGGGTGTAGGTCATGATCTTCCCCGTCCTGGGCATCTCCTTGTCGGAGATCTCCTCGGACCCGCACTTCTTGCACCTGTAGACCGGGGGGAAGAACTCCGCCCCGCAGGAGCCGCACCCGCTCCCAATGAGCCGATAGTACCTGTCCCTTATCCTCCAGTACTGTATCGCCAGCTAGGACCCCCTCCCGAAGACGTGCACCGCGCTGGTTGAGTCGACCCCTCCTATGTTCTGGGTGGCCGCGTACTTCGCCCCCTCCACCTGGTTCTTCCCCGCCTGGTCGGTCAGCTGGAGGAACGCCTCCACTATCTGGTACATCCCCGTCGCGCCGACCGGGTGCCCCCTGGCCTTCAGCCCCCCGAACGTGTTGATCGGGAGATCCCCTCCCCTGGAGTACTTCCCTGCCTTCACGTCCTTGGAGCCATGGCCGCGCTCGGAGAAGCCCATGGCCTCCAGCGAGAGCGCCCCCACCACCGAGAACGCGTCGTGGACTTCCACCAGGCTGAGCTTCCCCGGCGCCAGCCCCGCCTCGGCCATGGCCCCCCTGAACGCCTCCCTGGTCGCCTTGAAGTCGAGCATGTCCTCCCGCTCGTAGACGCTGAACTCGTTGGTCGCGATCTTCCCGCCGAGGACCTCCACGCGCCCCCCCTTGGACCCGGAGAGGGCGTCTTCGTTCACTATGAGCGTGGCGGCGGCCCCGTCCCCCACCGGCGCGCAGTCGAAAAGCCTCAGCGGGTCCGCGATCATGGCCGACCTTGACACCACCTCCGGGGCGATCGCCTTCCTGAACTGGGCGTGGGCGGCGGTGACCGCGTTGGCGTGGTCCAGCACCGGCATCGCGCTCAGCTCATCCCTGGTGACGTCCTCCTGCTCCATGTACAGCCGGGCCAGGAGCCCGTTGAGGGCTGCGAAGGTGGCCCCCACGAACTGGGTGTACTCAGCCGACTCGGCCATGGCCAGGGCCTGAGACGCCTCCTCTGGCTCGAGGTCCCTCATCTTCTCCACCCCAACCACCAGGGCGCTCCCTATGGCCCCCGACCTCACCAGGTTGTACCCCACGTTGAACGCCGAGCTCCCCGACGCGCAGGCCGCCTCCACCTTGAACGCCGGGGTCCCGTGCAGCCCCAGGGCGCTGGTCACCAGGGCGCCCAGGTGCTCCTGGCTTGCCCCCACAGCGCTGAACATGTTCCCGACTATGACCTGGTCGACCTTCCTCCCTCCGAGCCCCTTCAGGGCCCCCCTCGACGCCTCGACCGCCAGGTCGAGGAGGGACTTGTTCCAGTGGTCCCCGACCTGGGTGAATCCCACCGACGCCACGTACGCCTTTTGCCTGCTCACCAGATCGCCTACTTGTGGAGCTTGTCCCTGAACTTCGAATAGGTGGAGTAGTCGATCTTGGTGCTCCGCTCCATCATCGACTTCACCGTGGGGTTGACCCCCCTGCTCGCGGTTATCCCCTCCAGGACCTCGATGCAGAAGGCGTCCGACCCCGCCCCGGAGCCGAAGCTGCACATGAGTATCTTGTCCCCGGACTTGGCCTCGTCCAGCACGGCCGCCAGCCCGATGGGCGAGCTCCCTGCGTAGGTGTTGCCTATCATGGGGTTGAGCAGTCCTGTCTTCACCTGGTCCAGGGTGAACCCGAGCCTCATCGCCACCTCGACCGGGAACTTGGGGTTGGGCTGGTGGAAGACGGCGTAGGCGAAATCTTTCTGCTCCATCCCGGTCTTCTCGAGGAGCATGCGCGCGGCGCCGAAGGTGGTCTTGAAGTACGCCGGCTCCCCGGTGAAGCGGCCGGCGTGACGAGGGTAGTGCATGTACTCCC
>JAFMAW010000072.1 GCA_029784795.1 Nitrososphaerota archaeon | reverse complement strand
GCCCCTGCTCGAGAACATTGACAGGCTGCTGGACGAGTTTGAGACGAAGGGGAAGCCGGTGCGTCTGGTGGGGGTCAGGGTCGCAGACATACAGCGCTCCTCTTCGGGTCCCTCAAGGCTGGACGACTGGGCCGGGGGCTGAGCCTTCTTCTGCACCTCCTGGAGCCTCGCATTTCTGAACGTGACCCAGTACATGGATATCCTGACCACATAGAGACCCATCGCGATGCAGAACGGGGGGCCAGGCGCCCGGCAGCCATAAGGCCGAGGCCGGCGTCGGCCGAAAGGGCACTGGGCAGCCTCCACAGTGACATACTGACCCCGCCACCAATCCCTAGAAGTCCGGATTGGAACCAGGAGAGCTCTGCCTCGACGCCTAAAGCGATGTTCAGGACGACGCTGTGCGAGATCAGCAGCTTGGCCACCCTGGGGACCCCTGTACTCGCTGAACGAGTTTTCCCAACCGGAGTCGAAATCAGTCAGCACGAACGCAGACTACGTACAAGAAACCCGCCGCAGGACCCGCTCCTCATCCTCCCCCCATATGAGCGGGCCTCATCCTAAAGTATCCCTGCAGCATCGGCCGCCCCATGAAGCCCCTTCCGGGCATCGTCGCGGAGATATTCGCGCTGGCGGTCCTGCTGGCGGCTTCCCGGGCAGTTCCGGCCGGCCCGTACTTTGGTCTGTACGTCGTCTTGGCGCAGCTCTTGTCCACCTTCCTGATACACTGCCCCGCCCACTATGTAGTGGGGGCAGCCGGCGGCATAAGGTTCAGGGAGTTACGGTTCGGGCGGACCTCTCTGGCCCGGGTCCTCCCTGCAAGCCTAGGGAAGGTCGCCAGCCTCATTCCAATCCTGACGCTCTCGACAGAGAAGCGCACGCTTTCGCAGGCTACGCGGAGGAGTGCGGCAGCCATGTTCGCCGCAGGAGTCGTGGCATCCGTTGGCTCGCCCCTGCTCATCGCGGCCGCAGCGACGCTGGCAGAGCCGTTCGTCTACTCCGCCTTCGCGTGGGTCGTTGCCCTTGGATACCTGTTGTTCGACGTGGTCTTCTCACCGAGGAGCGGAGACCTGATGCGGGCCGCGGAAGCGCTGAAGCCGCCGCGGTGAGGCAGCCGCAACACGATGACCGCTGACCATTCGGCTATGTAGCCCCACCTAGGGCACCGTAGGTTCGTCGCAAGGCTGCAGCTGACAACGGCCCCAACCAGCGCCCTTCAACCGTCGCATCCAGGCATGCGTCTGCCGGATTCGACGGCCCTCGGGTTGAAACAGACCAGGCTAAGATCTGATCCTCTCCTCAGCCAACTCGAGTTTCGCCGCTAACCACGGGATCGCCTCCGTGATGAACGAAGGCCCGTGGTGGGCCAGGAAGTCCAATGGTCCCGGGGTCACGAAGGTGTTCCCCAGGGTCACCGCCCTCAAGCCGTCCCATCCCCTCGAACTAAGCAGCTTGGTCAGGTCGCGGTTTCCGAACTGGGAGTACATCTTTGCCTCGTAGAATATCGCGTCGGGGTCGCTGGATGACACCGCTTTCATATCCGGGGCCAGCCATTCGCAGGGCGCCCTTCCATAGAGCAACGAGCTCCCGAGGAGCTTGAACGCATCGGTGATGTAGCTGTAGGAGCCGAAGCTCACGGGGCCGCCTAGGTCGATCTCAACGTAGGATTCGAGCTTCGAGACCCTTCGCAGGCTCCCCAGGGACCTGAGGAGGGCAGCCTCCAGGCCACGCCCCTCGTCCGCGGCGCCTGCTACCAGGCCTACCTTCACCACGAAGTCGACGATGCCTGCGACCGACACCGGGAGCTCGAGCGGATACACCGGATACTTCTTTGACAGCCTGACCGCGAACTCCCGCTGATATCCAGTGACGGTAAGAATCAGGTCCGGGTTGAGTTCTTCAAGGACCTCCGCTCTAACCGTGTTGTAGCTCCCCAGTTTCCTTTTCGATCGCGCCTCCGACGGTCGAGCGCAGAACGCCGTGACTCCAACGACCCTCTCGCCGAGTCCGAGCTGGAAGAGGGTCTCGGTGGCGGCGGGACTGAAGCTCGCTATTCTTTCAGGCGAGTCGGGGACTGGCACCTCTGTCCCGAGCACTTCGCTGAAGACCTTCGCCATCGCACCCCTTTCCATTCCTCATTGCGATATCTGTTTACACGGACCGCCGGCACACTATAACTACCGTTAAATACACTTCCTTGCGACCCGGCCGCCACCCAGCTTGGTAGATTCGAGGAAACTCATTACGGCCACGCTCTTCGGGGTCGTAATCGGCGTCGTCTACGGAGCCATTCCTTTCGAGATCGGCGACTCTCTAATTGTCTTTGAAGCCATCCTCCTCTCTCTCAGCTACATCCTTCTCGGGCCCGGTGGCGCGACCTACACAGGCATCATCAACGGGCTGGTCGAGACCCCATTGCAACTCTCCTTCGGCCCGTTCGCCTTCGGGGTGGCGCTGCTGTACGGGGTTCTCGTAGACTTGTTCTGCAGCATTTTCAAGGTGACCTATGAGGGGAAAGTCCGCCCGAAGAGGTTGGTGGCCTCATTGACTTTGAGCACCATCATTGTGGGGGTGGCAGCGACCTACGCGTTCATCGCCTTCGGCTTCGGCACGACAGCGCCGTTCTTGGAGTTGTACCTGCCCATCTTGGTCGTGGGTGCAGTAAGCGGGACCGTAGGTGGGGTCCTGGGGGCCAGATTGTGGGACCGAAACCTGAAGCACAGGTTCGCCCCCGTCCAGCGCTCTTCAAACTAGTCGGATTTCTCTCGAATCTCTCCTCTCAACTTCCTGGTGAACCTCCTGAGAAGGCCATAAAGCGCAAGCCCGAGGGCGATAAATGCGATTCCCTCGACTTCGCTTGCCACCACCCTGGCAAGGAGTCCAGCGAGCAGGACGAATATCCCAACTATTATGATCAAGATGGCGGCGGTCTTCGATATCGGGCTAGCTCTTACGGCCAACCTGCGGGTGCTGTGAAGGGCTGGTTAAACGGCTATTGAGAAGTTGGCTGAAGCGAGGTCTGTCGTCGCTTTCAGGGGCCCTTGCGGCCCTCTGGCCTCTTCTCCTCTTCCTTGAGGAGCCTAAAGAGCCTGAACTTGTCGCTCTCCCCCGGCGAGAGGGTGTAGCCGCAGACCCGACAGGAGATGCCCTGGCCCGTCTCCTTCAAGTCGAAGCGCCCGCACTTCGGGCACTTCATCTGGTCGCTCTGGGGCTTCATCCTCCGACTCCGACGAAGACCCGATTCAAAAGCATTGACGCTGTCACCACATCCTCACTACGGGCCCCCTCTGGAAGATTCCTGTCTCCTGGGAGTAGAAGCGGTAGACATTCGGCGGGAACGAGATGTCAGCCAGGTATAGGTCTCCGAGATGTGCCATGGCCTTCGGGTTGAGGAACCCGACCTTCGGAAAACCGAAGGTCAGCGTCGCATCTGCCTCGACGCATGGGTTCCCGGGTTCCCCAGAGGTGCCGTCCAACCCTGAAGGGACGTCCACGGCGAGCGTCTTGGCCGATGATTGGTTCGCCTTGGTGATGAGGGTCGCCAGAGGTTCCCTGGGGTCCCCTTTGGACCCGTAGCCCAGCAGAGCGTCTATCAGTAACTCCTCCTTCCCGAAGTCCCCGTCAGGTCCCGCAGTTTCGACCCCGATCTTCTCGGCTGCAGCGAGCTGCTTCCCTGGCGTGTCGCGGATCGTTTCCTTGGCTCCTCCGAGCACCACCCGCACCCGCGCCCCCCAGTTGTGCAGGTGCCTCGCAGCGACAAGACCGTCGCCTCCGTTGTTCCCACGCCCGACCAGGCAACATACTTCCTTCCCCCCGACTGCTCCTCCAAGCATCTCTCTGGCCAGTTCGGCGGTCCTGAGACCCGCGTTCTCCATCAGGGATAGCACGTCTATCCCATAGGTTTCTATTGCCATCCTGTCTGCTCCGGCCATCTCCACTGCCGAAAGGAAGATGAAACCCCGCTCCGACCTCATCCTCGCCTGCCCACCGAGGGTTCATATTTCAGGGTAGACCGTATCGGCTCGCGGCCTTCACCCGGGAGGCACCTGTCAACTAAATTTCTTCAAACTGGCACGCGGTTTAGAGCCCGAGGTATATCCGAACTCGGGGCGATTACGGGACTAAGAATGAGTTTTTCATCCAAGTGGCAGAGGAAAGACCAGAGCCCCGGTTTGGTGGACCGGCTCAGGGGCACAGTCAGGCCCCCTACGCCCTTGAAATCTCAGATCGAACAGGCCAACAGGCAAATCAGGGTATTGATCTCCCAGCTGGACGGCACGGTTACCAGAATCAAGCAGCGCGACTCGACCATCTTCAAGAACGTGGTCTCGTCTCTCGCGAAGCACGATATGCAGCACGCCGCGGTCTATGCCAACGAGCTCTCCGAGGTCCGGAAGATGGGGAAGATGGTGACCCAGGCGCAGCTGGCCATGGAACAGATCTCTCTGAGGCTCGGGACTATCACAGACCTGGGGGAGATCGCCAACACCCTGGCCCCCGCGGTCTCAGTCATCAAGAACATGAAGGAGGGCCTGAGCAACGCGCTCCCAGACGCCGACAGAGAGATTAGCGAAATCTCTGGCCTTCTCAGCAGCGTTCTCGTGGACGCGAGCACCTCAGGGGGGATTTCCTTGAACTTCGACGCCGCCAACGAGGACGCCCAGAGGGTCCTCGAAGAGGCCGCGACTGTCGCGGAACAGAGGATGAAGGAGAGCTTCCCGGAGATACCAGCCGGGGTCTTCAGCCAAGACGAGAGCGAAGGTCTCACCGCCTAGCCAACGGCTTCCCCCAAGTCCCTCATCCACGCGATGGCGTTGACCGGCCTACTGGCTAGATTCGCTTAATATCGGGAAAGTCGGATCGGGCCCTGAGTTGAAGATCGACAGAGGCCTCGCCCGTTCGCTTCAGACCGGCGACCCTACTCCGCCGTCCCCACCCAACCGAAGGAGGCGGGCGGCAGCGCTGATCCTAGTGGCATTTGTGCTGATGGCCGCGTTCTTGGTCGCAGCCCCCTCCCTATCCGCAGCGCTCAGGCGCGCTTATTCGACGCTCTCCGGCCAGTCCACCGGAGGGATCCCAACTTCAGGCTTCTCGACCGGCACC
>JAFMAW010000071.1 GCA_029784795.1 Nitrososphaerota archaeon | reverse complement strand
CTCCCCGGGAGCTTCATCCACGTCCCCCCGGTGCTGACCGCAGCCGCCGGGACGCCGTCCGAGCCGACGGCAACGGCGCCGACCGTGTCCCCTGTCCTGAACCTCCCCACCATGCGGAGCGCCTCCCCGTGCCTGGCCTCCTTCCTGATGGCCGCGAAGCGCTTGGCCACCGACTCAGAAGGGATGAGCTCCTCCACCTCCAGGCCGGCGAGCCTGACGTAGTCCCTGGTCCGCTCCCCCACGAGCAGCACGTGCTCGGTGTTCTCCATGACCCACCTCGCCAGGGTCACCGGGCTGTGGGTGCTGGTCACGCTCCCCACCCCCGCCCCCGCGAGCTTCTTGCCGTTCATGACCGCAGCGTCCAGCTCGACTTTCCCCTCCGCGGTGAGGTACGCCCCCCTTCCGCAGTTGAAGAGCCCCGAGCCCTCCATGTACTCCACCGCCGCCACGGCCCCGTCGACCCCGGAGCCCTTCCTCAGGGCCGCGAGCCCGGCCTCCACGGCCCCTGTGAGGCCCGCGTACCTCGCGTCGCCGCTCCCGTACCGCCCGCTCCCCGCGCCTCCGTGCACCATGATTGCTGGCTTCAGAAAGGTCTCCTCCCGCCTGCGGCAGGGATTATGAAAAGGTTAACACCGCATGGCCTGGCGTGGCCGCCATCCAATGGCGACCGGACGGCGCGCGGAGCCCGCATCATGATCAGCGTCCCCAGGGGGGTGCTCAGGCTCGCGGCCCTCAAGATGCTCTCGGAGTCCTCCCTGTCCGGGACAGACCTGGCCGGCCAGATCCGCCGGGCCACCGACGGAGAGTGGAGCCCCGGGCCAGGCTCGATCTATCTTATGCTCGGCGAGCTCCTGAAGAAGGGGCTGATCACAGAGCTCCCCAAGCGCGAAGGGAACGTGCGCAGGTACATCATCTCCGGGAAGGGGAAGGAGGAGCTCGCCAGGCTCGCGAAGGAGACGGAGTCCGACGTGGCGCGGCAGCTGAGGCTCCTCGCGGTGTACTCCGCCCTCGCCGGGAGGCCGGAGCTCAAGGCCAGGGTCCTATCCGCTGCCGGGTCCCTAGAGGCGGGCTCCAAGCCAGGTAAGCGCCAGCCCTAGGAAGCGCCCGTCCGCGTCGGCGCCGGCGCACGCTTTTATCCCCTCGAGGCTGACCTCGGCTCGTGTCCCAGGACACCAAGTACAAGGTGAACATCTACCCGTCGCCGAAGCCGAAGAAGGTCCCCAAGGCAGTCTCCGGCGAGCTGAAGGGCGCGGCTAGCGGGAAGTCCATCGCGCGCATGAAGAAGGAAAGCGTCGACTGCCCGGTGGTCAAGAAGGAGGTCGCCTTCCTCGTCTGCTTCGCATGCCCCTCGTTCCTCCGCCGTGTCATAGGGACCGTCGACTGCGCCGGGGGGCAGGGCCCTCCCGCCGAGTGGCTGATCGGCTGACCTTCCCGCCGGGCCCGCCTATCCTGAGGCTAGCGACGACCACGCGGAGGTCCGCGGCGATCTCGGGCATCCTGGCAGACCCAGTCATGACCACGAAAGCCGGCCTGGGCGCCCAGGAGGCGATCAACCAAGAAAGCCGCGGGGTCGACGGCGCCTTTGCAACAAAGCAGACGGAGCCTGCGCCTTCAACAGCGGCGCGCCCTGCCTTCGACGCGAGGGCGTCAGCCTTTCAGCAGGCCGACGGCCAGCCCGATCAAGAACGTCACGGACGAGTAGGGGAGGTACCCCGCCACCCTGTTGGCGTAGGCCGTGACTGCGCTGGCTGTGGCGCCCGACTTCACCAACGAGGCCAGGGGCCCTATCACCTGGCTCGGAGTGATTACCCCTGCTGCGATGAGGAGCACCACCAGCGCCACGAGGGCGATGCCTATCTTCAGCGCGCTCCTTATGATTATCCCGACCACGAAGCCGATTATCAGGGGGAGTATGGCGGCCACTAGGAACGTGGTGGACAGGTCCGGGAGCAGGATGGTGACCACGAAGGGGCTGCTTCCTTCCTTTGTTTAAGAACCTATGCCCTTTCGGCCGGCCCGGCCCTCGGGGGGAGCAGGCGGGACCAGATGGCCCGGTCTGCTCTGCCTTCCTGGCCTCCAGCGAGCCGCGCTATCTGTGCCTGAGGACGATCCTGGTCGCTTCGTGGGTTGCGTTTCCAATGGTCCGGCCGAGCCTTCGTGGTCTTCCTAGAGATAATCTCCCGCCCGTCGGATGCTGGATGTGCCCGGCCCTGCCTACGACCCTGACTGACGCCACGTACACGCTGTCATCGAGCTCCGTCCTCTCTACTCACTCTGTCGCCCTCTCCTTCGCACCATGCCCTGGCCCGATTGAACACCGAGCAGGCGTCGGTCATGAATTCGATGACATCTCCGCTCCTCGCCTTTCTGTGGACTTGCCGGAGGGCCCTCTTGACCGCAGGCCACTTCTTGTCCCCGAAGTCCGCCTGAAACATCTTGGGCGAGTTCATGGTGCCCTCTCGTCGGCCTACCCCTGCGCGGGCGTTGAGCTTGGGGCTGCCGCGTACGACTTCCTGAGATTGTTCATGCCCAGAATCACTCCCAGCCCCATGAGAAGCCCGCCGAACGCGGCCAAGTAGAGCTCAAGGGGGTCGAGCGTCACCATAGCGTATGCCTCCCCAAAGACGAAGGCGATCATCATCCCCGAAAGATAGAGATAGCCCGTCCACCTCCTCGCCTTCCCCTCCATGCCGGACGTCTCGAAGACGAGCGCGGTGGTCACCAAGGCTGGAAGGAGGAAGAAGGCGAAGTCGTTGTGGAACCTGGTGAACGCGGCATCGAAGCCAGCGCCGGCCGCGCTGTAGAAACTCTCGTTGAACTCGATGTAGTAACCCGTGACAGGAATCACGAGGTAGATGATGACCCAGGCCGCAATCACGGAAAGAAAGAGCGGGTCTCTAATCAAGGACCGTCCGTCTCGCGTCCTTGCACCGACCGCATGCATCAGCAGGGCTATCAACACGAAGACGGCGCCGAGTCCCACGAAGCCAGTTACGAGGTCGTCTTCGGCTACGCCGTTGATGCCGCCGGGTCCTGAAGTCAGCAGCGAGGGAATCGAAAAGTTCCCTACCCCAGACGCCCAGTATATCCAGATCGTGGCAATCATGGCACAGATCATGATTACGAAGCCGAAAGACGCGATCAGCCTCTCCCTGCTGGGCCAGCTCTGGTACCCATAGACCATGGCCACGAGCGCGACGACCCCGGCCATGAGCATTGGAAGCATCGTGTGTGAGTGCGATGTCAGCACGTTCTCTGTGAAGGTCACTACGGCGGTCGAGTTGTAGTACCCGAGGACCGGATACGTGGTCGAGTTTATGTAATTGGCAAAGGTCGCCGGCGAGGGACCCGCTATCGTGATATAAGCGCCGATGTATCCCAAAAACGCCGCGACGAAGGACCCGACCACGCCGAGGAGGATGACGTAGAACGGTAGCCCTACCTTACCGTAGCCTTTGCCGGACACGCGCGGGTAGACGAGCATGGAAGCAATCAAGGCCAAGGCTATCAGGTCAAGGAAAGCGAAGCCGCTGGACTCCATCCAGTGCGGTATGCCAAGCGCGAAACTGTCCGTGACGTTGAAGACCCCCCCGACGCCTGCCAGGGGCACGGCGACGAGCGCAGCCCAGAAGAGGGCCGCCCTCAGCGCTCTAGTCGGGAGCATCTTCTGCTCATCGAGTCCAAGCACAAGGTAGGCAAGCGTGGCGAGCACGACTACCCACGGTAGGAACAGCCCCCCGTGCCAGTAGAGGATGAGCCTGTAGAAGAAGTCGGGGGTCCACTGATTGTTGTAAGCGGGATTAAGGAAGGGCGTCACGTCGTTCACGATGGGAGACAGGGCCATTATGACGACGGCCCACGCCAAGGTCCACCAGAGGACAAACTTGGTGTTCAACTCCCTGCCTGACCAGCAGTCCCTGAGCTTCGGTCCCCCGTCTTGGGCGGTCTTGTCAGGGTTCATGGCGCCCACTGCTCCTGCTCCTCATGACGAACAGGGCCCGGATGGCTGCGAAGGCTCCTTGGACCACGGCAGCCCAGTCGAACGTCGGCATCCACTTCCGTCGAGCCGGCCGCACGCCATTTGAGCCGCGGGCTACGTTAAAAGCCCTCACGTGGAAACGCACAGAGTTGCACTAGGGTGCACCAAGCTGTCTCGGGCCGCTTGGGTTGCCCTGTCGGGCGCGCGATGTATCCAGCGAATGTGCGCGTCCGAGGCCTCTGGTGAAGGGTTTAGTATTGACTGGGGAAGATGCATCGTAGTGGCCCGCGCCAACATCTCCCTGGACCGGGACGTTTTCGACTCGTTCTCGGCCCAAGTGGACCGCAACGGGAAGACCATCTACGCGTCCACGAACGAGTGGCTCGGCGCCGCTTCGGAGATACTGGCGGAGGGCGGGGACGCCAAAGACCTCCTCAGGCTCTGGCGCTCCTACTCTGTGTTGAAGCAAGTGGATGTCATCACTCTCCCATCTGATTTCGTGGACGACGCGATCGGAAAGCTGTACGAAGCCGACAAGGTCGGCATCCTCGAGATGTTCGACAGACTTGGTTCGAACCTGGTAGGGCTGCTGAAGATCGTCGCGCCAGACATCGAGCATCTCGCGGTGCTAGCCAAGGATTTCGTCATGCTCATGCCTGTGAAGAGGCTCGAGATGAAGAAGGTCGACGGCGACTCGCTCCAGGTGAGCGTGGTGGGGGCAGGAAAGAAGATTTCGTCGACGGAATGCAGCCTGGCGTTCATCAAGGCGATCCTGAACGGTTATGGGCGCAATGTCGCGAGCCAAGAGGCCTCCGTAGGGACGATAAGCCTCCGGGCGACCAGGCGCGGACGCCTGGGGTTCGCCGCGCTACGCTGACGCATAAAGCAGACGCAGGCTTAGGGGCCCTTCGGAGCCTGGAGGGAGAGCGGCGAAGCCAGGGAGGCTGGCGCTTGCGTGCTGACAACTCCCCCGGCCACTCGCTTGCCGCAGAGATCTTGAATGTCATCCGTGGGCGCCGTACGGCCGGACTCACAGAGCGGGGCAGTTGTCCCGGGGCCGTCGGCGGGGCCCCCGAGTCCCGCCCGGAAGGAACCGGGCCCCGAAGGGATAAATGCGCAGGGGAGAG
>JAFMAW010000070.1 GCA_029784795.1 Nitrososphaerota archaeon | reverse complement strand
CTCATCCGGCAGCGGCTTCATCTGGCTGATCCTGTTTTCTATGGTCAACCCGCCTATCTCTCTGATCTCCACCCTCCCGGACCGCAGCTCGTCCCGCAGGAGGCTTTCCAACGCCCTCTTCGCCTCCTTCGCGATGATCGGACCTATGCCGTCCCCGCCTATGACGCCAATAACCAGCCTGTCGAGCTTGGTGTAGTCCAGCCACTCGACCGGCCCGCCTATACTCTTCGCCCTCTCGGCCTGCTCTTGGAGCAGCCTTCGGAACCTCTCGGCCGCCTCCGCGAAGGGTTCGTCCTTTCCAGGCATGGATTTCCTCCCCGGCCTGAAGTCCATTAAAGGGTGCTCCCGAAATCCTCCGCGGCGCTCACTGCGGCCGCTGCGCGACCTGCCTCCGCTTCAGCGCGCGCAGGACAGGGAGGGACACTGCAGACCCCACGGCCGTGAAGAACGTGCGCTCCACCGGGTATAGGGGGAAGAAGAGCTTGACCGTCCCCTGCCAGGCCGCCAGCGACAGCGTCCCGAACACCCTGACGGCGAGCTCCTGGCCGACCAGGGTCCCGGTCAGCTGCCCGCAGAGCAGGGCCGCGAATGTGACGCTGACCACGAACGCGGGGTTCAGCTTCGACATCCTGCCCGACCCCTCCAGAGCCAGGGCCACGGCCAGGGGGACCACGGAGACCATGTGAAGCCAGGTGAACGGGACGGGCCCGACGAAGAGGACCGAAATCGGGTCGACCCAGTACAGGACGATGACCGCGAGGGGGACCGCCAGGGCAGCTTTCCTCCTCCCTCCGAAGGCGAGGCCGGCCACCACGACCGTGGCCAGGTCGGCCGCCATGATGGAGAGGCCGGTGCCGTTGAAGGCGATGACACCCGCATAGACGTCGAGGAGGTCCCCCACGATGGCCGCGAACCCACCGACATAGGGGCCGAACATCATCCCCGCGAGGGGGGTGATGAAGTTGCTCGCGGTGAGGAAGTTGCCCGCGCCGAGGACCAGCCTCGAGACCGGGATGGTCCCCAGCACCGCGTAGACCGCGGCGAAGACTGCGGCTGAAGCGACGACCGACGCCCTTCGTTTCAGCCTCAGCAACGGGGCGGCCCTCGCCCCCGGAGTCTTAACACTTTCATCCCTCCGGCTCCCTCCGCCCCGGCCGCCGCCTAACGTTTTTAGCGCGACACCCCAGGACTCTGATGGATGTCCTCCGCCGACACGGACGTGAAGAAAGCCGCCGAGCTCAAGCTGTGGCTCGAGGGGAGGATAGCCCAGCTACAGGAAGAGATCGGGAGGCTCAACGAGACCCTGGGCTACGTCGACGCCACTCTCAGGGCCACCACCTTCAAGCCCGCCATCGAGTTGCTCGCCGAGTCCAAGGAGGTCCCCGAGGTGCGAGAGCTGAAGCGTGACAAGGGGGGCGACGTCATCGCCGTCGCGACGATAACCTCGGACGCAGTGGCCGTGGAGCCCTCGGGGGTCGTCCTGAAGGCGACCACCCCGCCGTTCAAGTCCTTCCTCCTCGGCAAGATCCTGGAGGGGATGAAGGCCAAGGACGAGGAGCTCGAGCGGGGAGGGAAGCTCGCAAAGGGGGGAGGGCTGAAGTTCGACGTGGAGGAGGTCAACGGGTCCGTCGGGAAGCTGATAATAGAGAACTACAGAGACAAGGCGAGGCTCAACGAAATCCTCAACACCGTCTCATGGACCTTCTCGAGGATGCTGGAGAAGTAGAGCTAGGAAACCTTCAGCTGCGACAGCGTAGGGGGTAGGGGCTCCTTCGCTTCCAGATAGAGCTTCGCCGCCCTGTTGGCGAACCTAAGGCGCCCTGGCTCGTCCATCTCCTTCAGCCTCCCATAGATCGACGCCGCATCCCAGACGTCCCCCGCCCCCGTGAGGCGGCGCGTCCGGATCACCCTGGTGGGGCACCCTGTCACCCTCGTCCCCTCGCTGGTATATGCGCCGTCGACGCAGTGCATGTCGAACACCACCCCGAGGGCCCTCGCGAGTGAGACGCACCTCGATGCCCTGTCCGCGGACTCTATCCCAAGCGCCGTGGCAGCCGCTTGACTCTCGAACTCGTTCATGCTGATCCAGTCTACGAGCCCCCCCTTCGAGATGAGCCTGGCGAGCTCCCTGAACTTGTCCAGCCTGTCCCTGAAGTCGGCGGGGTCTATGTAGATAGTTTTCTCGGGCCCCAGGCGCCTCCTCAGTCCCTGCAGCAGCTCGGTCCCGCGTCGGTTCGCCGCCCAGTTGACCGAGCAGACCACCCTCGCGTCCTCGAGGCGCCCCCAGTCCTCCTCATCGAGGGCCGCGGGGCCGAAATCCGAAGCCCCCCTCCCGTCAGACAGCATCACGTTCACGCTCTCTTCGAAGGCGACGGTCAGCCCCGCGGGGAGCGGCTTCACCCTCAGGTCGGCCTTCAGCCCCTTGAACGCGCTCCTGAGGAGGTGCTCGTGGGCTGGCTCGCAGTGCGTGATCAGCAGCGTCCTCAGGCCCAGCATGGCGAGGGCGTGAGCGAGGTTGACGGCGTTCCCCCCTCTGATCTCCTCCTGCCCGGTCCCATGGATGCCGCCCCCTCCGGACGCGGCCTTCTCCGCGACCCCAGCCATGGTCTTCCCGAGCCCGCTGACGTGGACCAGCCTGTCCACGAAGTAGTCGTGCATCACGGCGACGTCGAACCTGCGGGGCATCCTACTTCAGGATCTTTATGCTCCGCACGTCCTTCAGGCCATGAAGCTCCTCTATGACCTGCCCGTTGAGCTGCCCCTCGATCACCAGGGTCATCTTCGCGTCTTGCACCATCTCTGGGTCCTCGGCGACCGCCTGCCTCACGACCGTGCCGTGGCGCGACAAAATTTCGGCGACCGCGGCCATGATCCCCGGGGACTTGGGGTCGGCCTGAATCACCAGCGCCGTGTAGCCGAGAAGGTTCACGACGTCGACGAGGCTGGTCCCCAGGGGGGCGGTCTTGGAGAAGAGGGAGTAGAGGTAGCGGTTCTGCCGTATCTGCTGCACCGTCTGCTTCACCACCCTCCTGTCCACGTTGACGGCCCTGGCGACGGCCGTGAATCCGACCTCCACGTCGCCGACGTAGATCTTCTCGTCCTCGGATACCTTCATCCCGCACTCTATCATCTTCCTCACGATGTCTGGCCTGACCACCTGCCTCTCGAACTGCTTCCTGATGCTAGGCCACACGAGCCATGTCCTGAATTGTGCGCTATTGAGCGTTTCCGCCTGTCCCGAACGCGGAACCCGATGCACAGTTTCGGGCACGATTCGATTTAACCCCCCGGAAGGGGTCTCGGACCATGAGCGCAACGCAGCTGAAGGCTGTCCTTTCGTCCGATAAGCTCCCGGCGGCATACTACAACATACAACACGACCTCCCTGAGCCCCTCCCTCCGCCCCTGGACCCGCGGACGATGCAGCCCATGTCCCCGGAGCCCCTCCTCAGACTCTTCGCAAAGGAGTGCGTGATGCAGGAGGTCTCCACCCAGGAGTTCATCCCGATACCCGACGAGGTCAGGGAAGCGTACCTCAGGCTCGGAAGGCCGACCCCTCTCTACAGGGCCACCCGCCTGGAGGCGAAGCTGAAGACGCCGGCCAAGATATTCTTCAAGCGCGAAGACCTCAACCCGGCCGGGAGCCACAAGCCGAACACGGCCATAGCCCAGGCGTACTACCACAGGAAGGAAGGGACGGAGCGCCTGACCACCGAGACGGGAGCCGGACAGTGGGGGAGCGCCCTGGCCCTGGCGACCGCCCTCTTCGACATCGACCTGACGGTGTACATGACGAGGAGCAGCTTCGAGCAGAAGCCGTATCGCCGGACGCTCATGGAGGTGTATGGAGCGGAGGTCCACTCCTCGCCGAGCCCCAGGACCAACGCCGGGAAGAAGTTCCTCGAGAAGGATCCGCATCACCCCGGGAGCCTGGGCATCGCCATCAGCGAGGCGGTGGAGGACTGCGTGACCCACGACAACACGAAGTACGCCCTGGGGAGCGTCCTCAACCACGTCCTCACCCACCAGTCGGTGATAGGGCAGGAGGCGAAGCTCCAGATGGAGGAGTTCGGCGAAGACCCAGACTACATCGTCGGGTGCATCGGCGGAGGGAGCAACTACGCCGGTCTGGCCTATCCCTTCATGAGGGACAAGCTCCGGGGGAAGAGCGAAGCGGAGTTCGTGGCGTCCGAGCCGAAGGCTGTCCCTTCGACCACCCGCGGAGCCTACAGGTATGACTTCGCGGACGCCGGCGAGATGACGCCGCTACTCAAGATGCATACCGTCGGGCACACCTACCAGTGCCCCCCGATCCACGCGGGTGGGCTGAGGTACCACGGCAAGGCGCCCTCCATGTGCATGCTCATCGACAAAGGCTACATGCGGAGCGTCGCCTACTCCCAGAACGAGGTGATGGAGGCGGGCATCCTCATGGCCCAGACGGAGGGCATAGTCCCGGCCCCCGAGTCCAACCACGCGGTGAAGGCGGCCATCGACCTCGCGCTCGAGTGCAAGCGGAAGAACGAGGCGAAGACCATCCTGTTCAACCTCAGCGGCCACGGCCTCCTCGACCTGAAGGCCTACGAGGACAAACTCGCCAACAGGCTGGTGGACTACGAGCCGGACGAGGGCGCCCTGGCCCAGGCGCTCCAGGCCCTCCCGGCAGTCCCCTGAGTCGCCGGAGGCCTAGCCGTAGGCCCGGGTGATGCTGACGCCGTCGACGAGGACCCAGGGGCAAAGGGTGGGGGTGTCGACCTCCCACCACTGGATCCATTCGCGCTCCTTCGACAGGAGCCTGACCGCGGTGAGCAGCCTCTGCTGGTCGTCCCCGGCGCGCATCCCCTTCAGCGACTTCGTGATCTCCCCGTTCTCCACGAGGTACGCCCCATCCCTGGGCACCGTGGAGAACTCCCCGGTCCTGTAGTTCTTGAACCTGGTATACCAGTTGCTCGTGAGCACGATCCCCTTCTTCATCTCCTTGACCATCTCGTCGTAGCTCGAGTCACCCTCGCCCACCTCCAAGTTCCACGGGTGAGGGGCGATGAGCCCGGCGTTCCCCGTCGTCTCCGACCCCCACTTCTTGGCCGTGGTGAGGTTGTGCAGGTATCCTCGCAGGACCCCGGCTTCTATGATCTTGTTGGTCCTCGTGGGGGACCCTTCGTCGTCGAACGCCCGCCCTCCGAGGCCTCCCTTCGTCACCCCGTGGTCGGTCAGGCTGAAGGACGGCGCGGCGACCTCCTTCCCGAGCTTCT
>JAFMAW010000006.1 GCA_029784795.1 Nitrososphaerota archaeon | reverse complement strand
CAGGTCCCCCTACATCCTCCTCCTGGACGAGGACTCGCTGGTGGACCCCGACTGCGTCCGCCGGCTGCTCCCTCTCGCCGAGGACCCCGGGACCTGGGCGGTGGTGGGCGTCCCCTACGCCAGCAACGCCGACGCGGGTCCGCTGCAGAGGACCCTGGACCTCGAAGCAGAGGCCTGGGCCTCCATGGCCAGGGCCAGGGACAGGCTGGGGCTCTTCCTCCCCGCCACCGGCTTCTTCTCGCTCGTCTCCAGGGCTTCACTGGGCGCCGACGCCGGGGTCCCGGTCTGGGACGAGGGCGCCCTGGCCGAGGACGCCGACCTGTCTCTGAGGCAGCTCGCGAGGGGGAGGAGGGCGCGGCTGTCGACGGCGAAGGTGGGGATAGAGGCGCCGGCGGCGCTGGGGGCCCTCGCCGGCCAGCGGCTCAGGTGGTACAAGGGGATGCTCGACGCCCTCTGGACGAACCGCGCGGCGGTGGCGAGGCTCAGGCCCGCCCTCGCGGCCGACGTGGTCCTCTCCCTCCTGGCCCCCCTCGCGCCCGCCGGGTTCGTCGTCCTGCTCATGCTCTCCCCGCTCTGGCCCTCCGTCCTCCTCCCTGTGCTCCTCGGGGCTGCCCTGGTCTACTCCGCCTCGGCCTGGCTGTCGGCGTCGAAGCTCGGGCGGGGGAGGGCGGGGGTCCTCCTGCTGTCCCTCCCGTACGCCCTGGTACAGGGGGGAGTTGCCCTGGGCGCCCTCGGCGCCTTCCTCCTCCACGTCCGGGTCGGGTGGCGGAGGACGAAGAAGTCAGGGGACGCGCTTCAGCACGATAGGCTCAGATGGCTTTCGGGCGTCTGCTGAATCGCGGCTCGAACCGTGGTCTCTCTCGCAGCGTGTACAGGGCCCTGATGGCGATGCGCTCAGGCCCGAACGGCTGCGCCATCAGGGAGCCCGAGGCGACCAAGAGCGAGGGGCTCCTTGGGGGGAGTCCGCTCGAAGTTCCCGGGCGTGGAGCTCAGGGAGCAGGGCGGGCAGGGGTCCCATCCGGCTTCATCACGGTGAGCACCGCCCCCTTCACCAGGGTCAGCACCGCCGGGGCCATGAACAGGTACATCAGGCTTGCGAGGCCGAGGGCCACGCTCCCCGAAACTGAGTACTGCTGCACCCGGGGGATGCTGACGTCGATGGTCCCGCCATGGAACGCGACGTACACGTAGGCCAGGAGCGCCACCCCGAGGGCCACGAGCACCGGACCGTAGGCCTTCGTCCCCCTCAGGAGCACTCCCAGGAAGACGAGCGCGGCCACCGCCAGTCCGACGAGCGGGAGGGACGGACTGACCAGCGAAGCGGCGAGGGCGGAGGCCACGGAGGCGTTGGCCGGGCCTGCCAGCTCCCCGGCGAAGGTGCCCAGGGACGCAGGGAGGTAGGAGAAGACGGCGTAGGCCAGTGCGCCGAAGACGACCGCGAGCGCGAGCCTGACGGCGAGCGCCCCGCCGCTCAGTTCGAGTCCGGCGAGCCTAGGCGTTGATGGTCGCCTCCGTTGTGACCGGGCCGTACTGCGAGTCGAACGTCAGGTGCATGACATAGCTGCTCTGCCCGAGGGCGGGGTTCGCCAGGAACCCGAAGAGGCTCCCGGAGAAGGTCTGGCCCGGGCCGACGGAGACGCTCAGGGGGGAGACGATCCCCACCACCGTCCCCGAGGCGTCTGTGATGGTCCCGCTGACGGTCCCGCCGACCCCCAGGAAAGCCGAGTTGTCGGTGAAGCTGAAGGGCGCCGTCACCGCGGAGTATGTCGCGTTGTGCGCCGATGCCGATAGGCTCCCGAATGCCAGCGACTTCACAGGCGCCCCCCAAGGGACGGCCAGCGCCTCTCCGATCTCGAAGGACACGCCGGACGACTGGCCTGTGAGCTCGGCGGTGTAGTGCAGGGTCGCGTCCTGGAAGAAGAGCGTCGAGAGGCTCCCCACCGGGATCTGCACGTAGGTCACCGCGTCCCCAGAGAAGCTCCCACCCGGGGAGACCGAGACCGGGAGGCTCCCGGCCCCCACCACGGCTCCCGTGGTGGCGTTGAGGAGCTTCGCCGTCAGGTCGGTGGACACGGCGATGGAGCTCGAGTGGTCGGCGAACGACACGGGGACCGACACCTGGTACGCGGTCGAGTTCTTGGCGGTCACCGTCGGCGCCCCGACCGCGAGGCCGCTCAGGGGCGCCCCCCAGGCGTATGATATAGGCTCCGTGAGGGTGAACGTCCCCCCGCCCGTCGGGAGGCTGAGGACCGCGGAGTAGCTCAGCGTCTGGTCCTGGGTGAACAAGGACACGGCCTGGCTGGGCGGTACGTCGATGAACAGGTCGACGCTCTGGTCGAACCGGGCGCTGGGAGCCACGTTCAGGCTCACGCTCCCAGACCCGACCTTCTGCCCCGTGGAGTTTAGCACCGACACCTGCCCGTCCCCGGACACCGTGAGGTAGGCGTTGTCGTTGGTGAACTTCACCGGGACCGCGGCTTCGACGGTGGTGGAGTTGTACTGGGAGAAGGACGGCTGGCCGACGGCGAGCCCGGACACCGGGGCCCCCCACTTCAGCTGGGTGGCGGCCGAGCCAGAGACGCCCACAAAAGGCGGCAGAGACGCGGCGAGGGTGGCGCTGACCGTGAGGTTCTGGGCCGTGGTGGCGAGGCTCTGGAGGGCCGCCGAGGAGAGGCCCGCGGTGTCGAGGACAAGCGAGGCGGTCACTTGCTTCGTCTGGCCGGGGTCGACAGTGAACGGGCCGAGCGTCCCCGTCAGCAGCTGCGCCCCGGCCGCGTCCTTCATCGCCACGTCGACGGCGACGTTGGAGAAGCTGAAGTAGCCGCGGTCTTCTATCTGGATCGGCGCCGCTATGTAGGTCAGCCCGCCGGTCGTCTGGGAGGTGGGCGTCCCTATCGATATCGCCGACGCCGAGGACGCGGCCCCGACCAGGACGAGCGCGAGGACGGCCGCGGCCGTCAATAGCATGATGAGTATGAAGACGTTGAGGATGAGCACCACCCTTGAACGCTTCAAGTCGTCCCGGGTGCCTGGCGTCGCTATTAGAGCGTTGCACCGATTCAGCGCGTGTCCCGCTCCCTTAAAGCGCCGTGGGGAGGAGGCGGGCAGGTGGCTGCGTCAGCCCTGGTCCTCGCCCTGAAGGACGTGCGGAAGTCCTATGCCGGCGAAGCGGTCCTGAAGGGGGTCAACCTCTCGGTCTCCGAGGGGGAGTTCGTGGGCATCTACGGCCGCTCCGGGTCAGGGAAGTCGACCCTGCTCCGGCTGATGGGCCTCCTGGACCGGCCGACAAGCGGGTCGGTGGAGGTCCTGGGCTCCGACGCGTCAGCTCTCAGCGACTCAGGCGCGGCCAGGATAAGGAGGGAGAGGCTGGGCTACGTCTTTCAGGGGTTCAACCTGATACCGCACGTCACCGCGCTCGAAAACGTCGAGATCCCCATGTGGCTGACGGGGGTGTCGAAGGAGGAGAGGGAGCGGCGCGCCCTGGCAGACCTGGAGCGCTTCGGGCTGGAGCGCCTGGCAGGGCGCTACCCCGCCGAGATGAGCCACGGCGAGCAGCAGAGGGTGGCTGCCATCAGGGCCATGGCGAACAGGCCGGGCCTGATACTAGCCGACGAGCCCACCTCCGCTCTGGACGACGAGAGCGCGAAGGTCCTCATCGACCTGATGGCCAGGTTCAACCGGGAGCTCCGCACCACCGTCGTCATGGTCTCGACCAGCGAGGAGGAGGCAAAGGCAGGGACGACGGTCTACAGGCTGTCGAGCGGCTCCCTCGGCCGCGGGTGAGCGAAAACCCGGTTTGCCGGTGAAAACGGCTAGCCGTACTTGACCTTCTTGACCGAGAAGTAGTATTCGTCCGCTTCTGCGTCGTGGTTGAGGGGCCCGGCCGCCAGGTGCCCTTTGCTGTGCACCCCGAGCATCCCCACGAGCAGCCCCACCACGAACCTCCCGGGCCCGCTCCCCCCCTCGCCCCGGGCGGTGACCGGCGTGGACTTCACCCTGACGTCGTACCCGTCGGGGGACTGTGTGACTGTGACGACCCCCCACCCCTCAGCCCTGAACATGTCCTGTATGTTGTCGATGTCCCACTCCGCGCCTACCCGCTGCCTGTACTGTTCGAGGGCCTCGACCGTCGACTGGGCGTATGCCTTGCCCTGCTCGTAGGACATGGTCTCCCCCGCGGTCCCGAAGATCTCGACCAGCCTCTCCTGCATCGCCACGAACGCCCCCGCCCTCAGGTTCAGAACCCTGTCTGCGAAGATAGACGACACAGGGAACATGAACTTCTCGAACATCATCCCCTTCATCGGCCCCAGACGGACATCGGCGACGAACGGGAGCGTCCTGAGCCGTTTCGCGAGCTCCTCGGGGGCCACCTTGACGCTGGCCATATCGCAGAAGAAGGCGTGGGTGAAGCTCTTGCCCGTCTCGTCCACCTGACCGTGGGCGAAGACGAAGTTGACGCCGGCGTCGCTGATCACCCCAGATATCTTATGGAGGACCTCGACCGAGTCCGTCCCGGTCACCAACACTTCGTACACGCCCTCGCCGGGGGGACGCGTGCATATCACAAAACGCGGTAGGAAGTCCAAATATTTGTCATTCACATAGATGATGCCTCTTTAATGTTTGTTAGTTTGGGGTGAATCTCTGCAGCGAGGCGTCGCAGATCCGGCCGCCTCCGGACCATGGTGCCATGGGACGTGCGCCGCCAGGCGACCCATCCTGCCTGTCCCTAGTGGCCGATCAGGGCCCGGAGCCACAGCGGCAGGAACGCCTTGTCCGGGAAGTAGACCAGGAAGAAGACGAAGACCATGGCGAGGTAGACCGCGGCCAGCCACTTCGGGAACCACTTCCTCGAGACCCAGAACGCGGTCCCCATGGCCATGGCGGGTATCGCCGGGACGATATAGAACGGGTAAGTCACCCTCCCGGCGAGGAAGAGGAACAGGTAGGGGACGTAGCTCCAGCCGAAGAGGGTCAGGGTGAAGGCGGCGAACCTCCCCTCTCCGGTGAGTGGGGGTCTGACAGGCCCTGCGGGGGGCGCCATGTCGGCCGGTGCGTCCCCTGGCGCCGGCCCCCTCCTCCTGCACGCCAGGTAGAGGGCGTAGGACATCAGAGGGATCCAGACGAAGGTGGCCCAGGTCTCCAGGAGGTTGGTCACCCCGTAGTACCCTATCGAGACGTAGGTCAGGTTCCCGGGGTTGACGGTGACTGTCACGAGGTAGTACGCCACCGGGCTGTAATAGAGGAGCCAGTCGAAGGGGAGGATGGGGGGGCCGCCGGGGTCGTTGGCGAACATGCACCAGTAGCCCGTGGTCGGCTGGCAGGCCAGCTTGTCCGCTGTCAGGGATGTCCCGTAGCTGAGGATGTACTTTACGTGAGAGACGAAGGTCGGGAACGCCGCGCTTGCCACCGAGGAGTCGAAGACCTGCATCCCCGCCGCGAACACCACCCCCACCACGAGGACGACCTTCAGGGCGGAGTAGACGCGGCTGAGCCTGCTCCCCTCTCCGAAGAACAGGATGAACGTGGCAAGGGCGGCCACGGCGAACACGGCCGTCTCCTTCGCCAGGCCTGCGAGCCCCAGCAGCGCGCCCGCGACCATGTGCTTGTCCAGCTTCCACCAGCGTACCCCCTTGAAATAGGCGAAGAAGGCGAGCAGCCCGAAGAAGACCGGCGGGACGTCCAGGACCCCGGCGCTGGACTGCGAGAAGAACATCACGTCCAGAGAGAGGAGGACCGCGGAGAGGTAGGCGACCTTCTTGTCCCCGGAGACCTCCCAGGCGGTCCCGAATATGAGGGGGATGCAGAAGGAGCCGAGGACCGCCGGCATCAGCCTCCAGCCGGCCGCGTCGTACTCCCCCAGGACGGCCATCCCGGCTGCCATCAGCGCCTTGGCGAGCGGAGGGTGCTCAGGGTTGCAGTAGGCGCCGGTGTCCGAGGGCGCCCCCACCTGGCACTGGCTCCCCGCGAGGAGGTGCTGCGACGCGGGGACGTAGTACACCTCGTCCATTATGCAGCCGTAGACCTGGTCCGCGGTGTCGTAGCAGACCAGGGGCTTGTAGTCGACGCTGAGCGAGGTGAGGTTCTCCCCCGCGGGGACTGTCCAGGACCCCGCCGTCGTCGAGCCGGGCTGGAGGGGCGCGGCATAGCTGGGCGCAGGAGAGAACCCACCGCCGGTCATCGGGAAGCCGTTGCCGAGGAGGGTGATGTTCGCTATGGCGTCCCCCCCTGACTCAGCCTGGACGGTGACCTCGAGCTGCTGCCCCACCAGCGAGCTTGTGACCGACACCTTGCTGTTCCCGAAGGGGGTCCCAGGCGTCCCGCTGACAGAGCGAGAGCTGGTCACCGGGGGGGCGTCGATGACGTAGGCGTGGGCGACCAGGGTCGCCATGGTTATCCCGACCACGAAGAGGATTGCCCGCCTGTGCTGCGGGTAGCGCCGCCAGGAGAAGTAGACCCCGTCGGCGATGGACGCGACGGAAAGCGCGGCCAGGAGGGCGGCGAGCGCCTCGGCCGGGAGGATGAGGGCGGGGCTCCGGGTGAACGCATGGAGGAGGATTACCAGCGTGAGGACCGCCAGGGTCATGATGGAGCCGCCCACCAGCATCACCAGTAGGGCGCGAGAGGCGGGGCGAACGCCCGCGGTCCCCTGGACTTCCATGGTCGTCCTCAACCTGCAGCGCTAAAAAACATGAGCAATGCGGCCGCCTGGTGCTAGGCGGCCCGGGGGATTAGGCGTCGGTGCTCAGGACAAGTTCGCGACGAACAGACACCGAACGGGCGGTGATGTCGCTTGAGCTGCTTCCTGTCCGCTCAACTTGCTTCTCCTAAGCACGAAAAAGGCGGAAGAAGAGCTTGAAGAGTCGGCCAAAGTCTGAGGAAGACCATTCCGCTTTCGTGCAGCCGGCAGGCGAGAAACCGCCGACCTCGCGGGAGGAGCCGGGGGACGACGCGACTTGGCGGCGTATACGGACATTCTAGCTCGCTTTCATCCCAGGGCTGGAGCCTGTGGGTTCTCTCGCTCGCAACTGATAAAACGAGATGGATGCCCGACCCGGTGTTGCTATACCCTTGATCGGCTTCCCCGCCGGCCAGTTCGACCCGTCCGTGTACGTGTCCCTGGCCCTGTTCTTCGGCATCGCGGCCCAGTTCCGGGCCATGGACGGGTACTCGTTCCTCCGCGGGGTCCTCGCCTCCCTGGAGCCGCGGGTGGGTGTCCTCTTCGCGGTCTCCATAGTCACCTTCGTCGTCTCGCCCCTCGTCCTGAACGACGTCCTGGTCCTCATCCTCACCCCGGCGCTGATCAGATACTCGAAGAACCACGGCATCGACGCCGTCCCGCTCATCGTGGCCGAGGTCACGTTCACAAACATAGCCAGCTCCCTTACGCCCATCGGCAACCCCCAAAACATCATACTCTGGACCTCTTCGGGCATCGGCTTCCTCAGGTTCATCGAAGGAACCTGGGCGCCTGTCTTCGCTTCTGCGGCCATCGCCGCGGTCGCGCTCGTCCCGCTCGCCCGGCGCACAGGCAGACCCAGGGACTCCCCGTCGCCGGTCGGCCACTTCGCCCCGGCCGTCTACCTGGTGTACGTCGCAGCTGTGGTGCTCTTCGCTGACCTCTACGGCCTCCCGAGCTACGTCCCGCTCGCGGTCGGGTTCCTGGGAGGGTTCGTCGTCACCGGGCGCGATCTGGGGGCGCTGCGGAAGGAGTTCGACGGCAGGTCTCTCCTTGTCCTGTATGCCTTCATCTCGTCGGTTGCCTTCGCCACCTACTTCCTGTCAGGATACATCGCGCCATACGTGGCCCCGGCGGCCCAAGGGGAGCAGCCTTACTCTGGGGCCTTCGTCGGCATCCTCTCCAACCTGATCAGCAACGTCCCTGTCACCCAGCTCCTGGTCAACACCACCGGGGTCTCGGCCCACGCCGTCCCGAAGATAGCCGTCGAGACGGGCCTGGCCGGGAACCTGGGGCCTATTGCATCCTTCGCCAACCTGATCGCACTGCAGATGGCGGCCAGGGAGGGGCTCTCAGTCAAGAAGGCGATCGGGCTCCAGGTCCTGGTGGGGATCGTCGCATACATCCCCGCCCTGCTCTGAACGGCACCTTCCTGGCGCCTTGGAGGGCCCCAACGCCGCCGTCCCCTGGGAAGTGGACTCTGACTCGATAGTCCTGCAAGCAGACGCCTCATTTCGTTATCTCCGTCGACCTCATCCCATGGTCGAAACGACCATGGAGCTCAGAACGGCTTTATCTCCTCCCGGGCTTACCTCCGGGTGTGGCGCAGGCATCGACCAGCAGAACCCCGCCTGGGCTCCCGCCGTTCACCAAGAGCCTGCTGAAGTGGAGCTTCGCCATAGGGGTGATACCGCCCGTGGCCCTCGTCCTCGGGCTGGCCCTGAAGAGCCTCTTCGTGCTGGACTACGTCCATGTGATAACAGGGGGGAGCTGGACTGGCTTCGACATCTACACAGGGATCGTCCTCTCCAGGATACTGAGGTCCCTCGAGATACCTGCGAGGGTCGAGGTGGCGAAGAGGCTGACTCCGACGACGTTTTTCATCATCCCCTCGCTGGCCGCCGTGGCCATCACCTCAGGCATCTACCTGGCCCAGGCGATGGGCAAGTTCAACCTGGGGGACCCTTGGATACTCGCGGCTGGCGCCATAGTCGTGGTGCTCACGGTCCAGGGGTTCGGGGTCTTCCTCCCCAACGGCGTCAGGATATTCCTCGAGCTCGCGAAGGTGAAGCCGGACCCTGCGCTGATTTCAAAGCTCACCATGCGCAACGTCCGCCTCGCCGCCAGCCAGGCGATCTTCCAGGTCCTGATCATACTTGTCATGGCGCACCTGGCCGTCTACTAGGAGGCCGGGTTGAACACAAGCGCCCTCGTCGCGATCGCGGTCTTCGCGGGGGCCCTGCTCTCTGTGTTCGGGCTGCTGTACAGGATGGCCTCAGGGAGCTACGCCAGGGGGGAGTTGGCCTACGACGGGATACGGCTGCTCAGGTGGGCCCTGCTGGGTCAGCTGGCTATCTTCGCGATACTGGCGCTGACGGCGTTCCTGACGTGACATCCTCCCACGAGTGAACTCGTGGGCTTCCAGCGGCGGGCTTCTTGCCGGGCGGCACGATCCCCGTCGCGCATAGTCCCTGCTTCCTCGGCCTGGCTTGCGCGTACCGTCGTCGGCACGGGCAGAGGCCCTGTCTCCGCAGGCTCGAGCTCGGGCATGCCCTGCCCTACCTGGGCGAGTCCTCGCTTCAGCACGATACGTGCGGCGAAGTCGCGGTCAAGCGCCCTCCCGCACCCCCTGCACTCGAACTGCCTGGCCGACAGCGGGATCTGGCTCCGAACTCCGCAGAAGGAGCACCCCTGCGTCGGGTACGCCGGCGGGACCCTGACCACGGGCTGGCCCCAACCGGCATCTGCGATGGGCTTCGCGAGCGCGTGGTTCCAGAGCCTGCGCGCTGCCTCGACCATTCTGGACATCTTCTTCGACTGCTTGCGGTCAGGGTACAGGCGGAACCGGAACGCCGACTTCATGCCGCCCAAAAGATAGTACACCGCCATCCCATGAAAGCCTCCAGGCATTCATCCCAGGGCTGGAGCACCTGGGCTTTCTCGCGCAGCCAGGCAAAGCACGGCTGGGGCTTTCTTCGCTTCGACGGTGTTAAGTCTGCGGTCGAGGAGAACGTCGGGTGTCCATTTGGAGATCGCCAAGGTGGCTGACCTCTCCATCGTTGTTCTCTCACGGCGTTTGCTCTCAACGCTCCTACGGGGCCTCTTCGGTTCTTGGGAGAGCCGTGCCTGAAATCATCCCTTTTCCCTCCCGATGCGGGCCAGGCGGGCGTTCTGGATGACCGTCAGCAGGGGGTTCTCGCCCTCAATCTTGGCTCCAGCCGCCTCAGCCGGGGTCTTTCCGCCGAGGCCCTGGTGGGGCCGGAAATGATTGTGAAAGGTTTGTATCCCCGTCAGGACCGGCGAATCATCCCGTTCTAGGCCCCGCATGACCTTCTCGGTCTCGCCATTCGCTGTTTTGGCGTCCCACCTCATCGTTGCGAACTTTGCCTCCCGTCCTGATACCGGCCACGTGCGTCGTGCTTCGTCCTGGACTGAAGTGACAGGAGACCCCGACTTCTACCTGAAACTGACTCGTCCCATGGGGGACATTCCTCAGAGGCGGAAGGCCGAATACAGGCAGACATCGGACGCGGCGGTGAACCGTCTTGAAGGAGGGTTCGTTCAAGAGTTCTGCACAGATGGTCAGACTGGTCGGGAGAAGCTGACCCGCTTCGTTTGTGGGAACGGGGATGAGCCGACGCTTGACGGAGAACTTTGAGTCAATTTCTTGACAGGACCTGCCCGGCCCAGGTTTTTAACGCCGCGAAGGGGAAGGCGGGCCCGTGCCCGGCAGGCTGGTATTGATCTGCGGCGTCCCGGGGAGCGGGAAGACGACCGTCGCCCGCCTTGTCGCCGCCGGGAGCGGCAGGGCCGTCCATCTTCAGACCGACGCCGTGAGGGAGACCATAGCCAAGCCAGAGTACTCCCCCGAGGAGTCGGAGTTCGTCTACGGCGCCTGCCTCTCCCTGGCCAGGTCAGCCCTGGACGCCGGGTACGACGTGGTCCTCGACGGGACGTTCAGGACCAGGAGGCGGAGGGAGTCTGCCCTGGCCGCGCTGGCGGGGCGCTACGACGGGGTCACGCTCGTGCACGTGGTCTGCGACCAGGAGACCGCCCTGCGGAGGAACTTCGGGAGGGAGAAGGTCGTCCCCCCTGAGAAGCTGGCGGGGATCGCGTCGGTATTCGAAGCCCCGCCGGGGGCCGTCGAGGTTGACACCACGAGGCTCACCCCGGAGGAGGGGGCGGAGCTGGTGCTCAGGGCCCTGGCCTACCCCTTGGTTCCGCCCGAGTAGAGCCCCTTCAGCAGGTAGCTCTGGGCGACCAGGGAGAGGATGATGACTGGTATGGCGAGGATTATCCCGGAGGAGGCCAGCTGGGTCCAGACGTTGTTGGACAGCGTCCCCCCGGTGCTGTCGGGGTCGAAGAGGATGGCGAAGGTTGTGACTGTGTTCGAGCCCACCGGCGGGAACCCGAAGGACCACGGGGTCTGGGAGAGGACGAGAGGGAAGAGGAGGAGGTGCCAGGAGAATATGAAGGCGACCATGCCCGCGGCTATCAGCCCCGGCCTGGCCAGGGGCATGACGATGGAGAAGAACGCCCGGACCCTCGAGTAGCCGTCGACCAGGGCCGCCTCCTCGTACTGCCGGGGGAGGGAGCTGTAGAAGTTCGTCATGGTCCAGACAACGAAGGGGATGGTGAAGAGGGGCTCGGTGAGCATGAGGGCGGCCCAGGTGTTGAGCAGCTTCAGGCTGGCTATGATGTAGAAGGCCCCGTAGACGAAGACGATGGAAGGGAGGGAGAAGACGTAGATCATCACCCCGAGTAGTGCCCTCCGCCCGTCCCTGGCGATGGTGTAGGCGGCCGGGGCCGCCAGGAGGACGGTGACGGCGGTGACGGCGCAGGCCACGGCGAAGGTGGTGACGATCTCGGGGGTGGCCTGGCGGACCGTGGAGAGGAAGACGCCGGTGATCACCTTGGTGGGGTAGATTATGGGGGGGAGGAGGTAGTCCAGGGACTGCGGCCGGAAGGCGACCAGGAACATCCAGTAGACGGGGAAGAGGATGAAGACCGAGAACAGGGCGACCACGGCGTAGACGAGGTACCTGAAGGGGGACCCCGGGAGCCTGGGGATGCTGAAGCTGGGGAGACGGAGGCGCCTCTTCCCGGCGCCGGGGCGGCCCAGGGTGGCCCTCACCAGGAGGAGCCCGGGGACGCTCGCCAGCAGGGCGAGGAAGACCGCGGCCGCCAGCCCCTGGGACGAGAGCCCCACGTAGAACATCTCGGCGTAGGCGTAGACCACCAGGGTCGCCATGGTCGTCGGGGGGACCCCGCCGGCCCCGCTGAGGATGAACGGGAGGTCGAAGTTCCCGAAGGCGAGTATCATCGTCATGAGGAAGGCCGTCACCACCGCCCCCTTCGCCAGGGGGAGCGCCACCGAGGAGTAGTAGTCCCACATCCCCATGCCGTCGACGCCGGCCGCCTCCTTCACCTGCTTCGGGACAGACGTAAGCCCCGCCAGGACTATGAGGAAGGCGAGAGGGATGGCCGTCCAGACGCTGACCATGGTCATGGAGTAGAGCTGCAGGGACGGGCCCATCCAGTCCACGACAGGGAGCCCCACCGACTTCAGGATGGGGTCGATGGGTCCGTATCCCGGGTTGAACAGGGTGGCCCAGATCAGGGCGCTGGCGGTGAAGGGGATCATGTATGGGAGGTAGGCCACCAGCGAGAAGACGCGCTTCCCCCGGCGGCGGCTGTCCACGAATATGGCGAAGGCGATCCCGATGAGGAGGGAGAAGACGGCGGTCCCCACCGAGAAGAACAGGGTGTTGTAGACCACGACGGGGAAGTCGGTGAGCTGGAAAAGCCTGACGTAGGAGACGAGGTCGGAACTTGGCGCCGATAGGGCCACAGATATGAGGAGCGGGACGAGGGCGAAGGCGACCAGATAGGCGGCAGCCGGGATGTAGAAGACCCTGCTGGCGAAGAAGTCCCCTAGCCGGGACATGGGGTCACCGGGGCCCCCCGCCGAGGACCCTGACGGCCCCAGGCTGCACCGCGAACTTCACACGCCCTCCGACCTGAAGGGCCCCGGCGTCCTGGACCACCGCCCTGAGCTCCACCCCGTCTGTCTTGAGGTAGACTATGGTCTCCCTCCCGGCGAACTCCAGGGCGGTGACCTCCGCGCCGTTGGGCCCGGAGCCCAGGGCGATGCTCTCCGGCCTTATCCCTACGCGGCACTCCCCGTCCTTCAGCCCGTCGACGGGGATGAACAGCGGGGACGAGGTGCCACCGGCCACCGTGACCGTCAGGACGTTGAGCGGCGGGCTGCCGATGAAGGTGGCCGTGAACTCGTCGGCCGGGGACGCGTAGATCTCCCTGGGGGTCCCCACCTGGTGGACCTCCCCCTTGCCCATGATGGCGACCCTGTCCGAGATAGAGAGGGCCTCGGACTGGTCGTGGGTCACGTAGATGGTGGTGATGCCGAACCGCCGCTGGACGTCCTTCAGGAACTTCCTGGAGGAGAACCTCAGCTGGGCGTCCAGGTTGGAGAAGGGCTCGTCCAGGAGGAAGACGTCCGGCTTCTTCACCAGGGCCCTGGCCAGGGCGACCCTCTGCTGCTGCCCTCCGGATATCTGCCCCGGCTTCCGGTCGACCGTCTCCCCGATGCCGAGGAGGGCGGCCATCTCCGTCGCCTCCCTGACGGCGTCCTGCTTCTTCGCCCCCTTCACCATCAGCGGCGAGGCGATGTTCTCCAGGACGCTCTTGTTGGGGTAGAGGGCGTAGTCCTGGAAGACCATCCCGACGTTCCTCTTGGCGGGTCCCAGGTGGTCCACCGGCTTCCCGCCGATGTAGACGTGCCCCGAGTCATGGGTCTCGAGCCCGGCGATGATCCTGAGCAGGGTCGTCTTCCCCGACCCCGAAGGGCCCACCAGGGAGAAGAGCTCCCCGGCGGAGACCTCGAGCCTTAAGTCGTCGAAAACCGTGAACTTCCCGAAGCGCTTCGTTATGCCTTCGAGCCTGACTCCCGTCCCCCTCTCCGCCGAGGGCGAGGCGGAAAAATCAGGGACAGGCACTGTGATTCAGCCTACGGCGGTCGCCCAGGCGGCCGCGGCCTGATTCAGTGCCTGCTGAGCTGCGGATGTGCTGTTGGTGCTGCCTGTGAGGAAGCCGTACACCGGCTGGTTGAAGGCCGGTATCAGCGTAGACGATGTGATCGCGAGGTTGGGCGGATTGGCCCATCCGACGGACGCGGTGTTGAAGACGTCCTGGATCACGCTCCTCACCGGCTGGGAGAGGGTCGCGTCAGACGTCAGCATCGCGGTGGCCGCCTTGGAGATGGGGAACTCGCCAGAGTACTTGTAGATCTGCGAGTTGATGGTCGGCGAGATGAGGTACTGGATGAACTCGGCTGCGATGTTCTGGTTGGCTGAGTACTTGTTGATGGCGTAGAAGTCGGTCCCGGTCTCGGCATAGCCGCCCGGAAGGGTGGTGACGCCGATGGAGGACGAGATGTTCTTGGAGGAGAGTAGGGTCGACGCGTCCGCCGTGAACATCAGGGCCCCCGCTGCCTCTCCGGCCTGCAGCGGCGCGAAGACCGTCCCGTAGTTCACGGTGGTCCCTGCTGGCTGCGGGTCGTACTGCATGAGGTTGTACATCATCTGGAGGGCCTGGACGCCGGCTGTGCTGTTGAACGAGGGCGCTGGGACGCCTTTGCTCCCTGCGAACCCGTTGAACATGATGTTGTAGTTGAGGAGCCCGCCCTGTGGGTTGCTCCCGCTGATGGAGTTGTCGTTCATGTAGTAGTACCCGAATATGGCCGGGTAGGTGTCGATGATGTCGTGCGACTCAGAGCCGTCCACCACGATCCCGTAGTGGACCGAGTGGGTCTGGTGCACGAGGAAGTTGTCCACGTTGAGGACCGCCTGCCAGCTCGACCACGGTGGGCTGAGACTGTAGCCGTATTCCTTCTGGAACTCGGCGCTCAGCGTCGGGTTGCTGAGCAGGGTCTTGTTGTAGAAGATGGAGAAGGTCGATGAGTCATAGGGGATGCCTATCAGCACCTTGGTCCCGTTGGTCAGGGCGTACCCGCCGAAGTTCAGCTGGGGCGCGGGTATGTCCGAGGAGTTGAGCGTCACCATGCCCTGGAGGTTCGACACGTAGTTCTGGAATCCGAGGGCGCTGGTCGAGGTGTAGGTGATGATGTTGTAGGTCGGGGAGGCAGCCTTGAGGGACGTCAGCTCCGTCGTGGCGTAGCTGCTGAAGCCCTGGGCTATGACCGAGATGTTGACGCCCGGGTGGCTGGCGTCGAAGGACGTCGCCGCCGCCCTCAGCCAGGCGTTTGACGGGTCTGTGAAGGTGATGACGTTGAGTTTCACCGTCTTTGTGGGCGAGGGGGAGGTCGCGTAGAAGTACACGCCTATCCCTGCGACGATGATTAGGATGATGACTATGGATACGATGGCTGTGGTTCCTATTGCTCGTTTTTTCGTATACAAATGAGCGAGCGCCCCGTCGTCTAGGAGGATATATTACGGTATGGGCGCACCGCCGTGTTAAATCGGGGACGGTGCCTCGGAGTCCTGGGCGTCAGGGGACCGGCCGAAGCGCGCCTTCATGTGGGCCCTGTCGAGGTAGAAAACGGCCGCTATGGACACGGCCATGTAGGCGACCCCCGCCTGGAACTCGGTGTAGTTGTCGCCGTACTGGGCGATGAAGTATGAGAGGAAGCCCACGAAGAATACCATGTAGGATACCCCCAGGTAGGACCCCAGGGTCCACCCCCACCCCTTCCCTGTCCAGAGGCCGTAGGCCGCGGCAACTGCGGCGAGGCCGACGGCGAAGAGGATGGAGAAGTACGACAGGAAGTCAGGGAAGTATATCAGGCTGACGCCGGACAGCGAGACGTAGGCGTAGACGACGTCGAGGTTCCTGACCGCCAGGGCCGCGGTGAGGGCCCCGCCCGCGAGCTCGGCCAGGGCCAGGATCACCAGTCCGAGGGGCCTCGGCGCGTTCAACGCAGGCCGCGGCGTCGGAGTGGCTAGTTAAGGGCTACATAGCTGCTAACAGGAAGCATGTAGAAACGTGTAGGACAGCGTTCAACGGAAAACTCATGGGCCGTTATAAGCGGTCGGCCGCCTGATAGCGAGAAGGACACTGAGCCACCCCTGGAGGTCCACCGGTGAGAAGAGGACAATCGTCTGGAGCCAGGAGCAACCGGGAGAGGTGATTCGTTACCTCAGGGATATGCAGGACGCCATGCGCTACGCGCTCCAGGTCGCGTACAGGGACGCCATCGATGACGAGAAACACAAGATACCATCTCTCATACAACTAAGACGCGAGGTCAGGGAATGGTTCTACTCCAGATACGACTACGCCAGGCACCACGTCAACCCGGTCTGCAGGACGGCGGTCGCCCTGCTGAGGTCCTATCGGAGGAACCACAACGGCGAGCTGAGGATACCTGAGGTGAGGCGGCTGGCCATGAGGATCGACGGGGAGCTGTTCAGGGTGGTCGGCGACAAGGTCAGGATCACGCTCCAGCCGGACCACTACACCTGGCTCCACATCAACACCTCGAACAAGCACTACCAGGAGTATTCGAACGGGAGACCATCGGAACTCCTCGTCACAGACATGAAGGTCTGTCTGACCTTCGTGGTGGGGGACGGGAAGAAGCCCCTCGGGAGCAGGCTCATGGCCCAGGACCTGAACTTCAGGAGCATCGACTCCACCGGCGCCGTTCTAAGCAGCAAGCCCTCGCTGACAGGCGTGGAGAGGCAACCTCTCCGGGAGATAGTGCGGGTCCAGAACGACTACTCGAGAAGGAGGAGGGCGCTCCAGAAGCACGTGAAGGACCCCCAGAAGAGGGCGAGGAAGCTGAAAGAGACCAGGGGGAGGCAGAGGAACAGGGTCAGGGACGCGCTCCACAAGTTGTCCACGAAGACGGTGAGGGAGAACCCGGACGCGACCTTCGTATTCGAGGACCTGAAGGGGATACGGAAAGGGGGTGAGAAGAAGGGCAGGCGCCTCCGAACCTGCCTCAACAGGCGGCCTTACAGGATGTATCAGTCGATGGCGGAGTACAAGTCACCCAACGGCACGCTGTATGTGAACCCGCGTGGGATCTCGTCCGAGTGTCCCGTCTGCGGTGGAAAATTGGAGCACCCGGCGTGGGCGACAAGCAGGTGCGGAACATGCGGCGCGGACTACGACAGGGACAGGCTCGCCTCGCTGGCGATTCTCCTTCGTGGGCTGCGCCTATGCGGCCCGACGCCGTTTGCCGCGAGTGCGGACGCCTCCTGGCGGCAGATGAGGGAGGAATACCTGTATCCCCATGGTATGCCTGAAGCCATGGGAGCAGGTGGGACCGATGCTGCCGGCGCTCCGAATGGGGACGTATACGAATGTACACGTTCCTAGAAACGGTGGCAGCCCTGAGCTGGGTGAGACGGGTCGGAGCGACGTAGGTCGATATTGGCGTTATCTTTTAGATAATTACGCCTGTATATCCCTAGGTGACAGGCGCGCCATGGCGCTGAGCCCCAGGGCTGCCGCCAGGAGCACGGGCCAGGTCCAGTAGGGGAACAAGTAGGCTGCGAACGACAGGGGGGACAGAACGTAGAAGAGGCCATTGCCAGCGAAGGCGTCGTAGCTGAGGTGGGACGCGACGGCGGCGAGGGTGACGAAGAACACCCCCCTCCCCTGCCTCCCTATCCTCGCCGAGAGGCAGGCGAGCAGCGCGGCCGCGGCCAGGGCGAAGAAGACAGAGTGGGCGAGGCGGCCCGCGACGTGGAACCCCAGGGCGCCCAGGATGTGGTCTACGTCGATCAGTATGCTCTCCCCCGCCGAGAGGAGGACCAGCCAGGCGTCCATGGTGGGGAGAGCGGCCAGGACCCCGAAGAGTAGGTGCCCGCCTATCTCTCGGACGATCTGGGCAGACGAATACTCACCGAGGGGGGCCGGGGTCACGGGGGACGCGAACCCCATCGCGCTCCAGAGGAACGACAGGGCGGCGTAGGCCGACGCCAGCGCCACCACCCAAAGGAACTTCTCCCTCGGGCTCGTGGCTAATGACAACGCGCCTCCGCACCGGGGGCGGGGAGGGCCCCATTAGGCCTTCGGCGGAGGAATCCCTGCTTGGGCTAGGCGAGTCTCTTCTTCAACAGCTCGGCCTTGTCGGTCCGCTCCCAGGTGAAGTCGGGGTCGTCCCTCCCGAAGTGGCCGTAGCAGGCGGTCTTCCTGTAGATGGGCCTGATGAGGTCGAGCTCCTTGATGATCATCCCGGGCCTCATGTCGAAGATCAGGCTCGCGGCCTCGGCTATCTTCTCGTCGTCCGCCTTCCCGGTCCCCAGGGTGTCTACCATGAAGGAGACAGGCTTCGCCACCCCTATGGCATAGGCGATCTGCACCTGGCACTTGGCTGCGAGCCCGGCGGCCACGATGTTCTTCGCTATGTACCTGGCCATGTAGCTCCCGGAGCGGTCCACCTTGGTCGGGTCCTTGCCTGAGTTGTGGACGACGAAACCATTGGCCGTGAAGGTCTGGGAACCGGGGACGCTGATGTCGAACACGTGGTTTACGGACGGGACGGCCAGACCCACCCGCGAGTAGTAGTGTCCCATTTCGTAGAGGTATTCGAGGTATGCGAAGTCGTCGTCTCCCCGCAGGAGGGCCCCATAGGCGTCTAGGAACTCCCTGAGCTTGGCGTAGGTGAGCTGCTTGGTGGCTTTACCCCTCGAGGCGCGCGTAAAGCGGCCGACCTTGGCGGCATCCTCCCTCCGGACTTCCAGGGGGAGTTTCCGCCAGAGGCGGGTTATCCTCTCCCGCTGGTTCGGTACCGCTTGGACGTCGCTCGTCTTCGAGTAGTCGAGGCCGGCTGACGCCTTGCGCTTGCTCGGGAGTCCGAAGCCGATCTCCTTCTGGAAGATGCGCACCGATTCTGCCCCCTTCACCCGAAGCCTGTACGAGCGGTGTTTGCCGGTGACCTTGCGCCCTCCGATTTCTGACTCATGCCCCTCAAGATTGAGCAGCGCAACGGAAGAGACGATGCCGAAGCTCAGGAGCAGGGCCTGGACGTTCGAGATGAGGCTCCTCGAAGTCGAGCCGAACCAGATGTCAGCTGAATTCTTGTGCCTTCCTGTCCTTCCGACCCTTCCGTCGGTGTCGAACAGGCCTCGCAGGAAGGCAGCTACGATCTTCTTCGGGGCGCCGAAGATCGTGGCGGGGACGTCCTTTTCCCACGCGAGGCTCTCGTCGACCCCCAGGTACTCGAGGTAAGCTCGAAGCTCGACGCCTGCCATGTGCCACCAGTGCCCGAATATCTTCCCCTTGTTGCCGAACAGGCGCAAGGAGAGCGCCTGGACGACCCTTCTCATCTCCGGGTCGGGGACGCAGACTTCTATGGTGTCGTACCTCTTGCAGTGGCCGTCTCCGATGATGAGCCCCGTGAGATAGGCGAAGTCTTCCGTGAGGGTCTTCGGCAGACTGATGCTGTTGCGCCGCGTGGTCCCCTGCTTGTATGAGTAGGCGAACTTGCTCAGGTCGACGTCGGGCCCGAAGATCCTGTTCTTTCTCTGGATAGCAACGAAGTCCCCTTTCTTCAGGGAGTCTAGCCTCTTCCATTCGTAGTTCCCTCTTTCGTCGATCACGCGGACGAGCTGGTGCTCTGACCCTTCTAGCTCGTACCCGTCCTCCGTCGCGACCCGAACGGTGTTCATCACCCCGTTGTCGAACCACTCGTTCGCCAGCATGGGGTGGGTGTCAGTCTTCACGATCAGCGTCGAGTCGATCTTCCCTCTGAGGTCTTCGAGCCGCGACAGCCCTCCGAGGTGGTTGACCATCGCGTCCCCTGTGATGCAGTAGCACCCGCCCCCGTGGGCCCCGAACCCCCCGTAGGTGTCCACTATGATCTTCCGCCCTGTCAGCCCCGAGTCGGCCAGGGTGCCGCCTATGACGAAGCGCCCCGTCCCGTTGACTATGAACTTCGTGCCCTTGTCGATGAGGTTCTTGGGGACCACCTGCTTCACGACCTTCTCGACCACGTCCTTCCTCACCTGCTCCTCGCCGACGCTCTCGTTGTGCTGGGCGGCGACCACCACGGCGTCCACCCGCTGCGGGCTGCCGTCGTCGTACTCCACGGTGACCTGGGACTTGCCGTCCGGCCTGAGGTATGGGAGGACCCCCTGGTGCCTGGCGTCCGCCAGCCTCTTCACTATCCCGTGCGACAGCGTTATGGGGAGGGGCATGAGCTGCTTCGTCTCCCTGGTGGCGTAGCCGAAGACTAGCCCCTGATCCCCGGCCCCTATCTCCTCGACGGGCCTGTTGACCCCCTGCGCTATGTCGGGGGACTGCTCCTCGATGGAGGTGAGGACCCCGCAGGTCTCCCAGTCGAGGCCGTCCCTGGCGTTGTTGAACCCTATGTCCTTGAGGACCCCCCTGACCACGTTCTTGACGTTGACGTAGGCCCTGGTGGTGACCTGGCCGGTGACTATGACAGTCCCCTGCATGATGAGGGTCTCGGCGTCCACCCTCGCCTTCTTGTCCTGCTTCAGGGTGTCGTCGAGGATCGCGTCAGATATCTGGTCCGCCACTTTGTCCGGGTGACCTTCGGCGACGCTCTCGGAGGTGAACAGATGATGATGCGCCAACGGTTGAGGCGGCCGCTGGTAATGCGATAAATAGATTGCTGCGCGTGATATTCGTATGTGAATATCTGATTCCGGCCGTGGTGCTCCAGGCTCTTCGGAGAGAGTGCGGCCCCTTCGCGGCCCCCCTGGGGTGGACCTGGTCGCGGATGGCCTGTCGCTCCGCCGCCTCGATGGCGTCCCTGTGCTCCAGCGAGACCTCCCCCGTCGGGCTCTTCGGCAAGAGCGCCATGACCTCGGGGGCCCTGAACCAGCTGCCCGTCATCGTCGCCCTGATTGGCATGGGAGTCACCCCCTGTAATGAGATAAATAGCTTGTCGGCTGGCGTATTCGCATAGGAATATGTCCACCGCCCTGATAGAGCCGAGGCAGCTGAAGAAGGTCCGGAACCAGCTGGGGTACACGCAGGGGAGGCTGGCCAGGGAGGCCGGGGTCAGCCAGTCCATAGTCGCCAAGATAGAGGCGGGGTCGGTGGACCCGAGCTACAGCACCATAGCGGCCATATCGAAGGCGCTGAGCTCTGGGAGCAGGAGGAACGTCAGGAAGGCGGGGGACGTCATGTCTTCGCCCGTGGTGGGGGTGCAGGAGCACGCCAGGGTGAGAGAGTGCGCGGCGCTGATGAAGAAGAAGGGGTTCTCCCAGGTCCCGGTCTTCTCCGGGGAGCGCATCGTGGGGACCATCACAGACAGCCACCTGATGGACCTGCTCGCAGCCGCCCAGGACCCCAGGAAGGTCCTCGAGGAGAGGGTGGCGGACCACATCCAGCCGGTGTTCGCCATAGTGGGGAAGGACACGCCGGTGGACGCCCTCTTCTCGCTCTTCAAGTACCTCCCGGCGGTCCTGGTCGAGTCGGACGAGAAGGTCCGGGGGATCGTGACAAAGATAGACCTGATGACCTCCGAGGCCGCGGAGTAGGCAAGCAGGGCGGCTGACCCAGGGGTCCAGGCGTGGAAGCGCCTCGCTTTTCGGGCGGTGCAAACTAATAAATCTCTGAGAATCCAATCATAGGATGATGTCCGCCTACGCAGCTGTCGACTTGCTGCTCGACGGGGTGGCCATCGCGGTCGCCGCCGTGGGCGGGACCTACGCGATAAGGACGGTACTCCTGCTGGAGCGCAACCAGGAGGTGCTCAGGGTCCAGCGCAGGATATGGCTGCCGATCCTGTATGCCGCTGGATTCCTGGCGCTGGACCGCGTCCTGCACCTCTCGGCAGACCTGGTGCCGTCGGTCATCCCGTCCGACGCCCTCGACTTCATCCAGGTCCTGCTCTTGATCGCGTCGCTTTCGCTTCTTTCCCTGGGGGTATACAGGTACTGGAAGGTGCAGAAGGAGTATGACGCCGAGAAGTTCAGAGACAGGGCCAAGGAGACGGCCTAGCCTGGAATGGCTAGCGATCGCTCAGGCGGCCCCGGGGGGGTCAGAGTGAGACCGCTGCGGGTGAGTGAGGCTGTCCCGGAGGCCCTTGGAAAGGCCGTCGCGACGGTGGAGCAGGGGACGCTGGCCGTGATAGCCGGGTCACTCCTCGACCTGCCCAGGAGGGACGTCCTACTCATCGCCAGCACGGTGGACGGGGTCAGGTATCTGACCCGGGGCGGGAAGTGGATGGCATTCGCTGGCTACCGGCTGCTGGAGAAGATGCTCGCGGCCGAGCCGAAGGACCTGTACGGGCTCCTCTTTCGGCCGTGCGAGAGCGCTTCGATCCTCCTCGGCGCAGTCAGGGCGGAGGACGGCCTCGCCGCGGTCCTCGATTCGTTCCACAGGACGAGGTTCGGCTACGCCCTCGTCGAGTCGGGGGACTCCTTCGGGATGGTCACCCTCGCGGACCTCCTCCAGCTCTACCAGGGCGGCGTGCTGACCACCGACCTCAGCCTGCGCGACGTGGCGTCGTCGCCTGTGCTCTCCCTCCCCGGGGGCGCGTCCCTCAGGGAGGCCGTCCGCGAGATGTTTCGAAAGAGGGTGCGGCGCGTCCGCATCGAAGGGACGGACCGTTTCGTCTCGGACAGGGAGGTGCTCACCCACGTCTTCAGCCCGGCGAGGCTGCGCGTCGTCAAGGAGTCGCCTGAGATGATGCTGGAGACGGCGCTGCAGGACGTGGGCGGGATGGAGGCATTCGAGGCCGACGGCCGGACCCAGGTGAAGAGGGCGGCGGAGGCCATAGGGCTCGGGAGCGGCGCCTGCCTGACCATCGATCGGGGGGAGAGCGTGGCCACGCCGTGGGACCTGGTGATGAAGCCCTGGGAGGCAGGGGAGCTGAAGATAGCCGGAGAGGCGCGTCAGTGACCGCGACGAGCGCGCTCAGGCCCAGGAAGACCTTCGACGAGTTCGCGGAGGATCTCAGAAGGGAAGGGTACGCCGTGAAGTTCGACGCCCTGGCGGCCGGAGAGTCAGGGGTGCTGCACCGCTTCGACCTCCTGGCGGAGAAAGACGAAGGTGGCGGGAAGAAGAAGACCGTCGTCTGCATGAAGAGCAGGGGGAAGAACCCGGTCGAGGAGATGGTCGGGCTCTACGCGAGCGCCTACGACGTGGGCGCGGAGCCGTGCTACGTGGTGAGCGGGAGCATCGAGGACAAGATGGCCGAGTATTACGGCATCGCGCTGCTTGCCGGCTGACCCCCGGGGCGCCCTGAGGGCGTGGACCGGAGCCATAGCCAAGGCCGGTCAGGTCCCGGCCGTCACACGGAAGTGGACCACCGCCGTGTGCCCCCACCCGTCCCCCACCACCAGGGTGTACTCCCCCGGGGCGAAGGGGTGGAAGACCCCCTCGCTGAACCCGCCGCCCGGGGCCTGGGTCTGGCCTGCGGTCCAGTAGCCGTCGATGTGAGCTGTCTTGGTCACCGACCTGAAGGGGGAGAGGGCGAAGGGGCCTATGGAGATGAGGGGGCAGAGGAAGTAGCCGAAGACGTCGAACACCTGGACCTGGGTCGCCGACGAGACGTTCCCCAGGGAGTAGTCCCCTGCGTAGGCCGCGACCCCGAAGGGGAAGAGCAGGCCGCAGACTCCGGAGCTCAGGTTCATGCCCAAGCGCGACCTCGGCGAGTTGGGGAACGGGAGGTAGTTCGTGTCCTTCATGGCGAGCCCCAGGGTCTGCCCCGGAGCGAGGGTCGTCGAGTTGGTCAACACCGAGAAGCCCACGGCTTCGGGCGCCTGGAAGGCGTAGGTCTGGAAGGGGAACGCTTCGAGGGCCCCTACCACGGCCACGACGGCCACCAGCGCCGCGGCCAGCGCTGCCTTCTGCCAGCGCCTCTTCGTCCTGGTCTCCATCCCCGGCCCCTCAGGGTCCGCCGGCCGACCTCGCCCTCTCCCTGTTAAGCTGCGAGAGGTCGATCCAAAGCGCGCCGACCACCATGATTATCCCGATCACCATGGACACGGCCCCCAGGACCCCTGTGCTCTCGGAGGCCGGGAACGGGAGCCCCATGCCGCTCAGCGCCAGCAGCCCCACCCCCAGGACGATGAGGGCACCGCCGACCAGCAGGTACCGTGTGAGCTTGTCCAAGGGAACCCGGGTCTGCGGCCTAGCCTGATTTAGCGGTTTTCCTGGTCACCCGGCGAACAGGGGCTCGGCGCTCTTCAGCAGGGCCTCCGTGGCTGCGGCCAGGCTCAGCCCCTCGAGGTCTCTGTGGGGGGCGCCCAGCTCCTCGAGCAGCTTCTGGGCCCTGCCCTCCCCGCCGGCGTCGTGGGCAAAGACAGCGTCCTGGACGGCGGCTATGCATGTGGCCACGGCGCAGAGCTTCTCCGCGGTCCCGGGGTCGGTCCCGTTGGCTTCAGGCAGGGAGGCCGCGAACTCGTCGTAGGCCCCCTGGAGCCAGTCCCTGTAGACGGCCAGGAGCCCCTGCAGCGGGTCCCCCTGGTCGGGGACTTCGGCCCTGTAGGCCAGGAGCGCGTCGCGCGGGTCTGACCTCATCCTCAGCGCCAGCTCGACCGCCTCTCCCCTGGCGGCCACGAACTCTTCCATCAGGGCGAGGCGCTTCGACTCGGGCCTGGGCTCGGCCTTCCCCGGCTCATCCACCGCAGGGTCCGGGGAGGACTCGCGGACGGGGACGAGGCCCCCCTCGAGGCTCAGCTCCGGGGCGGTGGAGGCGACAGTCTGGTACCCGGCCCTCAGCGCGTCAAGGACGGTGGGCTCCTTGACCCCGTATAGGAGGAGGACGTCGTAGAGCCCCCGCCCCGCCGGCTTGGCCCTGACCCTCGGCTCCGCGTTGAGGAGGCTCCAGCCGTCCCTGGCGGCGACACGCCCGAAGGAAGCCTCCAGCTCCGGCTGCATCTCAGCCGGGGCCGACGCCAGGAGGTGGGCGGTGATCACCTTCTCCGGGCTCCCCTCCAGGGACGTCTGCGTCAGCTGGACCTCGAGGGCCCCCTCGACGCTCCTGAAGACGCTCTCCGACGCCGACAGGAGGATGGAATAGAAGTGCGCGCCGACCCCCAGCCTCGCGTCCTTCTGGACGAGGTCCGCCACGTCCGGGGCGAAGGAGACGAGGTACGCGAGGACCTCTTCGTAGGCCTTGCGACCCGTCGAGAGCCCCTTCCCCTCGGTGAAGGCCGCGAGCCTCCCTACGAAGGAGTCGAGCGCGAGGACGACGTGCATCCCCCTGCGCCTGGCAAGCTGCAGCGCCGCATAGCTCGAGTTCTGGGCCACCGGGGTGGCCTTGGCCCCCGGTATGGTCGCCATGACCAGCGTGCTGTCCGGGAGGGGGAGGTTGTTGACCGCAAGGACCGCCAGCGGGCTGGTCGTGTCCAGGACGACGACGCGGTACCTGGACCTGGCGAAGCATGTGAGCCTGGCCCAGCGCCTGAACTTCTCGGCGTAGCGCGAGTTGTAATCGAGCCAGGTCCCGCCCTCTATCCCTCCGGCGGGGAAGACCCTGGCGCCCTCGTCCCCGCCCCCCAGAGCCGCCCCGGCCGCGTACACCCCCGGGAGCGAGAACGGAGGCGACCCGACGAAGAGGACCGCAGCCTCCTCGAACCTGGCCTCTGGGACCGGGACGTCCAGGAGAGCCTGGATGCCCCCTCTGAAGGAGACGGCGGCACCGCAGCTCGGGCACAGGAGGGAGAGCCCTGCTTCGTGTCCCTTGGCGCACCTAGGCATGGGTGATCAGTATGGCTCCCGCCTGCTCGTCGTAGCGGGCGGCAGGCTCGTTGGCTGAGTATATCCTGGCGTAGAGGTGCGTGGCGTCGGGCTGGAACGGGAGTTCGGCCAGGGAGATGACCGGCCTCGTCGCGGCCATGTCGTGGATCACCCTCCAGGCCAGCGGGTACTGGGCGACGACTATGAGGTTCTCCTCGTCCTTCCTCCCGGACTCCCTGTGGGCGGCCAGGACCTTGGTAGCCCGGGCGACGTACCGCGAGACCGCATCGAGGGCCGGGCCCAGCGCCTTCGACTCCCGCCTCAGGTCCTTCAGCGCGTCGAGCTCCGCGAGGGTGGCGAACTTCAGCACCGTGGTCGCGGCCGGCATGAGGGTCGCGACCATCTCGGCGAGCCTGGTCGAGTCTGCCACGGCCGACTCCGCCTCGGCCCTGAGGGTGGCCACCAGCGCGTCCACTTTCTTCAGCAGCTTCGCCGCCTCCAGAGGCTTCGCGTCGTCGGGGCCGAAGGGCCCGGCCTCCCCCTCCTCGCCCAGGGCTTCGGACTTCTTCCGGAGCCTGTCTTCCAGCTCGGCTACCTTCAGCCTGAGCTCGTCTGAGTACTGGGCGCTCAGGTTCATGCTGTACTCCTCCCCGAGGAGGCGCATGGCGGTGACGTAGTCGTTGGTGCTCAGGAGGACGTCTGGGGCCACCGGCGGCTCGGAGACCGTCCTGTCGAGGAGGGCGTCAAGTGCCTTGGCCGCCTCCAGGTAGTACGCGTAGAGCCCCTTGACCTCGGTCTTCAGCTCCTGGGCGAGCCGGGCGTAGGCCTTCAGCGCCTCCTCGGTGTCCATGGCTGACGCCCCGTGGCCCAGCGTCGGGAACCTCGCCCCGACCCCCAGGTGCTCCAGGGTCCCGTTGAGGGACTCGGCCAGGGACGAGACAGAGGTCACCTCGTTGATCACCTTCACGCGGATCTGCTCCGGGAGGCTCTGCAGGGTGGGGACGATCCTCGACCGGATCTCCCCCGACCAGGTGTTGAGGGCGTCGGCGCCGGAGGCGTCGGCCTGCCTCCTGACGTCGCTCAGATAGGACGAATACTGCTCCAGGACCCCTTCCTCCACCCTCAGCCCGACGGACGGCGCCAGGGCGTCGACCTTGGCGGCGGTCTCCTTCAGCCCCGACAGCAGCCCCTCCGCCTCCCCCAGGGCCAGGCCGAGCCCTTCCCTCGCCCTGACCGCGGCGTTCAGCCCCTCGTCGAGGTAGACCCTGGTGGAGAGGGCGCCCCCCATGACCGCCGCGCCGGCCACCATCCCCCCGATGGCGAAGGGGACGTCCCCCAGCTGGGCCTGGTACCCGCCCACGCTGGCCGACGAGAGGAGGACCAGGAGGACCGCGAAGATGGCCGTCATGGTGACCGTCACCACCACCGGCCAGAGGGTCTTCAGGGCGTTCGACAGACGGGCGAAGGCGGTCAGCTTGTCCTTCAGGGCGGTGAGCACCCCGGCGACCGAGGCTGACGCGCCGAAGACGAGCGCGAAGACGGCCAGCGGGACCAGCATCAGGTAGGACCTGCCGGTGAGGAAAGCCGCCACCGCCGAGCTGTTCGCGTAGAAGAAATCCTTGGGGATGCCGGTGAGGAAGACGTTGAGCCCGGGGAGGGCGGGCCTGAGGTTGTCGGCGAGGAGGGTCAGCTCCCCGAAGACCACCGGCGGGGCCGTGGCCCCCCCGAGGGAGGCGAAGTACAGGGCGTTCTCTATGAACAGGAACGGGGCCAGGGCCAGTACGAAGGTGACCACCGTGGAGGCCACCACCGAGAGGCCGTCCAGGGCCACGGCCGCAGCCACCAGGGGGACCGAGAAGACGTACTCCGGGGTCAGCATCAGGGCGACGGCCAGGAGCGTGAGGGCGAGGGACGACGGCGACATCCTCGGGTTCATGGCGTTCACCAGCATCGGGACGAGGAGGAGGAAGGCGGCTAGCCCCCCGAGGGGGGTCTGGGCGAAGGACGCCATGCCGAAGCCGAGCAGCTGCCAGGCCACCGCGGCGAAGGCGAGGAGGTAGAACAGCCTGGACGCCCGTCGTGCGTCCCTGACCGAGTACAGGCCGAGCCCGACTCCGACCAGGGCGGGGAGGAGCGGAGACCCTGGGAGCATCGGGACGATGAAGAAGAAGAGGGCGGCGCAGACCGCGGTGAGGACCGGGTGGGTGAACTTGTCGACCCGCCTGGCCAGTACCTCTCTGGGCGTCTCGGCCTGCAAGGGCTTACCTACTTCGCCTGCTTGGAGCCCCCGCCTTCGACGGCGGAGACCAGGTCGTCGATGGACTTGTACCCCTGCTCGAGGAGGAAGCTCCTGAACAGCGCCTTCTCTGACTTCCTGACCGCGTCGGCGTCGTTCTTCATGGAGGAGAAGCTTTCGATCTGGTCGACGCTGGCCTTCGCCAGGACCACCAGGAAGGTGATGGTCCAGGGGTCGAGCTGCGGGGTCTGGCGGATGGAGATGCTCTTGCTGGCCTCTACGCTGGAGTACGAGTTGAGGACGCTGGAGAGGGTCCCCTGCAGGTCCTGGTCCCAGAGCCCCCTGGGTATCCCCACCGTGGTCCAGATCATGTCGGTCCTGTACGAGTCGGAGAGCCCGGAGTAGTTCGGGAGCCCGAAGACCCTGAGGTAGCTCTTCACCAGCCCCTTGAACCTGTCCCTGTCGAGTATCTCCTTGAGTATCTCCTCCCCCTTCAGGCTCTCCTCCTGCTCCGTGAGGATCTTCCCGAGGATCTTGGTCTGCTCGGCCTGGCTCAGCTCGACCACCCGCTCGTAGTAGCTCCCCGTGGTGGTGATCCTGCTCATGGCCTCGTTGAGCTCGGCAGACTGGGACGCCACCGCGTTGAGGACCTTGCGGTACTGCGAGGTCAGCTCCAGCCCCTTCTCGAGCTCCTTGACCATGTCTAGCTCCTTGGCGAACATCGCGTTCTGCTCCCGGAGCTGGGTCAGCCTGGTCCTGAGCCCGGCGGCCTCGTTCTCCAGGGCCTTGTGGTTCCTCTCCATCAGCTTCTTCTTTCCGGAGAAGTCTATCTTGACCTTCCCCATCTCCCGCCGGAGCCTGGAGAGCTCCGTCTCCTTCTGGGCGAGGAGCCTCTCTACGGACTCGGTCTCGGAGGAGGAGTCCTTGTACCTGTCCTCCACGCTCTTCTTGATCACGCGGATGCCTGGGATGTACTGGTCGGACGCCTTCGCCTCCGTCTCTGGCTTGCTCAGGATGTACCCGGCGGCCTTGAAGAGCGGGACCACCTCCGCCTCCCCCACGGCCGCGGCGCGCTTCCCCTCGGGGGTGGCGTCCTTGGCGTACCTGATGGCCACGTTGTCGGCCAGTGCCTTGGCCCTGATGTACAGCTTGAGCGTCTCGAGCGCGTCGTTGGTGAGCTGGACGAAGTTGACGTAGGCCCTGATCTGGCGGATCTGGGTGGCGGTGAGGAGCTTGGCCGCGGTCATGCTCTCGTCCAGCTCCGTGAGGCCGGCCGCCAGCCCCTTCTGGAACTCCTCGTAGGTCTTGGGGAGCTGCGAGAGCTGCGCCTCCCACTGCCTCACCAATTGGACGATGCCGTACTCCACCGTGTCCTCCTCGAACGCCATGGCAGCCAGGGCGCGCTCCCACTTCGCGTTGTAGTAGCCTGCGAAGTCAGAGAGGCCCTTGATCTGCTTCTTCAGTTCCACCTCGTACTTGCCTGCCCTGTTCACCACGTCCTCCACCTCTGTCTCGAAGGTGTCGGGCCTGTAGAGGTTCATCTTGGTGAGGCTGTCTCTGAAGAGAGACCTGAGGTGCTCCATCCTGTTGGCCAGGAAGCCGTTGATCCTCACGATGGCGTCGCGCTTGGCCCCCATGAACCCCCCGACGGTCTCGGTGTGCTGGAGGTACCTGTGGAGGTAGGCGACGTAGTCGTGGACGGGGTAGCGTATGCGGAGGTAGGCCATGGAGTGGGCCCAGCTGGGGCCGAAGTCGTTGTTGGTCCCCACCCTGCTCAGGAGGTCTGCGAGGTCGAAGTTCATGAAGGTGTGGAGGACGTCGATGAGCGCCTCGTCAAGCTCCTGCCTGGCGGAGAGGAGGCTGTTCCTGTTGTTGTAGACGGGGTCCAGGGCGAGGAAGAAGAGCGATGTGAACGGGTTGCGGTAAGCCTCCCCGAACTTCTCCACCACAGACTCGTTGAGCTGCCTGTTGAAGAGGAGCTCCGTCTCCATGAGCGACGAGTACGGGGCCGGCCCGCGGGCGAGGAGGTCGTCGGCCGTGGACGGGAGGACCGCTATCCCCACTATGGGGACCGAGGACCCGAGCTTCTTCCTGAGGTGCCTCGCGAAGTCGAAGACCATGCCGGAGCCGGTCCCGCCGCCGAGCCCGAAGACGAGCACGACTATGGGCTGGAACTTCGAGGTGAGGACCTTGTCCTTGAAGACCGACAGGACGTTGTTGAGCTCCATGTAGTGGTAGTAGTTGAGGTCGTAGACCGCCTTGCTGAGGGCCCTCATCCTCCCCACGCCGCCGGCCAGGGGCGGGATGGACATGGAGGAGCTGATCCACGGCTTGTAGCTGTTGACCACCACCCCCTCCTTCATGAGGTAGGTGTTGTAGCGCTCCATGAACTCGAAGAGCGCGTCCGGCGAGTTGAACTTCACGTTGAGCCCCTTCACCCAGAGCCTGTCCACGGAGACCCCTGCCTTCTGCAGCAGGGCGGTCCTCTTCTTGACCGCCGAGTCGAGGCTGGCGAGGTCGCCGTCGGCCACGTCCAGCGCGAGGCAGGCGAGGTGGAAGTCTTCGGACGCCAGCAGCCTGGAAAGCCGCTCGCTCTCGACCAAGGACTGGATGATGTTGGTCCCTGTCCCGCCGAGGCCGACGAGGTGGACGCTGGAGTAGGTCCGGGAGCTCGTCTAGGTCGCCTCCGAGAGCTTGTCCCTCAGGGCCTTCAGCTGGTCGGCGAGCGCCTTGTCGTACCGCCCGGCGACGACCTCAAGGGAGGCCAGCTCCCTGTTGGTCTCGTCGATTAGCCCGGTGGCGAAGCCGGACTTCCCTCTGCCTCTGGCCCAGAGGATGCCGAGGGAGACAGCCAGGACGGCGAACACGAGCGCGGCCGCCACGACGTACGAAACGTAGGCGTCGCTGGGCGGGGACGGGAGGTCGCTGGGGGTGAGCGACCCGAGCAGGGCCGTCGCCTGGGCGGTCAGCCCGGCCTGGTACATCGACTGGGCCTGGGCCAGCTCCGCCTTCAGCAGGGAAGAGTAAGCGGGGCTCACCTGGCCGGAGGTGATCAGGGTCGACGCGGCCTGGTAGTCGCTGAGGTAGGTCTGTATCGACTGGTCGACCACAGTGACGCCCACGGTCCCCACCGTCCCGCCGCTCACCGTGACGGTCACCAGCGGGAAGTCCTGCTTGGCGAGGTGTAGCGTCAGGCCGTTGGCCGTCGTCGTGGTAGTGAGGTTGAGCGGCACCTTGAATATGGCGGAAAGGACCAGGGTCCCCTCCTCCCAGTTGAAGGCCACGTGCTTGAGGGAGCTCGTGAAGGTGGCGCGGTCGTACCCGGCGTACGTCGGGGTGAGGAGGTACCAGTACTGCGAGCCGTTGGGGGCCAGGGCCCCGTTTAGCGTGACGTTGAAGGCGGAGCCCGTCGACCCGACCGGGACGGCCAGGGTGACCGTAGCGTTGTAGGTGTGCCCCGCCACCAGAGGTGAGTTCGCCTGGAGCGCCTGGTTCCCGGTGAGGTCCTTGATCGACACGGCGCTCACCCAGTTCGTCGACTGGGCGGCGGCGCTCCCGGCTGCCGCGAAGGCCCCGACGAGCATCAGCCCGAGCACGGCTAGGGCTGCGCCCCTGAAAGACGCGCGCAACGGTTCGTCTCCGCCCCGGGCTGACATATAAGCGGGCAGGAGGCGAAATATGAGTGCGTAATCAATCTTTTTCACCCGTTTTCTGAAGGACCGCGCCCCTGGGCCCTGCTTCTGACAGGCCGGGGGGGTCGGCCGCCGGCGCGGGCGCAAACGGGACGCAAATAGACTGGAAATCCATTTTGCTTATTATCGGTCGGGAGCCACCTATCGGATATCACATGGGCATCCGCGCAAACCACCCTGGATTTTTCGAGAAGTCAGTGGCGAGCGTCATCGACGTCGCCAGCGTGCTGGTCGCCTACAACATCGGGATGGACAGGCTCGGGATGGCCTATGGATTCATCTACGCAGGGATGGACGCGTTCATAGTTGTCTGGATGAGCAGGCCGATCACCGGGATGGTCAGGCGGCTGAACCCGGCTCGCAGGGGGCGCAGGGCCAAGGACGCCAGGTCCACGGGCGTCGCGCCGCCCGCTCAGGGTGTCGCGGCCGCGAGCGCTCCGGGCTCAGGGAACAGCACAGGCGGAAGCCTTTGTCAGCTGGACGCCGGAATAGCGACGGTCGCAGGGCCTCCGAGCCTGGCGGGCAAAAGGCTCTAGCTGCAGGAAGGCCCTGCAGGCCGCCGGCGCGCCTCGGACGCGGGCTAGAGCTTTCCGAGCCTCTGGAGGCCGGCTACCAGCTCGGCCACGCTCTCCTCCGGGGTCCCTCTGGTAGTGTCGACGACCAGGTCGGGGCGCTCGGGCGCCTCATATGGGTCCTGGACCCCCGTCATGTTGGTTATCTCCCCGCGCCTCGCCTTCGCGTACAGCCCCTTCGGGTCTCTGGCCTCGCAGACGGCCAGGGGGGCGCGCACGAAGACCTCGACGAAACGGTCCGGGCCTATCATCTCCTCCGCCTCGACCCTGGAGGTCCTGTAGGGGGAGATCAGGGCCACGACAGCCACCACGCCGTTCCTGGAGAGGACCCTTGCGACGTAGGAGACCCTCCGGGCGTGTTCCTCCCTGTGCTCCTTTGACAGCCCCAGGTCCCGCGACAGCCCCCGCCTCACCTCGTCCCCGTCCAGCACCTCCACGTAGCGGCCGTGGGTCTCCCTCAGCCTCGCCTCGAGGAGCCTGGCGAGGGTCGACTTGCCCGACCCGGAGAGGCCCGTCATCCACACCGTGAACCCCTCGGGCTTCTGGCCGCTCACACCTGCGCCGTCCATCACCTGCACGCCTCCACAACCTCGGGGATGGCGTTCCCGTCGACTCCCGCTTCGTCCTGATATGACAAGCCGTACAGCTTCAGCAGCGTTGGGCCGATGTCCTGTATCCGAAGGCCGCGCAGCTCCCTCCCGCCGAGGTCCTTCCCCGGGACGTTGGCCATGAACACCCCCTCCATGGAGTGGACAGAGTCGTCGGGGCCGGTGTCGTTCTCCGAGAGGTAGAGGGAGTCGTGGCCCACGGTCCCTGCGGAGCGCCAGTCTAGGCCGCCGAAGTACACCATCAGGTCGGGCTTGTCCCCCACGGCGGTCCCGTAGAGCTTGTCGGGCTCGAAGACCTCGTTGGACATAGGCCCCCCCTCGCCGTCCTTGATGGACATGACCTTCTTGGCGAAGGCCGACTTCTCCGCCTCCAGGTCGACTGGCGGGACGACGCCCTGCGGCTCCCTCCCCTGGACGTTGAAGAATATCCTCGCGTAGTACCCGCCCCACCCCCAGGCCTTCGTCTTGGCCCAGTCGACGTCAGCCTTGTCGAGGTCTGTCGCCGGCGCGGGCTTGGCCCTGAACCTGAGGTACCCCTCCCTCTCCAGCCACTGGTTGACGCAGAAGCCCCCCTTCATCCCCTTGGAGCCGTGGTCCGAGAGGACGAAAGTGACCGTGTCCTTGGGCATCGCCCTCAGTAGCTCCCCGAGGCCCCTGTCGAACGCCTCGTAGTACTCCTCGGCTATGTGCTCGTACTTGTTCCCCTTCACGTACTTGGGGTGGGAGGGGTCGAAGTACTTCCAGAAGGCGTGGTGGAGCCTGTCGAACCCTATCTCGTGCATGATGAAGAAGTCCCAGGGCTTGCGCTTCGCGAGGTGCTTCGCCACCTCCAGGCGGGTCCGGGTCATGTCGAACAGCTCCCTCTTTATGGTGTCCCTGTCCTCGGTGCGGAAGGTCACGTCGAACTCGTACCTTCCTCCCGTGAGGTCGAGGATCTCCTTCTTCAGCTCCTCGGGGTAGGTGAAAGGCCTCTCCTTGCTGGGGGTCAGGAAGCAGGACACGACGTTGCCGTCTTTGAGCGGCTTCGGCGGATACCCCGGCGGCACCCCGAGGACCACCGACTTCTTCCCCGCCCTGGCGAGGGCGTCCCACACGGTCTCTTCCCTGACGTGGGCCGAGTTGACGATGTAGCCGTCCTTGTAGGACCCGGGCTTCCTGTGCCTGAAGCCGTAGATCCCGAGCTTCCCCGGGTTCCTCCCCGTCATCATCACCATCCAGGCCGGGACGGTGATAGGCGGGTCGCAGGTCCGCAGGTCCCCGTGCAGCCCTCCCTGGTACAGCCGCCTGAAGTTGGGGAGCCGCTCCAGGAGCTTGTCGAAGAGGAGGGACGGCGGTACCGAGTCCAGCCCGATGACTGCCACCTTGGTCATGGTCCAAACCCCCCTACAGGTATCCCAGGGCCTTCAGGCGCTCCCTGATCTGGGCCACGTCAGCGCTGGTGAAAGGCGCAGGGGAGTGGTTGGTCTCGTGCATCTCCACTATCTCCCGGAGTATGTAGGTCACGTAGTCGGACACTGATTTGAATCCCGACTTCCCCTCGAGCAGCTTCTCTATCCTCTCATGGAGGACGCGGGGGATGGACACGGTGGTGTACTTGTTCAACTCCCCCGGGAGTTCAATTATATGTAATTAAACTGAGCGGTCGCTGCCGCTCGCCCGTCCCCGCCTAAGGGTCGGCGGAGGCGGCCTTGCCTCTCTGGGACGGGAGGTCTTGCCGGTGGGCGCGGGCTGCGAGCCGTGCGCCCCCTCCCGAGGCGATCTGCGGAGGAGCGTGGTGCCCATGGCGGCGCTCGGATTCCTCCATCAGGTAGCCCGCCGCCGCGACGAAGATCCCCAGGACGCCGAGGGGGAAGGCGACGTAGAACATCGGTGGGGACGAAAGGAGCAGGGAGGCGGTGACCGTCGCGCCTGCGGCCAAGACGAGGGCCGCCCCTGCGACGAGCACCTGGTCGGGTCGCGTCAGGCTCATGGTCGCGCCTCCGGGGCGCCGGCGGACAGACCCGTTTCGTGTGGCATGAAGGACGTGCGGACGGCGCACCCCGTTTAAACCGGGGACAATAACGCGGCGTCACCTACACCGGGGAGGGCCCCGCGGGACGGCGTGATAAGGGAGCGGCGTGCCGAGGAAACTGAGCTTCCATATGTCTACGCTGGAGAAGGTTTCCTTGACTGGGGATACCTCAGTCCTTATGAGCCCTCTCGAGGATGGGAACGGTGCACAAATGGCTCCTGAACAGACCATGTCTTGGAATCGGCCGAGGGCGTGCCTAAGAGACGGGTCCAGATCGATGACGGGCGGAGAGCGCGGCTGCGAAAGAGTGAAGCGCAGGCTCAAGGGGGACGAGGCGTGCGAGCCTATGCTGACCTCGAGGAAACAGACATGACTGCCCATCATCCTGATTGCCCGGGTGGATAGGCGTGATGGACACAACCCCGGTGCAGCACAAGGTGGGCCGCAGGTCGAGGTTCGAGATACTCTGCGACATCCTGAAGGTGGTCTCCGATGGGGCCAACAAGCCCACCCACATAATGCAGATGGCGAACCTCACATGGAACGGCCTCCTGTCGTACCTCGAATCTCTCATGAGGAACGGCCTCCTTGCCAGGCAGGAGGGACCGAGGACCACCTACATACTCACCGCAAGGGGGAAGATCGTCCTGAACCAATACCTCTCGCTCAAAGAGGCGCTGGTGCAGGCGGAGCTCGACACCCTTTCCAAGGACAACGTGCTGAAGGCCCTGAAGCTCCCCGTGGCTGACCAGGCGAACGAGTCAGTAGTCAAGAGCCTAAAGTCGAAGCTCAGGAGCTCCGGGTTGAAGGTGGAGGACGGCATGGTCATGGGGAAGTCGGGGGTGAAGCAAGTCTTCGACTTTGTGGCCAAGGCCAAGGACGGTAGCGCCTATGGGTACGCGGTCCTTAGGGACGTGGATGAAGCCCATGTGCTCGGGCTCTTCGTGAAGCAGCTCGATACGGGGCTCGGGGCGAGGGTGGTCTACACCGGTAGCGTTTCCTCCGAGGCCAAGGCTCTGGCCAGCAGCTACGCGGTCAGGCTGGAGCATTGGATCGGCGAAGAGGAGCAGAAACAGATCATAGGGACCAAGCTTGACCTGGCGCGGCTCTCCGGGAAGAAGGTGCTGCTGCAGGTCGACCCCAGCGTGGGGTACGAATCGGCTGTGAGGTCGGCCGTATCAGACTGCCTGGCCGAAGGCCGGAAGGTGTTCACCTTCACCTGGAGGGGGAGCCCCATATACGATGCGGTCTCCACGCTCGAGGGCATGGTCCTGTACACCATGAACTCCGAAGTCTCCTACACGACGGCCGTGCCCGGGAGGGACGAGTTCCTGGTCCCCGAAGGGGACGGAGCGGTCCTCTTGGACGTGATGGCCAAGGCGATAGAAGCGGACCGCCGGGAGGGGGTGGTGATTGTCTTCGATAGCATCTCTGACATGCTGATGATTTCGGGGGTCCAGCAGACTTTCGAGTTCCTAAGGCAGATGGCCAAGATAGCCGCCGGGGCGGACGTCACCACCTTCTCGATCCTCAAGCTCCTTTCCCAAGACGAGAGGACGACCAGCCTCATCAAGGGCATCTACTCTTCCCACCTGGTCTACGACGCCTCTGGGATCAAGGTCACTCGCTGAAATCGACGCCCTGGCCCTTTCAACCCCGCAAAGCGGGGACGGGCTCGGGCACGCCGTCCCGGCGGCCATCCCCCTCGTCGTGAAGGTCATCAGCGGGGTAATGGGGAGCTTCGGAGCATCCAGTGCCGGCTTCTTCGGAGGCGGGACGGCTTCGCTTGCCATCGTTAACAGCACAGTGGACATAGTCACGGTGGTCGCAGCAGGCGCCATAGCCTTCACGATGACGAGGGCGACGGACTTCACTTCGAAGAATACGCTCAGCATGACGATTCTCTTCGTCCTGGCGGTGCTGGCCGTCGTCCTCGCGCAGTACCTGCTGGGGAGCTTCTCGTTCGGGTTCTGACCTGCCCTGCCATCTCTGTGCAGGGAGCGCTCAACCTTATGGGACGGTCCGACAATCAGGGCAAGGAATCAAATCTCCCCGGCCCGGCGGGACAAAAGGCCCTTCTCAGACCTTGGCAGACTCTTCCAGGCTCTTCTTCTTTAGCTCCGGACCGAGCAGAATCTCGGCGAGGGCGCCTACGAGCAGCACCACCCCCGTGATGACGAACAGAGGCGTGAGCCCGCCCACAGTGCCTATGAACGATGCCAGGGCGAAGGGAGCGAGTATTCCTCCAAGCCTTCCGAACCCGACCGCCGTCCCCAGCGCGGAGCCCCTCGCCTTGGTCGGGAACATCTCCCCAATCTGAGGATAGAGGACGCCGGCTGCCGCGTACACGAAGAAATACAGTATGACGAGCAGAGCGATGAAAGACGCGAACGAGATTGAAGTCACGATCAGCCCAATCACTATGGAGAGGAGCCCGGCGACGCCGTACGAGATTGTTATGCCGGACCGGCGGCCAACCGCGTCGAGGACGTAGGACATAACGAAGACCCCGAGGACTCCGGCGCCGGTTATGGTCGCGAGCAGCAGCGCCACCGTGGAGCCGGGGTAATTGAACACCTTTGTCAGTATCAGCGGAATCACAGAGAAAGCCGAATAGTACGGCCAGGTCTCTGTGAAGTTCAGCGTCCATGCCAGAATCAGCCTGTTACGGTATGCCGTGAACAACCTGCCGTATCCCCCTGCCTCGGACCCCCCGAAGTCGAGCTCGATAGGCTGCACCGGCGGGAGCGGCTTCCCTGCCTTCTTGGCCGACTCTTCGATCCTTTCGACCACCCTTGTCGCCTCCTCGGTCCTTCCCTTCGAGAGCAGGAACCTAGGCGACTCCGGCAGTCCCACCCGTCCGATGAATATGGCCACAGCTATCACCACACCGACGAGGAATGCTGTGCCGACGGCTGTGGATGGAAGGAGGACGGACAGCAGGAAGAAGACGGTGAAGGATGCGATGACGCCCCCAAGGTCGAAGAGCACGGCGTTTCCCGTCCCCGTGAAGAAGGCCCTAATCCTAGCAGGCGTGAACTCTTGGAGGGCCGAGATGGACGCACCGAACTCGCCGCCGACCCCGAAGCCTGTGATGGCCCTGAGGACTGCGAGGCTCGCGAAGTTCAGTGCGTTGGCCACGAACAGCAGCCCCACCATGACGTCACCTACCATTATGATTGCGAGGCTCACCATGAAGAGCAGCTTCCGTCCGCGCGTGTCGGCCAGGTGACCGAGGTAGACGGCTCCGAAGAGCTCGCCTATCAGGAAGATTGGTGTGACGGAGAGGCTTTCCAGAGTCGTCAGGTTGAGGACATGGGATATCACTCCCAGCTGCGAACCTGCGACGCTCACGCTGAAGCCCTCGAGGAACAGTCCGCTCCCCAAAATCAGGAGAATCCTATAGTGCCAGGATGTTGTAGGTAGCCGGTCCAGCCTCGGCAATAAATCGGTGCTCGTCTTGGTATCTTCCCTTTTACCGGAAGACAACGCCCAGCCGGAATATGAAAATCGATATATAAGCCTTAGAAAGGCTTGCTCCCACAAGATTTTGCCTGAGAGCCAACGGTTCCACTCTTCGGAGAGGCCTTCGGGTTGACGAGGCAGAGACCGATTGAATCGGCAGAACTAAAATCTCCATCCGGCAAGAGCAGAGGGGAAGACTACACAGGCTAGCTCGGATACGGAGATGACAGCGCATTCTGGCCTTCGTTAAAAGCCAGCCACGACCTCACCGCCGATGAAGTTCTCACTTCACACACGTCAAAGAAGCGCCATCTCCACGAATCATCGCCACAATCCTCGTCGTCGCAATGACCATAGTCGCGGCCGGGGTCCTCTACACCTACTTCAGCACTACAGCCTCGAGGGCGCAGAACACGAACCAGATCCAGGTCAGCGCAAGCCTCGCCGTCCCCAGCGGTTCCGGCACGGGGACAGGCACCTTGACCGTGACCAACTCCGGCTCTGTCGCGCTTACGGGACTGACGGCCACGTTCGACGCCAAGCTCGGCACCATCACTGGGAGCACGTTCACAGGCACGCTCGCTTCGGCAATCCCCCGGGGAGCGGCATGAGCGAGACGTTCACCGCGAGCACGGCCACCTCCGGGGTATCCTGCGCCGTGACGATCCAGGCGACCTTCGCCAACGGCGCCACCCAGACCCAAGTTCTCACTGTGACTGCACAGTGGCAAGATCAAGAGCGGGCCTGCATGGCGCCGCGGGCCCTTCCCCTCCTTTTAGCGGTGAAAGTTCTCCTCCGGAGATGAAGTTGCGAGCCCAGAAAAGGAGAGCTCAGGCAGAGATCATAGGCGCCCCCTTCTTCATGGTCCTCGCGATGGCCGTTTTCAGCCTCTTCATGGCCCTCACGGCAGCGCAGTACTCCATGGCGAGGCAGGCGGCCGACGCGCAGCTGGTTGTGGGAGGAAAGGCGGACGAGAGCCTGTCGGTCAGCCTCGGCTCTGGGTCGGTGACGGTGCGGAACGGCGGCCCTACGACGGCTGCGATTTTCTACTACATCGGCGTGAACGGGGGCGGGCAGCAGACGATTATCTCTCTGGGCCAGCCGGTCACGGTCGCTCCTCGCGGGACTTCGACGATCTCCGTCAGCGCTTCGTTCCAGAGCGTCGGAGTGGTGACTTCCTACGGAAACGTCTGGTGGAGTAGCATCGGCTGACCGAAGCTTGTCACTTGCGCCGGGCCAGGGCATCTTCAATCATCTTCGCGGTCGCCTCCTTGTCCTCGACCTCGAAGACTATCTTCTTGTAGGACTCGTGGTCCAGGCTGACCGTGATGCACCTGCCAGGGTCGTGCATCTCGAAGAACATGTAGCCGTCGCTGGAAAGGAAGCGCCCGTCCTTCACGACGCCCGGGAGGTTCGCGCCGCCCACCTTGACCTGTCTGAGAAACGCCCAGCCTGGGTCGCCCGTCGAGACCGACTGCACGTGCTCCAGGGGCACCGAAATGCTCCTCTTGATGGACAGTATCTCGTCGATGCCGTGGATCTCGAAGACCAACTGATCCCCATCTATCCTGATTGTGCCGGACACGCCGCCATCGCCTGACACTGCACACGCAGCGCCGTTACAAATCCTTTGCTGGAGGGGAGATATGAGCTTACCCGCCGACCAGCGGGTGGTCTCCTTGAACCAGAGGATGCGGACCACGCCCTGATTCGGAGTGTTTGGCTATAACGAAAACAGCGTGCGGCCTTTACCGCTTACTGCTCGGCGCCTTTGGCACCAGGAGCGGGACCACGCCCTTCAGAGACCGGCGCGCGCCATGGATGTCCATTCCGATTATCCCCCCCTTCTTCGTGGGGTCCGCCACAACGTTCTCGGAGACCTCGACGCTCCTCCAGTATCCTCTGCTCTTCAGTTGGGTCCCCAGCACGCCTTCCTCCTCGTCGTAGTGAATCTCGGTCAAGTCTCTCACCCCCATAGCCAGAATGCGGTAATGACCCTATGCCTTCTCGGCCCTATCTTCCTGTAGGCCGCTCTGAGGACCCTCCCCGAAGGCGAGACGCGCATCGTCGAGATGAGCACCCCCTCCCTCCGCCTGTCCTTTTGGGTGACGCCTCGAGTTACCGTCATGACCATCCCCCTGTATCTCCTAGGAAGAATCCTCGAAGGCCGATGCTTCGACAACAGTATTGCGCTGAACAGGGTAGACCCATACCGCACGTCCAGGTGGTGCTCCCGCTGCGGTGCGGTGGGGAGAGGGCACGACGGTGGCAACTACGCCCTGTTCAGGTGCAGAGAGTGCGGTCAGGCGGTGAACGCGGACGGGAAGGCGTCCCTCGCCGTGGCCGTCAAGACCCTCCTCGAGCGGAACGAGGATTCCGACCAGGATGCGTCCCAGATTTCGGGGAGGAGAGTCCCTGTAAGCGGGCTCCTACGCCATGTCTCCGATGCGCCTGAGCCGATGGCTGTGCCGGCGCATGCTCAGGGAAGGGGAAAGCCCACAGGCTTCGGCCGTGGGTAGCTTACCAGCATCCTGTATCCGTTGTCACGCAGCCAATTGAACGATTCAAGTTTCAACTGCGTCGGAGTTTCTGGTGACCCTCGCAGCCGCTGAGGCCGGTCACTCTGGGAGAAGGAGGCCATAGGCGACCTCGTCGATGTCTGTCCCTTCGTTGAGGAAGACGTGCCTCGTCTGTGTGAACTCCAGCATCCCCTCGACCCCCAGCTCCCTCCCTATCCCGCTCTTCTTGAATCCGCCTCGCGGGGCGGCGGCGGAGAGGAGATGGTACTCGTTGACCCAGACCGTCCCCGCGTCTATGCCCCCCGACACGCGTCGTGCCCTCTCCGTGTCCCTGGTCCAGACGCCGGCAGCGAGGCCGTACTCCGTGTCGTTCGCCAGCCTGAGGGCTTCGTCCTCGGTGTCGAAGTCGAGGGCGACCAGGACCGGGCCGAAGACCTCTTCCCTGGCGACTTCGGCCTCTTCAGGGACCTCTGTCAAGAGGGTGGGCGGATAGTACAGCCCCCCCGCCGGGGTCGCCCCTTCCATCTGCTTCCTGTAGTAGACCCGCGCGCCTCCGCTGACCCCCTGGTCCACCAGAGCCTCGATCTTCGCCTTTTGTTCCGAGGTCGTGATGGCGCTGACGTCTGTCTCCATGTCGAGCGGGTTCCCGGCCCGCATCTTCTCCATCCCCTCCTTCAGCTTGGCAAGGAACCTTTCCCTGATGGATGCTTGGACGATGAGCCTGCTGCCTGACTCGCAGAGCTGGCCGGAGTTGAGGTATATCCCGAAGAGGACCCCTTTCACCGCCTTCGCCAGGTCGGCGTCGTCGAAGACCACGTTGGGGGACTTTCCCCCTAGTTCCATGGTGAACTTCTTGATCCCCGCGGACCCCGAAAGCAGGCGCTCCCCTGTGGCTGTGGACCCGGTGAAGCTGACCATGCTCACCTTTGAACTGGACACCAGAGCTTGACCCACTGCCTCCCCTGTCCCAGCGACGGCGTTCATCACGCCGGCTGGGAATCCTGCTGCGCTGCAGTCTTTCGCCAGTTCGAGGGCCGTCAGCGGCGTATGGTGGGAGGGCTTGAGGACGACGGTGTTCCCAGCGAGAAGCGCGGGGGCGACCTTCCATACCGCCATGAGGAGCGGAACGTTCCAGGGTGCTATGGCCCCGACGACCCCCAGCGGGGCGTACTGGACTATCCCCTTCGTCCCCGGATACTCCGGGTGCTCTATCTCCCTCGCCGAAGGGAAGTCCTTCGTGGTCGCGAAGTAGCGGATGTGCTCGATGGCCAGGGGTATGTCCATCAGCGTACTCTGACGGATCGTCTTCCCCGTGTTCTCCGATTCGAGGCCGGAATACTCGGCCGACCTCTCTTGGACCCTGTCTGCGAGGGCGGCCAGGAGCTTCTGGCGTTCGCCGATGCTCGTCTTCGACCACCTGGCGAATGCTCCCTCCGCCGCGTCGATCGCTTCCTTCGTCTTCTCCGCGTCGGCGAACGTGACGGTCGCCAGCCTGGAGCCGTCTGCAGGACCCCTCAGCTCGGCTTCTTCTCCCTCGAAGTCCTCCCGGCCTCCTATGAAATTCCCGTAGCGTGCGATCAAGGGTCAGTCACCGTCGAAGGCTTTGATGAAAATGTTCCTGAGGTCTTCGCTCCCGGAGTCCTTGGGGTTGGTGACCATGCCTGTCGACTCTGAGGCTAGAGTGACCAGCGCGTCCATGCTCGAGGCGTAGGCCGGCTCTTCGACCCCGGCGTCCCTGACCGTGCGCGCGACCCCCATCATCCCAAGCAGGCTCCTCAGAGAGCCCGAGAGGCGCCTCCCTCGGTACTTGGGCGGGATGAGCATGTTCAACCTGTCGTACCTTTCGGGACAGGCGTCGTAGTTGAAGTCTACGACGTAGGGGAGCAGGAGGCCGACGGCCTTCCCATGGGGGAGCTTGAAGGTCGCGCCGAGGGAGTGCCCCAGCGCGTGGACCAACCCGATCTGCGAGTTGGAGAAGGAAAGCCCAGCCATGGACGCCCCGATGTGGACCTGGCCCCGGGGCCCGAGGCCCCACGGGTCTCGTATCACGCCTTCGATGTTCTCCGAGATCAGCTCCAGAGCCTTCTCGGCCATCGCATCGGAGAAGGGGTTGTGCCATGTGCTCCCGTAGGCCTCCACGGCGTGGGCGATGGCGTCCGCGGCTGTGTTCCTCGTCTGCTCGGGCGGAAGAGAGACCACCAAGGAAGGGTCGAGGATGGCATAGTCGGGGAGGATTTCTGGGGACGCGAGCTCGTGCTTCCTCTTCTCGTTCTCCTCCGAGAGGACGGCAGCCCAGGTGCACTCGGAGCCGGTGCCGCTGGTAGTCGGGACGGCGATGAGGCGGCTCTTCGTCCTGAGGCCCAGCTGGACGAGGGGGGTGATGTCATACACCGTCAGGTCGGGGCGCTCGTGCAGGGCGAAGAGTATCTTGGCGGTGTCTATCGACGAGCCGCCCCCCACCGCTACGAACCAGTCCGGCGAAAACCCCCTGACCTTCTCTAAATGCGCCGTCATCTCGGACAGGGGAGGCTCCGCCGACACGTCCCCCACGACGAGTGACTCGGCGCCCTCAGGGAGCGCCCCGCGCACCCGCTCGGGAAGTTCGGTCCCGAGGAGGTAGCGGTCGGTGATTATCGCCGCGCGCCTGATGGGGAGGGAAGAGAGGTAGGAGAGCGCCTCGTCCCCGAAGACGACCTGCGGCGAACGAAAGAACCACATCAGGACTCGGTCTGGACGCTGGCCGTGGTGTTCACCATCTCTTTGGCCGCCTTGGTGAACCTCATGATCTTCATCATGGAGCCCTGGAGCTTGAACTTCCCGGTCAGAAGGCCCTGGATCGGGTCGATCTCCTTGTTGATCAGCTTTCGCCAGTTGCCGTAGGGGCCCGCGTACTTGTACTCCGGAGTCGGGAGGTCAGACTCTGTCAGCGAGAACTTCGCGTCCCTGCACTTGCCGTGGTAGAGGTCGAGGTAGATGAACGCGTCTTTGTCCAAGGCGCTGTCTTTCTGCACCACGAAAGTGATGGCGCCCTCCCAGTTCTTCCCGGCATCCTCGTAGCTCTTGTTCGCGTTGAGCTTCTCCGCATACAGCTTCGTCCACTCTTCGCTTGGAAACCTGGCCATCTTGACCAGGGCGTCAGAGCGGACGCCTATCATAAAAGGGCTGAGCCTGGGCCTGAACCCGAGCTGTGCGGGCCCCCGCCAAGCGTTAAATCGCACGGAGAGGGCGTACGGCGCGGGCATCAACCGCCAATGTTCGTCCTCGGGAACCGGCGATGAAGGCAGCGGCGTATGTCGGCGTCCTTTCGATAGCGGTCCTGCTGTTGCTCTCGGCTGGGGCTCCCGCCTACGCGAGCGCGGGCCAGACCAGGACGCCGATAAAGCACCTGATCAACATATACCTGGAGAACCACACCTTCGACAACTTTTTCGGGGTCTACCCCATCGACCCTTCGTCTCCTAACCAGAGCCTGGTCGCGAGCCTTTCCGCCCCGACGAACATACTGGACGCCAACTCTACGGCGAACATGCCCAGCCCGATCCCTCCTGGCACGTTTTCCACCCCCGACCCGGTCGAAGGGAACACGGCCTACCACATCGACTGGAACGGAGGGAAGATGAACGGGTTTGTGGACGGAAGCGGTCCCTCCTCGATGACGTACTACACCGCCTCCCAGCTGGGCCCCCTCTGGGACCTGGCCGAAGAGTATTCTTTGGCCAACATGTACTTCGCCCCCCTGCTCTCTGAGAGCGCCCCCAACACCATGTACTACCTCGCTGGATACTCGCCGGTCATGAACGACTATGGCCCGCCTCCTTCGATCCCGTTCTCCCAGACGATCATGGGAGAGCTCCAGAGCTACGGCGTCTCCTGGGGGTTCTTCATCCCCTACCAGAGTCAGGGGGCGACATACTCTGAGTGGAGCCACGTGTCCGGCATGAACGACCGTCTGGGCAACGTCTTCTCCTGGAGGACGTTCGTGTCAGACCTGAACTCCGGAGACGTCCCGTCTGTGAGCTGGGTCTTTTCACAGGGCGCAAACGGCACCGACCAGGGGGCGCCCTCCAACGTCCTGAAGGGTGAGATGTGGATAATCTATCTGATCAATGAGATAGAGCGGAGCCCCATCTGGAACTCGACGGCCATAACGATAACATGGGACGACCCCGGCGGATACTATGACCAGGTGCCCCCTCCCGTCATCGACGGGGTCCAGTCGGGCTTCAGGCTCCCGATGATCCTTGTCTCCCCCTTCGCCAAGGAGGACTACGTGTCGAACACGGTGTTGACGCATTCGTCGATCCTCGCGCTCATCGACTACAACTGGGAGGTCCCCGCGCTCAACCAGTATGTTTCTAGCGCGAACGTCCCGCTCGACTTCTTCGATTTCAGCGCGCCATACGGAGGGGGCGGTGTCCCAAGAGCGCCAATGACGTTCGACTTCGGCTCGAACTTTCCCCTCCCGCAGTCGCCTTACTTCGACCTTCCAGGCAACCTGCAGTCGCAGCAAATCTCCAGCACTTTCCCGATGCAGCCGCAGTACAGCCTGTCCAGCCTCCCATATCCGAGGCACGGCTCGACCAACACGACGCTGTCCTCCCTGGGCTCAGGGGTCTTCGTCCAGGCTGACTCGGCTGTAGTTCCGTTCTACGCGTCCGTCTACTTCCTCACACTCCTGGTGGCTGCGAACGTCGTTCTCCTCGCCTGGGGGGTCAGGGTCAGGAGGAGGGGGAGGGGATAGGGTTGTCGTCACTGCGGAAGTCGATCTCGGGCCTGGCGGTCTTTTCCCTCGCGGGGTCCCTTTTCTCTACAGGTTTGCTGCTCTGGTTCGGGTACGCGTCACAGCTCGTCTACACCATCGGAGACACCAGGCAGCTGGGCCCCCTGTTCCTTGGCATAATCGCGGGCAGCATGCTCTTCTCGCTCGTGGGCTACCTGACCAGGCCCACCCTGAGCGCCCTCGTTCTGGAGGCGTTGGCGGCGTCCTTGCTCCTCGCGGTCTCGTACTCGGCCATGGTGCTGGACTCGTTCGTGCTCGGCGGGACGATGGTCCTCGCCGTCTCCTTCGCCATGTCTTCGGCCCTGGCCCCGGTTGGGACGCTGCTGAGGCTGGGCAGGGGGCCTCACTCCCTCCCTATGAGAGCGACGTTCGGAACGGTGCAGGGGCTGCTGACCATCCTGTTCGTCTTCCTCTACGCGTACCACTACGAGGCGAACGGCCAGCTCGACTTCTACGTCGGGCCCCTTGTCCTGCTGGCGCTTTCGCTCCTCTCTTCCTTGGTCCTTCTGCGCGTCAGATAGGACCCAGGTCATCGTCTTGTCAGAGACTGGGCGCGTTGATAAGACGGCCCGCGTGACAGCCGCCCTGTGGGGTCGCGGTGTGCCGACGGGGAGTGAGCGGGTGGGGAGCTCTGCCTGAGGCCGCGCCGGGCTCGGACGTCGCGGTCATAGGCGCCGGGGTGGTCGGTCTGGCCGTAGCGTACCGCCTCGCGGGCTCGGGGAAGAGGGTCGTGGTGGTCGAGAAGGAGAAGGGCCCTGGAACGGGGGTCACCGCCGGGCAGGCGAACGTCATCCATGTGGTCCAGCTCCCGTTCGGCTCGCTGAAGAGCAAGCTCGCAAGGAGGGGGAACCACATGTACGACGACCTCTGCCGTGAGCTCGGGGTCAGGCTGAACCGGATGCCCGCCCTCCTGGTGGTGAACAGATGGCTCGCAGTCCCTGTCCTGCTCGCCGCCTTCGCCTACGTCAAGCTTGAGCTCGGCAAGGAGTTCAGGGTCAGTCTGATGAGGGGGAGCAGCCTGAGGAAGGCCGAGCCCTCGCTGGCCATGGGGGTCATCGGGGGGTTGAAGGTCGACGGCTATGGGACCGTGGACGTCCATGAACTGGTGTCGCGCCTCGCTGACGCTTCGACGGCCAGGGGCGTGACGTTCAGGTTCGGCTGCAAGGTGACGTCGGCGGACGCCCGTGAAGAGGCGGTGACGCTGAAGACCTCCTGCGGCGAGATAAGGGCCAGGGTCGTCGTCAACGCCGCGGGACTGTACTCCGACGAGGTCGCGGCGGCCTTCGGCGTAGACCTAGGGAAGCTCGAGCCGGGGCTAGGCGTCATGGCGGTGTGCTCGGGCCTATCTCTCAAGTGCATCGTCGCGCCGCTCCCGCTGGGGACGGGCTCGAGGACGAAGGGGGGCGCGCTGATCCCCGCCACCGACGGCACGACGATCGTGGGACCCACCCTCAGGGTCACCCAGTCGAAGGAAGACAGGGCCCACACGGAAGAAGACCTGGCCCAGCTGACAGCGAAGTTCGGCCCTCTCCTCAAGGCGGACTGGAAGGCTGCAAGGGTGTACGCCGGGACGAGGCCCCTCTCCCCCACAGGAGACTTCATCATAGACTATCGCCCACAGAAGAGGGTGGTGAACCTGGTGGGGATCGAGTCCCCTGGCCTGACAGCCGCTCCCGCCATCGCGGAGATGGTGGAGCGCATGATAGCGGGGCCTGGTCAATGAGCGCAGAGGACGGCCTGTTCGCGTCCGTGGACGTCGGGACCACGTCCATCAAGCTCGGCGTCTATGGGTCCGACCTCGTCCGGAGGCGCTCGGAGGTCGCGACCGTCCCGGTGAGCGCCGAAGGGCTCCAAGACGCGGAGCAGCTGTTCCATGCGGTGAAGCACCTGCTGCTGAGGGGGAAGGAGCTGGGTGCGAGGTCTGCCGGGCTCGCGACCTACAGGGCATCGACGGTCGCCTGGAGGAAAGACGGCACCCCCCTGACGCCCATCGTCACGTGGACAGACAGGAAGGTCTACGACACGTACAGGAGGCTTCCCCTGCACGTCAAGGCCCTGGGCAAGATACCCCCGCTGGACCTCGTGATATCCCCGTATTCTCCAGTGATCAGGTTTCTCAGGCTGAAGGAGCTCAGCCCGGCGCTCCCGGAAGGGAGCATGCAGTGGACCATCGACGCATACCTCGCCTACAGGCTGACCGGCAAGTTCGTCTCGGATGCGACCAACGCATGCCTGACAGGCATCATAGACCCGAGGAGCATGAAGGAGATAGGGATCGTGAGGTCGCTCGTCGGGCTGAAGATGGAGACCCCGACTGTCGTAGAGAATGCGGAGAAGATAGGCGAGTTCGAAGGGATAGAGCTCAACGCCCTGGTGGCGGACCAGCAGGCGGCCTGCGTGGGCGAGTCTGCCTTGGAGAGAGGGGTCGCCAAGGTCACCAACGGCACCGGGACGTTCGTCGACGTCCCGACGGACGGGTTCGCGAGGAGAGGCCAGCTGATCCCCCTGGTCCTTCTCAAGGAGCGGGGGAAGACCCGGTTCGGGGTCGAAGGGTACCTCCCCACCACGGGAAAGGCGGTCGACCTGATGCTCGCCATGGGCCTGATGCGGAGCTACTCTGACCTCGAGGTCGCAGGCAGGGGCGGGGTCTGCTTCATCCCGGCGCTGTCGGGCCTGCAGGTCCCCCGTGCGCCCAGCGCCAAGGGGGTCATCGCAGGTCTCGACCTGAAGACCGAGAGGAAGGACATCGTGTCGGGCCTTCTGACGGCGATCTCTTTCCACGCGAGGTTCGTCCTAGAGCAGTCGGGTGAGGCGCCGAAGGTCCTGAGGGCCGACGGCGGCCTCTCAAAGTCGGACGAGCT
>JAFMAW010000069.1 GCA_029784795.1 Nitrososphaerota archaeon | reverse complement strand
TGGGAGGAAGCCGTCAAGGCGTTCCTCAGCCTCAGGAAGAAGCTCGGCTTCGCGTTGCAGAAGCGAGTCGAGGCAGGGCCGAATTCCAATGTCTTCGTAATGAGCTGCAAACACACGAGGCGCGGGTCCATCGAGCAAGTCATGCAGAACCACAGTTGCATGCCAGTGTTTCCACTCGTCTACCACAAGGGCTGGTTGGAGCTGAGGGGGATCTGTCTGGACGAGACGAAGCTGCCCGCGATGTTTGCGCGGCTTGAAAGGTTGGGGGAGCTCAGAGTGGAGAAGAGAGGCAGAATGAACTCCAACCTCCTAAGAGAGAACATGCTGATCCCAACGAGCGCCCTTGTGTCCGGGTTGACGCTGAAACAAGCCGAGTCACTCCTGGCTGCCGTGGACTTTGGGTACTACAACGTCCCAAGAAAAGTGAGGTTTGAGGACATCGCAGGAACGATGGAAGTCCCCCGGACTACCTACGAAGAGCACGTCCGCAAGGCGGAGGGCAAAGTGATCGGAGCGGTCGCGCCGTACCTCGCTATCTTTTTCGGTAAGCATCCGCTGAACGAGCAGGAGGACCACCGCAGGGTTTGAGGCGGCCTTTGCTGGCTACCCACCGCGCCTGATGCTCGCGTAGACTAGCAGGTACCCCCTCAGGGTGGGCCGGTAGTACTTCAGCCTCGCGCTCGCTCGCGCGCATTCCACCAAGCCCTCTTGACGGAGGTTCCCCAGACATCTGCTGATCACGCTCAGATGCTTGCGCTCGAAGGAGGCCAACTCCGTCGGCGTTTGCGGCCCAGCGGTCAGGCGGCAGAGTAGGCGGAAGCTGATCGTCGTCCTGGCGGCTTCGCCGCCTTCTGGATTCATTGCGATGGAGTCAAAGAGGGCAGAGAGTATAGCAATTGTGCCGCCAGATGGCGGCAGAGCCTGCCATTGGGCCGCGTTCCTCTCAAACGCCCCGAACCGGACGGCATGGAAGACCCTTCAGGATTTTCGAATCTGAGGATTAAGGGTCGAAGCCTCGAAATGCGGGCCCCGCTGCCGCTTCGGTATGAACCTGGCTATGATTTTCGCCCCGTCTTGCCGTCCGCACCCGAAGTGTCTGAAGAAGCCACTTTCGCTGTAGACCCAATAGCTAGCGCGGCCGGCCCCGCGTTTCATCCCCGTTCCAGCCCGTGCGGGAACGGCTGTTCCTCGGGGTTCCTAATCTCCCCTGCCTTGGTACCGCAGGCCGATGAAGAAAACATACGTCATGACATTCGCGATCGCAACGGCCCTTGTGATGGTACTGGCGGCCGGGATCGCACTTACCTACCAGTCGAGCCAATCGAGCCAGTCGAGCCAATCAACGAAGTCAGGGACATCCCAGTCTAGCCAATCAAAGTCAGGGACTTTGGCGGTCATGGGCGCAGACCCGGCCGTCGCCTCGTCAGGCGTGAGCGACGCCACCATCGCCTACAGTTCCGTCTATGCCCACCAGGCCGGCTACGCCATGGCGAGCGGCTGGACCCAGGTCGGCGGCTCCGGGACCATGGACCTGATGTCGTCTCAGGGCACCGCACAGACCCTCGCCTCATCCCAAGTCAATGCCACGAGCTACGATGCATTCAGGTTCAACGTCGACTCCTGCAAAGTCGTCTACCAGGGCACCACCTACACTGCAGCTGTAGCTTCGAGCACCATAACCGCCCAATCCCAGAACAGAGTCAGCGTCAACTCCAGCTCCTCGGCAGCCGCGCTAGTGGACCTCAGGACATTCATCGAAAACACGGCAACATCGTCGAACCCCCAGTTCGTCTTCAGCGCCACTGCAATGGCAGCGGCGGTCCCCCCACAGGCCGCGGTATCCCTTTCGCTTCAGATCGGGGCCACGGCCGACCTGTCGAGTCAGGCGTGGTGGAGCTCGTTCGTCTCCGAGACCAGCACCAACCTGATCGTCCATGGGACCATTTCAGGGAGCACAATGACCCTCAACCTGCAGAACTCGGGAAGCGCCAACGCCGAAGTCCAGGAGATAATCGTGACTCCGCTCTCAGCGACAGCCACGCTTTCGGCAAGCCTCCCGTCGTCCCTCAGCGGGTCTGCAGTCTTCACGGTCGGCAGCTCTGGCTCTGTACAGCAAGCCTCCACCCTCCAGGCCTCGACACTCCTCAACGGGGGCGTCACGGTCGCTTCGGGAGGTTCGACCAGCCTGGACTACAGCGGGAACGCCATCTCAGGCGCCCAGCTGACCGGGATAGTGACGGGTCAGGAGTACATTGTCACCTGCATCGGCGCCAACACCTATGCCAGTACCACAGTGGTGGCCTCCTAAGGCCACCCCCCATTTTCTTGGTGATTCCATAATGACAAGCGCGGACAGGTTCAAGGCGACCCCGATGGGAGCCCCCTGGGAGAACCTCCCAGAGGCTTCGAATGCGCGTACCGAGGTCCATCTCAGGCTTCTCATGGAAGAGAGGCCCTCCTCGAAGCCGGTGGAGCTCGACTACACCCTCTGGGAACTGGAAGGGCGCCTCAGGCTGACCCCGACCAGCCTCAGGCTGGAACGACCGTTCCAAAGGGTTCCTTATCCCAGGTCCTCAGGTGACTTCCGACCATGAACCTGACCCCGGCGCGGAAGAGGCTCACAATCCCGGTGCTCTGCCTTCTCGTGGCTGGCCTCCTCGCCCCCATCCCGATTGCCGGGATGCCGAGGGCGTCCGCCCAAAGCGCCAGTCAGCTTTCGACTCTCATTGCCGCAACAGAAGGGTCAGGCGCCTACGCCCGCTCCGTAGTAGGTTACGCCTCGTCCCAGGGGCTTTCCGTGTCTTCGTCCCAGGCGCTCCTTAGCCAGGGTGACGGGCTTCTTGCTGCCGCCCAGCAAGACGCCGTGTCTGGCAACCTAGCCGCAGGCATCGGATTGGCGCAGGCTGCGATGAAAGACTACGCCTCAGCAGCGGCCGCGGCAAGCCTGGCGATTAGCAGCGCGGGTCTCTCGGCGACGGTCGAGTACACCGTGGTGGAGCAGGCGATAGTCGAAGTCAACGCGACCGTGAACGCGGCGGCTTCGGTAGCTTCGGCCGCCTGCGCCGGGGCCGGGATCTCGTCCCCAGGAGGAGAGGCGTTCGTCCAGGCTTGCACTCGGCTGGACGCCCGGATTGATGGTGCGGCCGCCAATCTGACTCAGGCTGCGGCGCTGGCAGCCCAGGCCGACGGCCAGGCGAGCGCCACGGCCAGCTTCTCCCAGGCGATGGGCCTCGTGGAAGCTGCCAGGGCGGGCATGAACTCGACGCAGTCTGAGTTCATGGCGGTCGCGTCCTACGGCTATACCCAGAGGGCCGACGCATACGTGAGCGCCGTGGTCGACCCGCAATACGCCCAGGCGAACGCTACCATAGGGTCTGAGCAGTCAGCGGTCACAGGTCTCTCCGGATACCAGACCAGCTGGAACGCATACTCCCAGTCACAGGCTTCAGCGACGGCCAGCATAATCTCGTCCGCCTCCGCACTCGACGGGGCAATCTCTCAGGTCAACACGGGTGCAGTCTCGACCAGCGTCTCCGCAGCGTCGACGACGGCTGGAAAGGTCAACTCAGACATGTCCATCCTGCTCAATTTAGCAGGAATCATGACGTTCACAAACCTGGTTCAGGCCATCCAGGCATGCGAGACGGCGACGACGTCCTACAGCAATACCCTGGCTTCCGCCGGCGCTTGGAGCGAGGCCTATTCCGGGACCCCGTTGGCTTCTTTCTCCAGCTACCTGGGTACGGGGACCTCGGACGTCGTGGCCGTCCAGTCCGCCGGAAGCGCCTACGTCTCGGACTACCAGACCGTGGTCGCGGACCTGACGCCCATCCTATCCGCACTCCCCGCCGCTCAGACCGTCTACGGCAACCTCACCAGCCTGCAGGTGTCGGGTACCGTGGACGGCGCGAACACCGCATTCGGCCATGAGACCGCCGCGATGGGGACCGTCCAAGCTGACGCCTCGTCCCTCAACACATCCGTCTCTACTAGCGAGACGGCGATTCTAGTGAGCGGTGACCTCCTTGCGGCCGCGTCGGGAGCTTCCGCGTCAGGGGGCGCCTATCTCAACGCTACCGTCAGGTACTCTTTGGGGCAGGTCTCCACCTACGCGTCGGCGACTGCCCAAGCAGCACAGGCCTTCGTCGCGTCGGCCCAGGCCTGCCTCCGGGCATCCATAGGGACGTACCTCAGCGCTGACACGTCTCTCAGCGCGTCTGGCGCGTCCCTTGGCACCCAGACCAAAGGTTCTGTGAGCGCGACTACGGCTGCAGCGACCTACTTGGAAGGCGACTCGAGAGTCAGGATTGCGGCCGTTGCAGCCGGTCGGGCGGATCTGACCCAAGCGCTGCAGTTCTTCTCGAGTCAGAACATCTCTGCGGGGGCCGCTGCCGTTGCCCAGGCTAACCTGGAGTTCCAAGCGGCATCAGGCGCCTCCGCCTAGGCTAGCTCCTGGCCTCCCTTTCGTTCACAAGCTCAATCTGGTTCTGTGAGCCCACTTTGGTGACTTTCACATACCCCATCCTCTCGAGACGTTTAATCTGCCTCCAGGCTGAGGTCTTGGGGAGGGCGAACCTCGTCCTTATCTCCGGCTCCAGGACCTTTCCCCCCTTCTCCCTGATGAAGCCCAGCACCTGAACGTCGTCGGGGCGCAGGTCCCCCCGGTTAGGCACGTACCTCCGCCTGCGCCAAAGGGCGAATGCTACTCCGACGGCGAAAGCCGCGGCCAGGGCTCCCGCCGCGAGCTCCACCTGCCCCGCTCCCGGCTGACTTGACGCCCCTGTCTGATACGTCGTCGGCTGGCCGACTGTCGTTGACGACACCCCGACGAAGGGAACACCATAGCTGATATCCCAGTTGCCGGCGGGCAGGGTCAACTCAGGAGAGGTCCCCGCCTTGCTTATTGTGTAGGGGGGTAATGCAGGAACACCCGACGCAGAGGTCAGGGTCGACAGGGGCGGAAGCACCACGGTCGAGTTGAAGGCGGCGCGGTAAGTCAGCGTCCAGACCGTGCCATTCTTCGAAGTCAGCGAACTGGTGTCATAGGCCAGTGTCACCGAACTAGCCCCAAGGGAGTAGACTGTCAGGTTGCTCCCCCCGGGCGCGAAGCCGTATGAGAGCGGGGACCCGTTCTGGTCCGTGGCGACCAGGTCCGAGACCGCGGCAGAGAGCAGCGGCACCTGGACCGAGGTGGCGTTGGGGTCGACGGCGAACGACTGGCGGACGTGCACATATCCGTCAGCGTAGACTGTCAGCGTAAACGACCTGCTGGTCAGTCCCGCCGAAGAGGAGGCGAAGGCGAGCAGGATGACGATGCCTGCGGAAAAGACCATGAGACGCGGGTGCT
>JAFMAW010000068.1 GCA_029784795.1 Nitrososphaerota archaeon | reverse complement strand
TTCTGGGAGACCGACCTGGGCAAGGGGCGCCCCGGGTGGAGCGTCGAGTGCTCCGCGATGTCGATGAAGTACCTCGGCGAGACCTTCGACATCCACACAGGGGGGATGGACCTGAAGTTCCCTCACCACGAGAACGAGATAGCCCAGTCGGAGGCTGCCACGGGGAGGAAGTTCGTCAACTACTGGCTCCACTCCGAGTTCCTCAACGTACGCGGCGAGGAGATGCACAAGTCCAGGGGGAACTTCGTCACCCTGAGGGACCTGAAGGAGCAGGGTTGGGACCCCCTGACCATACGCGCCTTCCTGGTCTCCGCGAGGTACAGGGACCAGATGGACCTGACCTCGGCCGCGCTCTCCCAGGCGAAGTCGCAGAGGGGGCGCCTGCAGGAGCTGGTGGCCAGGCTGAGGGGGGTCAAGGGAGGGACGCCTCGGGTCCCGGGAGCCGTCGGCGCCTTCCTCTCCGAGTTCGAGTCAGCCATGGACGACGACCTGAACACCCCACGGGCCCTGGCAGCCGCGCTGACGTTCACCAAGGACGCGAACGCCATGATCGACTCGGGGGAGATGGGGGGGCAGGGGGCGAGGGCCGCCCTGGACGCCCTGGCTAGGGCGGACTCGGTCCTCGGCATAATCGACTTCGGGGAGGAGGAGCTGGAGCCGGAGCTCGCGGGCCTGGTGAGGGAGAGGGAGGAAGCCAGGAAGAGGAAGGACTTCGTGGAGTCCGACAGGCTGCGCGCGAGGCTCCTGGACGCGGGGGTGGTGGTCGAGGACACCCCGGGGGGGACCAGGTGGAAGAAAGTTAACGGAAGGTCTCCTCCAGCTCAAATACAGTAAATCCTCCACATATTATCCGCCACGCGCCCACTCTCCGGCGTGGCCGCCGCAGCCGAGTCTGTCTCCAGGTCCGACGGCTTCAGGTCCTCCGCCCTGAAGCGCCCCCTGTCCCTCTACTCCGGGGGGTGCAGGCTGCAGGTGGACCCCGACGGGGCTGTCAGGTCCCTCGAGTCGCAGCGGGAGAAGAGGGCGCTCTTCGGCCTCGAGCAGGTGTGGTTCTACAAGGTCCAGGCTGGGATAGTGGTCCCGGGGCAGAGGCCCGACTGGCTGGTGAAGCTGGCCCCGGAGGAGGCGAGGCTCCTGGGGAGGGTCTTCGACGTCGAAGTGGCCCAGTCCATCGAGTTCTTCCCCGGCGCGTCTCCGGGGTTCGTCAGGCGGATAGCCCTGAGGAACGCGGGCCGCTCCCAGCTGAGACTCAGGGTCCTCGAGGTCACCGACGTGGCGGGAGCGCACTTCGAGACCCACGCCCGCTGGGGCTCCCTCGGCGTCAACGCCTTCAACAGGGAGAGCCACGTCGCCATGGACGAGGTGTCCGACCCGCCTGCCTCCCGGGTGGTGGGCGCGTCCCCGCCGCCGTCGAGATACCACCTGACGACCAGCAAGCCACGCGCCCTCGAAGCCGTCGCCACCGGCGAGGTCCCCGAAGGGACCGCCGGGATGTCCGGCCAGGTGCTCACCATCTCGGCCCACGAGCTCGACCTCCCCCCCGGAGAGTCCAGGGACATCGCCTTCGCGTCGATCTACACCCCGGGGAAGCTCGAGGAGGCCCTGGCCGAGTTCGGCCGGCTCCGCACCGCCGGAGGCCGTCCCCCTCCCCCGTCCCCCGAGCTCGCCTGCTCCGACCCGTCGGTCGCCGAGGCGGCGGCCTGGGCCCTGGAGGCGGTCAGGTCCGCGCCCTACGCCGACGACCTCCTCGACAGGCTCGAGTCCCTGAAGGCGCTCATCTACTTCGAGCCGAAGCTCGCCTCGGCGGTCCAGTCGGAGGCCAGGACCCTGGCGCGCAGGGACGGGGCCCTCCCGCACTCCCTCGACAGGTCCCGGCCGGGGATCCTCGAGACCGCCGTCCTCCTCCAGGCCGCGTCGTCCGCCCTGCTGCTCGGCCAGGACAAGAAAGCGTCCAGGGCGTCCTACCCCTTCGTCAAGAAGCTCGGGGCGTTCCTCATGGCGTCGTCGAAGGACGCCACGGTCGCCACCGACCCGGCCCTCCCCCAGGGGTGGCGGAGGCGCCTGGGGAGGGGATACCCCACCCACGAGATCCCCGAGGTCTCGCTGGCCGTCGCCGGGGGGCTCGAAGGCGCCTCGCTCGTGGCCCGGGCCATGTCGAGGCACGACGACGCCGGGAGGTTCCTCGAGCGCTCGAAGCTGATATCCGAGCGGGTGAGGAAGAAGCTGCTCGACGAAAGGGGGTTCCTCTCCCTCTGCCGCGACTCCGCCGGCCGCCTGCGCACCGACGAGACAGCTGACATGGCCGTGGCGGCGTTCCGCCACCCGTTCATGGCCTCGGCAGAGCAGGCCGCGGCCCACAGGCTCCTCGAAAGGGACTTCGACACCCCCTACGGACCCCGGTCCGTCCCGACCTCGAACCTGATGTACTTCAACGGCTCCTACGGCGACGGCCAGCTCGGCGGCGTCTGGACCAGGGCCGCCCTCGCCTACGCCCTCCTCTGCTACAGGACGGGGCTGGCCGGGGTCGGGGGGCTCGCTCTGGCCAAGGCCGCCAGGGTGGTCGCCGACGACTCCCTCAGGCTAGGAGCTCCTCCCGGCTTCTTCCCGTCCTGGGTCGACGTCGAAGCCAGGGAAGCCCACGGCGACGGCCCCGACCCCGTGGCCGCCGCCAGGTTCCTCCAGTGCCTCCTCGAGGGGGAGCTGGGGCTCCCCCAGGGGGCGGAGAGGGGGTCCATCGCCCCGGCCGCCTCGTCTAACTTCGAATGGGTCCTCGCCGCGGGCTTCTGGGCCGGAGGGGACTCGGCCGCCTTCGTCGGGAGGGGGGGAGGCAGGGCGCGGCTGTTCTACAGCGGGACGAAGCTCGAGTCGAGGGGGAGCGCGCGCTTCGCCGGCTGGGAGCGGGTCGACACGGGGGTCCGCTCGGTCCGCGGAATCTCATTCCACACGCCGGGGCAGGTGGTCTGCCTGGGGAACTCGTCCCCCGGGCCCGTCAGGCTGAACGTCGCCTTCCCGCCGAGGGCGGCGGAGCTGGCGAGGCGGCTCAGCACGAACCTCGAGGAGTTCGACCCGGCCGCCGGCTCCTGGACCAAGCTGGGGACGGTCAGGGTCTCCACCTCGATGGGCTTCGAAGCCGCCGTCGGCCCCGCGGGCTGGAAGGCGTACAGGGTCTCTACACCTTAAATCCCGCCCGCGCGGTCAGGGCTCGCATCTTGGGGGGCGCCTCTGTCACCGCCAACGGCGGCATCCTTGTAGACCTGGGGGAGACCCGCTACGCCCTCGACCCGCACTCCCACGTCAGGGCCGACTACACCTTCGTATCCCACGCCCACATCGACCACATGCACGCCCCGTCGAAGACCGAGAAGGTCATCGCGTCGTCGGTCACCGGGGAGCTGGCCAAGGCGAGGGGGTACGACCTGGGGCGCACCACCGAGGAGGTCGAGGGGGTCGAGCTCCTGGACTCGGGGCACATCCTCGGCTCCAGGGCGATACGCATCGCCGACGAGGTCTACTACACCGGGGACGCGTCCGGGAGGACCAGGGCCTTCCTCGGCAAGTGCAGGACCAGGCAGGCGCGGATACTGGTGATGGAGACGACCTACGGGACCCCGGAGTATGTCTTCCCGCCGACAGCGAAGCTGGTGAAGGAAGTCAACTCGGTGATCGCCTCCGCCTACGACAGGGGGAACCCCGTGGTCCTGATGGGGTACCCGCTGGGGAAGGCCCAGCTCCTCTCCTACTTCTTCTCCAGCTGGGAGCCGATGATCTACCACGAGAAGGTCGCGACGATGAACAGGATACACATCGAGCACGGCGTCCCCCTCAAGCGCGGGACGACCTTCGACCCCTCCAAGGGCCTTGACGACCTCCCCAGCGGCCCCTGGCTGATGGTCAGCCCCATGGCCAGCGGGAAGAGCAGGGTGATGTCCCACCTGAAGAAGAAGTACGGGGCCATCCTGGTCGCCTTCAGCGGCTGGGCCCTGGGCCAGGGGTACAAGTTCACCATGGGGGCGGACTACTCCTTCCCCCTGAGCGACCACTGCGACTACCAGGAGCTCCTAAGCCTGGTCAGGGCCGTGTCCCCGGAGACGGTGTACACCGTCCACGGCTTCGCCTCCGAGTTCGCCCAGGACCTCAGGAAGCTCGGCTTCTCCGCCAGGCCCCTTGCCCCCTACCAGTCCTCCATCTCTGACTTTTGACTCCCGGCCCGTTAAATAGCCCCGGCTTTCGGCCCGTCTCATTGCCCCGGACGAGGCAGAGTTGACGCATTGGACCTCAAGAAGACCCTTAGGCTGAGCTACTGGCTGAGCTTCATCAAGTTCAACGTGGTGGGGCTCTCGGGGGTCATGGTCAACGAGGGGCTCCTCCTCGCCCTGGTCTACGCGAGGGTCTACCTCCTCCACGCCGACGCCGTCGCCATCGAGGCCTCCATCCTCTCGAACTTCTTCCTCAACGACTACTGGACCTTCAGGGACAGGCGCCACGGCCACATCGCGGTGCGCCTCGTGAAGTTCAACGCCCTGATGATCATCGGCCTCGTGGTCAACCTGAGCATCCTCTACAGCCTCACCACCTACCTGGGGATCAACTACGCTGTCTCGAACCTGTTCGGCATAGCCGCGGCCTTCCTCCTCCGCTACTGGCTCAGCGTGCGCTTCACCTGGATAAAGAGGGAGGAGGCGTCGACCGCGCCCGGCTAGCCGACCCTGAGGTAGACGGGCTTCCCGTCCAGCTCCGCCTCGGACCACCCTTTCCCTGCCTTCTCCGTCGACAGGCTCACCCGCTTCACCCTCACCAGGTAGGCGAGCTCGTCCTTCAGCGGCTCCACGAACTCCACGTCCTCGGCCTCCAGGCCAGCCACCGAGGCTGACCCGAGCATCGCCGTCGGGACGAAGCCCTTCTCCTTCCTGAGGGCCTGCAGCCTCCTGGCCAGGTCCCTGACCAGCCCCTCGGCCACCAGCTTCCTGTCCCTCTCCCTGGGGAGGGCGACGAACACCCCTCCCTTCTCCGCAACCTCGAAGCCCTCCCCGGGGACGACCGAGAGCTCGTAGACCGAAAGGGGGACGTCGAAGGACCCGGCCCTGACGGGCTTCCCTGAGAAGTACGCCTCCAGCGCCGCTTGATCGCGAAACTTCATCACGCCGCCATGGGTAAATCCCTGCGACCGCGGCGAAATGTTCGCGTTGTAGCTGGTCTCAAGCAATCCAGGAATCTGCCCCTGGAGCGCACGAATTTCATCTGCCGCCTTTTGCTTATCCTGCTTAGTCACCTGCGGTTTCCATTGGAATAAAAATGTATGAACAAACATCTCCGGTCCTCCAACTTTCTCCAGACAATCAGTGTCCCACTACAAT
>JAFMAW010000067.1 GCA_029784795.1 Nitrososphaerota archaeon | reverse complement strand
ACGTTCAGCTACTCCGTGGGCAGCTACAGCACCAGGGGCGGCATGCGGGCGGGGTTCATGTTCTCCGGAGGGTTCACTGTCCAACGGACCATACTGGCAGCTCTCGGCTTCGCCGGCCTCGCCGCGGTCTACGAGACCTACAACCTCGACGGGTACGTCTACGTGCTGGTAGGCATAGGCATGCTCCTCGCGGGGTACTACCTCCTGAGGGGCACGGACGTGCACCTCCCTCTGGACAGGCTTCTGGGCGGCAAGGAGCACCACACGACCAAGGCGGAGCGGCTCCCCATGCACGAGTCCGAGGAGACAGCCAAGCCTGTGCCGCTGAAGATGGCCACCGCTCACGGTTTCATCGCCGGCTGGGGGATAGGAGCCTATGCTAGCATAATCGTGTTCATACTCGCCCCACAGATGCCCAACATATTCTACGCCGCCCTGGTCGGCACCTTCTTCGGGATAGGGACCATGTTCATGCAGATAATCATCGGCTCAATCTTCGCCAACATAATGAGGGTCAAGAAGCTCACTGTCGAGCAGATAAAATACATCGGCAGGTCTGCGGCCGCAAGAACCCTCTACCTTGGCGGTCTCGCGTTCGCTGCCATCGGCGCGCTGATAGTGGCCTTCCCTTTCATTGATACCATGGCCGTAGGCACGGGTAACCCCATACCCAACCTGTCCTCCGTCGGCATCTCTTCAGTACTGGTCCTCCTCACGGTGGGGGTGATCGGATTCGGGAACCTCTACCTTGGGTACAAAGAAATCACGAGCCCTTCTCGCGCTGGGTAAGCACAAAAGTGGACCGGGGGGGATTCGGACCCCCGACCTCTCCCAGTCTGGATTTCTTTGCCAAGGGACTGGACGGAGCGACCTGTATCCTACCAGACTAGACGACCGGCCCTCAATTCCGGGCCTGGGAGCGCGCCGTTAAAAGAGTTGGAGGCGCTGAGGGGAAGAGCCGCTTGGTTTAGCCTCGTATCTCCTTCAGGACCCGCCCGTAGGCGTACCAAGCATCCTTGGGTCCTGCCTTCTCGTCGATGAGCCCGAAGTGGTTCTCCTGAGGAGGGAAAGACGTCCAGGAGGTGTCCAGGTACCGCCATATGCCGATCCCAATCACCCCGTCGAGCGAGTGAGCCTCCTTCAGCGCCTGGCACACGTAGTCGGCCTGCTTCTCCTTGCTGTAGCCTAGCGCAGACGGCCCGCTGGGGTATCCTGTCTCTGCTATCATGACAGGCTTCTCGGCAACCCGGGCGAAGTCGCGCGCCCTCCTCACCACCGAAGCGTCGACGGGCTCCGACGACTTGTAGTTGGGATAGAAGTCGAGGCCCAGGACGTCGCAGAACTTCGCGTACTCGGCGACGTCGAGCCTCCCTTCGTCGGCCTCGAGGTTCACCATGGTAGACGCTCTCGGGTCCTCCAAGTGCACGGCATCGTTCAGCGTCCTGAGGAGGGCATCCCTGAATCCACTCCCTTCCAGCCAGGATGCGCCCGAGCGCCATCCTCCGGCCTCATGCATCGCCCACCAGTCCGGCTCGTTCTCTATCTGCCAGGTACTGATGTCCCCCCTGTAGTGCCTAACCAAGAGCCTGGCGTGCAGCTGCGCCCTCTTCAGGTACTCGTCTGGCCCCGCGTCAGGGCTCAGCCCCGCCGGGAGGAACCTGCTATAGCCACAGGCGAGGACCGGGAGGACGGATATCCCCTGCGCCTTCAGCGCCTTCACCAAGCCGTCCATCGGCCACTTCTCATACCCTGCATCTAGCGTCGAGCCCAGGGTGCCGAGAGGGAGAGGGACCGGCTCGAAGAACCTCCAGGGGAACCAGCATCTGACGAAGTCGGCCCCGATCGACTTCAAGCTATCCGCGAGGGCTAGAGACGCTCTGTCGGCCTCGTCCTGAGGGATTGGCTGGTGGTGCAGAGCGATGGTCGCCTCCTCCGTCCTCTCGAACCCACCCCTCTCCCTCAGGCTCAGGGAGAGCAGGTGCGGGAAAATGATCGACTTCGGCTCCTGGGCGCCGGCGTACCTCCAGGGGTCGTCCAAGTTTATCCCGAAAGAGAACCTCCGATCTGGGCCCATGGCGGCGACTCGCGGCCACTTCACTTACGGGTTTCCTCGACCAAAAAGGCGTATTACCCATGAGCCTCGCAGCACAAACATGGATATTCCCATCAGAACCGGGACAGCGACGGATCTCACCCACACCATCAAGAACGGGATGACCATCTACGTGGGCGACGCTGTTCCAAGGGTGTCGAAGTTCAAGACGCTCGCGAAGGACGGCGTGAACCTCTCGGTCATCACCCTGGGGTCGCACACGGGGACCCACGTTGACGCTCCCGCCCATTTCGTCAAGGGGGGGCGGCCCTTGGACGAACTTTCAGTGGATGCCTTCGTCGGGGAGGCGGCGGTGCTCGACCTCTCAGGGGTCAAGGCCGGGTCGGCTATCCGCGCCTCGCATCTCGATGCGCACGCAGGTGAAGTAAGGAAGGGGGACATCGTCCTCATCAACACCGGCTACGGCAGGAGGTGGAACGACCCCCGCGCGAGGCGACGGTACACCTACCTGGGCGGCGACGCCGCGGAGTGGCTCGTGAAGAAGAAGGTGAAGGCGGTGGGCATCGATTATCTTTCGGTCGAGGGATTCGGCGCGCCTAAACCAGTGGCACATGTCACCCTGCTCTCGCACGGGATCCCAATCATAGAATCCCTGAATGGGAACATCTCTTCCCTCGGGCGTAGGGTCTTCTTCGTCTGCCTTCCAATCAAAGTCGGGGGGTGCGACGGCGCCCCCGCCAGGGCAATGGCCTACCAACTGGAGGGCGGGCGTTGACGCTGAGGCTCCGGGGCATAATCTCGCCGATGCCTACACCGTTCGACGGGAGCGGGAGCGTCGACGAGAAGAGGCTGAGGGAACTCACAGATTACCTCATCCAGGGAGGCATCGACGGACTCTTCCCTCTGGGGACGACTGGGGAATTCGCCCTCATGGACAGGGCGGAGCGGAAGCGCGTGCTCGAAGTCGTCGCCGACAGGGCGGACTCGAAGATCCCGGTCCTCGCGGGGGTCTCGGACCCTTCGCCTAGGAACGCCATCGCCTTCGCGAAGGATGCCGAGGACGCTGGAGCAGACGCGGTCGTGGCCACCGCACCATACTTCTACCGGACGAGTGAGGAGGGGTTGTACCTTCACTTCAAGATGATCCATGAGGGAATCGGCCTCCCGCTCATCTTGTACAACATCCCAGAGTGGACCCACAACTACGTCCCTCCCTCCGTAGTCTCTCGATTGGCCGACGAGGGGGCAATCATCGGGATAAAGTACACCGAATACAACATGCTCAACCTGACCGACTTCATAGAGTCGGTAGGTAGCAAGATCGCCGTGTTCACCGGCTCCGATGCGATGGCCTTCGCGTGTCTGGAGGCAGGCGGGGCCGGCGCAGTCATCAGCGTGTCCAACGTCGCGCCCAGGACCGCGTCGAGCATATTCGACCTGGTCGAAGCTTCGAAGTTCAAGGAGGCTCTGTCAGTCCAGAAGTCCTTGCTCCGAGTCATACAAGCGGTGGGGCTAGGCTACTTCCCGGCAGGGCTCAAGGAGGCCATGAAGGTCGCGGGCTTTCCAGTGGGCGACGTGAGGCGGCCGCAGACTCCGCTCACCGAAGGAGAGAAGAAGGATGTAGCGAGGCTGATGGGAACGGCGAGGTTGAAATAGGTGGAGCAGCCCGAGCGTACAAGAAGGCGAGCAAGATGAGAATCTCAAGTTTTGAAGTTTTCACCCTAGGCGAACCGGGCAAGGCGGGAGGCGCCACTTGGGCTGGGATATCCATCATCCTGAGGCTCACCACCTCGAACGGCCTTGTCGGCTACGGGGAGGCCGTCCCGACCTTGAGAGTCAGGCCAGTGGTGGAGTCCCTCCGAGAGGTTGGGCGCCTGTACAAGGGCAAGGACCCGGCCGACCTCGAGCTCAACCAGCACGAATGGCACAAACACGACTTCTACCTCCCTGTCTCCTTCGAATCTACCACCGCCCTCAGCGCCTTCGACATCGCCTGCTGGGACATCCTCGGGAAGCAACACGGCGTGCCGGTGCACAAGCTCCTGGGAGGGTCCTTCAGGGAGTCGGTGCGCATGTACTCCAACGGATGGTATTCTGATTGTGTGACGCCAGAGCAGTTCGCGAGCCGAGCCAAGAAGTACGCGGCCATGGGCTACACAGGGCTGAAGTTCGACCCGTTCGGGAGGTACTACGACTGGATTGACGCGCCGGGTCTCGAGCTCGCTTACGAGAGGGTGAAGGCTGTGAAGGAGGCGACCAAAGGGAGGGTGGAACTCCTCATCGAGCACCATGGCCGGTTCAACCCCAACTCCGCCATCATGGCTGCCCGGAAACTCGAGCCTCTCGACCCTCTCTTCGCCGAAGAGCCGATTCATCCAGACAACGTGGAGGCGCTCAGGAAGTACAGGTCATCGACCAAGATCCGCGTCGCCCTCGGCGAGAGGATACTCACCAAGGAGCACGCTGCCTACGTCTGCTCAAACCATCTCACAGACTTCCTACAGGCGGACATAACAAACATCGGAGGGATCACGCAGGCGAAGAAGGTGAGCGCCATAGCGGAGGCCTACGGAGTGGAGATGGCCTTCCACAACGCCTTCGGCCCGATTCAGAACGCCGCGACCCTCCAGGTGGACGCCACGATACCCAACTTCCTGATCCAAGAGTCGTTCTACGACGTATTCCCAGAGTGGAAGCGGAAGCTCGTGAAAGACGGGACCCCAGTTCTGGACGGGCACTCTAGGGTGCCGAGCGGTCCCGGTCTCGGCGTTGATGTAGACGAGCGAGTGTTGAAGGAGCACGCCTTCGACGGTCAGGAGACCTTCGACCCAGACGAGCCAGTCTGGATAGTGAAGGACACCTGGAAGAAGGCCTAGGATTCAGGCGCGTATCGCTATCATCACGTCGTTGACATTTGTCCCGGTGGGGCCGGTCATGACGAGGTCGCCCAGCGCCTCGAAGAACGGGTTCGAATCGTTGTCGCCCAGGTGTCGGCGCGGGTCGAGGCCCAGCTCCCTGGCCCTCTCAACGGTAGTCGAGTCAGCGTATGCACCCGCGGCCTTCGTCGACCCGTCGACTCCGTCTGTACCGAAGGACACCACCGCGACACCTGATGTCCCTTCAAGGCGGATGGCTGCGGCCAGGGCCAGCTCCTGGTTCCTCCCCCCCTTCCCACTTCCCCTGACCGTTACCGTCGTCTCGCCCCCCCAGACCTCGCGCAGGATCATGCCATGCGTCAGCACTTTGCCGGCATGGGCGGCGAGCAGCCGCAGGAGGTCATATTCGCGGGGCGAGAATTTCACCTCCCGCCCACGCACCGTGACGATCCGGCGCACCAGAT
>JAFMAW010000066.1 GCA_029784795.1 Nitrososphaerota archaeon | reverse complement strand
CAGGAGGGTACGGGCTCCTGATGCAGGCCACCAACTCCACGGCGACCAGCTACGCCTTCTCTTCAACCTCCACGCCTGTCGCGACGATGTTCGCCGGTTCGGCAGAAGTCCTCTACGTGTGACCGGCGGACTCCGCGCCGTTCCTTGCCTTGCGCCTGGCGAGGACGTCCAGCCAGGGGTTGTCGACCGTGGACTCGGGGACCGCCACCCCCGTCCCGCCTTCGGCCCTGGGCTGGACCTCCGGGGCTTGCGGCCTTGCGACGACTACCTGGTCCCTGGGCTGCGGCGCCTGCCTGGGCTGGGGGGCCATCACCCTCACGCTGGACACGTTGGCCGCGGCGGGGGCGGAGTAGACGGCCGAGCCGGACGTCTTTATGCCGGAGAGGTCCTTCCTCACCGCTGTTATCTCTGACATGATGGAGGAGACCTTCTCCGCCAGGGCGGGGTCTACCTTGCGGTCGTTCCCCTTCATCTGGAGCCCGACCTGGTTCACCGTGTCCGTGAGCTTGCGGAGCGAGGACTCGATGTCGGCATACACCCTCTCCGACGGCGGCTTGGTGAACGGCTGCAGCACCACCCGGAGGACTATGAGCATCGCCCAGATGAACGTCAGGGAGTAGACCCCTATGGGGAACTGGGGGAGGTAGAACAGGTAGAGGATCATCCCCGCCGGGAACGAGTGCAGGGTGGGGAAGACGAAGCTCCAGACGAAGACCCCCACCACCCCGACCCAGGCCATGACGTCGAGGAGGGCCAGGGACAGCGAGCCGGGCGGGCCGTGGACCTTCCTGTAAGAAGAGTACCTCAGGCCGAGGAGGATCAGCCCGCCCAGGGCGCCGACCGCCGCCGTCGCCCCGTAGTCGTTGGAAAGCTGGCCGACGTAGGGGGCGGCTATGAGGTAGATCAGTGCCGCCGTGAGGGCGACGAAGACCACCAGGAGCGGCCTGGTCCCCCTGCCGACGCGCCGGCTCCCCTGGAGCATGGCCGCCCGCCTCTTCTCCGTCTCCTCGAATGTCACGGAGGGGCTCACCGGTCTAGGTACTGCCAGCCTTCGCGCTCGTCCCAGTCCCAGACGAAGTCGTCTGGGATGTACATCCCGTAGGCGACGCACCCCTGCCAGACGTTGTAGACCGGGTTCTTGGTGAGCGTGACGTTGACCCCCTGGATCCCCTTGGCCTCCAGCATCAGCCTGAGCTTCGTGGACGAGTCGACGGCGGAGGCCTCCATCCCCGAGGGGACCTGCCAGGAGAAGCCCCCTCCCGAGAGGAAGATGGAGCGGTACAGGGCTGGCTGTATCTCGAAGCTGCACTTCTGGACGGACTGGATTATCACCTCGGCCAGGTCGGTGGTCCCGGAGACAAGCTTCCCCTCGGAGTAGGAGTCGGCGGGCTTGGGGAAGCCCCGGCGGTAGTAGGACGAGAAGTACTCGTTGGAGGGGTCGAAGAAGTACTCGCCGATGAGGAACCGCTGCCAGCTGTTCTTGTCCAGGTCGATGGATATCCGCGTGTTTGGGACCCTGAAGACCGCGCCGTACTTCGGGTTCCCCTTGTCCGCCATCACGTCCTTCAGGCTCTTGGGGACCAGCCCCAGGGACTCCTTGAAGAGCTTGACCAGCTTCGGCTCCCGGGCGAGGTCCCCGTAGCCCGCGTCCCTCAGTATCTCCGCGGCCACCAGGTCGCAGTCCCCGCCGGCCCTGTTGAGGGTGATGAGGGCGTTGAATATCATCCCGCTGCTGATGGGTGCTATCTGGGTATTGTGGACAAAGATCCCACCGTTCCCCGCAAGGAACGTCTCGTTTCCAGGGCACGAGACATCGTAGACGTACTTGGAGTTTGGCTTGACCGTCTTTATCTCGACTATCTCGTCCCAGAATAGGTCGCTCTCAGCGAGGCCCGTCAGCCAGAGCAGTGCCTCTGATTTTGCTCCTCTGGTGTACGCAGAAACTAGTTGGGATAGCCTTGCCCTAGACGGTCTGTTTTTTCCCTCCTCGTATTGGAGCGCCAGCCTCTGGCTGATGCCGAGCTTGGATGCCACCTCCACCGATTTCGCCTCGCCTCGAGCTTCCCTCAGCAGCTCGCCACATGGGACGACGTCGACATTTGTGTTCGCTCTGGGTCTAAGCATGAGGAAACCACCTGCAAACTTCCTCGACGAAGCGAACCCGATCTCCCGCAGGAATGCAGCGATATCTGTGGTGCCACCTATCTGGATCGTGTGGTAGGTCCCGACCTGGTTCTTCGATTCTATCCTCCTGAGCCGGGTGCGGGCGACGATGCCGAATCGGAGCAGCGCGACTACCAGCTCGGAAGCGAGCGTGGCGCTCTTGGTCGCCGCCTCGATGCTCTGCCCTCCTCTCCTGCTCTGCAAAGGAGCGCTACCGTCCCCTTCGTAATAGCACGCTAAAGCTATGGCGAGCCTCTCCGGCGCCTGGGACAGCAGCAACGGCCCGAAGCGCTTGCTTCCCGCGTCGGTGCCAAAGAGTTTGAAGAACAGCCTCGACAGCACGAGGTTGTTGACTACGAACGCCCCGTGCCTCTGCAGGTCGGTAAGTGTCGCGAATCCCCGGAAATAGGACCTGACGTATTCGTCCAGCCATCCACATTCTGTGCTGCAGACACCCATCTCTTGGCCGTGGGTCATTCCCTCGGCTATGTAGACTCCGGCCGCGGTAAGGAACCCTTCGTCGACGGCGACCAGGTTGCTCATTTTCGTTCCGCCCTTTGCGGAGATTTTGACGTCTTCTGATGCGAGGCCCAGAAGCTTCTCAAGCTTCCTATACTTGTCGGCTCTGATGGACTCCCCTCTGGTGACAATCCCGCTCAGAGAAGAACCGAGGGCGCGCCTGACCCCTCGTTCGTGCCTGTGTTTTCTCACCAGCTCCCTGGTCTCGTCTGTAGCTATGACTCTGAGCCACTTCGGATATCCAAGTGTCCGGAGAACATTGATCTTGTCTGGGCCTGTTCCGATGAAGCTGATTGACCTGGGGAGGGGGACATAATCCCCTGCCTTCACATCGCCTGTCCTAAGCAGTTCTAGTCGTCCGCCTCGTAGCACGTAGAGGTTGTGGTCTTTGGTTATGGTAACCGTCCTCCCCTTCCGGGTCTTCACCTTGTAGAGCAGAGGTGGTGAAGGATGCCTGTAGACCTCCTTGATCTTCCGGAACGACACCTTCAGGCTGTAGGGGTCGAATGACAGGACTGAAAGGTCGTAATCGACAGGAGCACACTGCGTCCCTTGCCTCTCCTCGAAACCCCTTTCGACGATCGGGTCCACGACCTCGCCGATCTTGACCATCCCGATCTTGTTCCCCGAACGGACAAGGATTGGCTGATCATAAGTGACAGAGTTCCCGGCCCCGGCCTCCAGGACGGTGCACGCCAGGACCTTCTGCGATATGGCCACGGCGAAGGGCTGGGGGATGACAGACACTGCCTTCACCAGCTTCCTCCCCTCCTCCTGGTTCACCTCCCTGTGGATGTCGAAGAGCCTCTCGTACATGTACCTCGGCGCGGCCGCAGAGAGGGCGGCCACGGCCTTCACCCCTTCGAACCCCGGGCTGTCGGGGACGTGCCTGAGGAGCGCGTACCTCGTCAGCTCCTTCACCACGGACCAGGACCTGTCGTCGTCCCTGTCTATGACGCCGCTGCGCATGGGGTAGACCATCCTCTCCGCTATGTCCCTCTTCGCCTCCACGAAGTTCGAGACGTCGGGGCCTACGACGAGGAGCTTCTTGTCGGGGCCGCCGGTCATCCTGACCATCGAGCTCCTGGTGTCGGGGAAGTACCCGCGGTTCTCGATCACGTCGGGGATGTTACCCAGGGTCGCGGGGCCGAACTTCAGCTCGGAAGTCCCGTAGTCCTCGCCGAAAACTGAGAGTTCCTTTGGTGCAGACAACCTCTCCTCCCAGCGTTCTCGTAGTCCCTTTAAGTGTTTGAGGTTTCGCGGGCCCGGCCGGCCCCGGGGCTCGCCTTCACTACGTTGTTACCCCTCCAGGCCTGGTAGAACACCACCAGGAAGGAGAAGAACCCGGTGCAGAACAGGAAAAGGAACAGCAGCAGGTCGAAGAGGGTCATGGGGAGCCCCCGTCGCCATCAGCGGCCCTCGCGCGCGGAGCCCCGCCCGCCGCGTCCCCTTCGTGCGCCCTGGGCCCCCCGAAGGGCGAGGCGAGGACCAGGATCAGGAACCCGTAGACGACCGAGACGGTTTCGCCCATCATCACGATGTAGGAAAGCCCCCCGCCTGCCCCGGGGACCAGCCCCGCGGCGATCACCCCCGCCCCCCCTGCGAGCGAGGCGGCGGCCAGGGCGAACATCCCGAACAGGGCCCTCTGCATGGTGACCTTCGAAGGCCGGGTCCCGTTGCTGGGCCCTTCCAGGATGGCCAGGACGAAGACGCCGAGGGAGAGTGATATCGTCACCGCGGCCAGGCCGAAGTGGATGGCCACCGCCGTGGCGTAGAGCGCCGCGAGGGAGGCAGAGAGGGCGATGGTCATGGTGGAGACCCCGGCGACGACGGTCAGGGCGAGGGCCACCAGGGCAATCATGGCCAGGGCGGAGGCCGCCGAGGGCTCGACCATCACGTCAGCCCTCCCGGACCTGACTATCCTCGCCTCCTTGGCCATCGAGTACCCGGTGACGGGCATCCCGAAGCCGGCGACCGTCGCCATGGTGAGGTTGGTCATGGTGACCTGGGCCCCGCTGGACAGGTCGCCGAGGAGCGCGAACCCCGTGACCCCTGCGACCACCATGGCCAGGAAGAGCAGCAGGTTGAGCACTGCCACGTCCCTCTGCCGCTGCAGCATCGCGAGGAACCCCAGGGCTGCCGTGATGCTGGCGAAGGTGCAGGCCAGGGTGACGTGCAGCACCACCTCGGGCTCGGTGACAGTTATCTGGGCCGCCATCACCGTGGCCAGCCAGACCCCCATGACGTAGGTGACCGCCAGGAGGAGGGCCTGGAGGTACATGATGCGAAGGAGGCGCCTCGACTGGCGGACGAGGAGCCCCGGGAGGGTCTCGACCGAGGTGTTGGTGAACCCCTGCTTAGCCATCTCTAAGGGGCCTCCGTCTTCGGGGCCAGGGCCTCGATGAGCCTGACCGCCCTCATGATCTTCAGCGTGGCGTAGTAGGACAGGAATATGGCGAGCATGAACAGCAGGGACATCTCCCAGCCCGCGGCCAGGGTGATGGACCCGGAGACCCTGGAGCCCCCGGTGACAAGGAAGAGGGCCCCGCCGGCCGTCGCCGCCACCAGTGCTACGATGGCGCCGAAGCTGTACATGGCGACCTTCTTCATCCCGTAGACCAGCCCCACCATCATTATGACGAAGGTCAGAGAGAAGTTCCCGATGGCGAAGAGCATGTGGACGACGTTGGACGGGTTGCTGATGCCGACGGTGCTCACCCCGGACGTGATGAAT
>JAFMAW010000065.1 GCA_029784795.1 Nitrososphaerota archaeon | reverse complement strand
CTTCCGAGGAGACGGAGGGGGACACAGCTTGGGCGCCAGCGACCCCGCCGACCGGTCCCCTGGACGACAGGACGGCCATGGTGTCCTCGCGGACGTAGCTTGATGCCGCGAGCTTCTCCGCCGCCCCGCAGTCCTCGAACGCCAGGAAGGTCGGAGTCATCTTCCTCTGAGAGAGGGCGCGCTCCACCCAGGCGGCGGCCGGCGCCGCCGCCCTGCAGGTCAGGGACCCCCCGCGATTGAAGAACGGCTCCCTGAATTTGTCGGAATAAAGGACGTAGCCGTCGCCGCGCCACCTGAGCTTGGCCCACTTGGACCACCACCCCAGCTCGTTGAGCTCGACGCTTCTTCTGTCAGGCTCCCTCAAGTAAGTCCACCCCAAGCACCTTCATTCCTGCCAGGGCGGGCGCGGCGGCTGCCGCAGCCCTATCTCGGTCTGTCTCCTTCGAAGCAGACCTCAGGATCCGCTCCGCCCATGCGAGCACCCGCGGAGTGTCGAAGTCGTCGTTCAGAGCTCGCTCAAACTGGGCCGAAGGCGCCCCTCCCGAGGCCGACTTCGTTGCGAGCTGCTTCGCCAACTTCTTCATGGCGTGGAGCCTGCGTCTAGCCGAGGCCAGCCCTGAGAGGTCTGAGTCTTTTCGGTAGTGGATGGAAAGGGACGCGAACCTGATCTCGTCGGCGCTGAAGGTCTTGAGCGCCTCCCTCACTGTGACCACGTTCCCCAGAGACTTTGACATCTTCAGCCCTTCAGACTTCACGAGATTAGTGTGAACCCAGTGCCTCACAAAGGGGCGGGCCCCAGTGACCGACTCTGCCTCGGCGATTTCTGCTTCGTGGTGTGGGTAGACAAGCTCGTAGGCCCCGCCGTGTATGTCATACTGCGGCCCCAGGATCGGTATGGTGACTGCCGTGTCCTGTATGTGCCAACCCGGGGACCCCACCCCCCAGGGACTATGCCAGAGGCCATCGATGAGTACCTCGGGGCGCCAGAGGGCGAAGTCGTTTAGGTTCCTCTTTCTGGGCGAGAGCTCGAGGGGCCTGAGCGACAGGTCCTTCTTCGACTGGTGGGAGAGACGCCCCCAGCGGCTGAACCTCGTGGTGTCGAAATAGACCCAACCGTCGGCCCTGTAGGCGAACCCTTTCTCCAAGAGGACCTCGATCTGTCTTATCGCTTCGTCGACATGGCTGGACACAGGCTCGTAGCGGGAGACTGTGTCGATGTTCAGGCTCCCGAGGTCTTCCATCATCGAGGATGCCATGCGTCGCGAGTACTCGAGTGGATCTTCCCCTGCCCTGGCTGCGGCCTGGCTGATCCTCTCATCGACGTCTGTTATGTTCATCAGGTAGAAGACGTCGTACCCAAGGTAGCGGAGGTATCTTGCCAGGGCGTCGAAGAAGATGAGGGTACGGGCGTGTCCCATGTGTAGCCCTGACTGGACGGTGGGGCCGCAGACGAACATGGAGACTTTCGGAGGATGGCGAGGGCGGAAAGCCTCCTTCCTCCCGCTCATGGTGTCATACAGGGTAAGCCCTTCCTTCAAAGCGCGTCTAGGCGTCTGAGAATGCCCCGGTATTAGTTTTTGAACGGGAGCGGTGGGCACCCCAGGGATGCTCTACGAGGATACGATCGCTTCGTTCCCGGCCCTGGTGAAGAGGCTGGGCGTCCTTGACCAGGACTCGGGGGTCAGGCTGATAGGAGAGTCGGGAGGGAAGAAGATCTACGCCTTCGTCACGCGGTTCGGCCCGAAGTACACGCTGATGACCTACACCCTAGGAAAGGGAGGGGCACCAGGAAGGAGGATCCAGACGCTTGAATTCGAGGGTCTCAGAGAGATCGAAGAGACCCTGAAGATGCTCGCGAAGGGCCGCCTCCGAGCTTGGATATACTGAGAGCCCGTCTGCGAGCGAGCGGTTAATATCATGGCGGTCGACCTCAGGTCCATGGAGAAACCGAAGGCCATACACGTGGTCTATGCGAAATGGTGCCCCCACTGCGTCCCTACGACGGTCGAGCCTCTGAAGAAGAGGGCGGACGAGCTAGGGGTTCCGTGCTTCCTCCATGATATCGACACAGACGAAGTGAAGGTGGCCGACGAGCTTGTCGAGAAACATGGGAACTGGACTCCAGACTATGTGATACCCCAGGTCTTTCTTGAGCATGGAGATGGCAGGATCGAGCTCGTCCTGACGGGCAACCCCGGCGGGGTAGCGCTGACCAGGAGCTCGGTCGAGGAACTCCTGACAAACGGTCCCCTGGCGAAGAGCCGCGCCTAAATAGGGGCGCGCAGGCAGACCGCCATGCCAACAGACAGTCTGGATGCGCTATACACCAAGGTCGCGAAGAAGGTACTTGTGGAGACCCTCCAGGTGAAGAAAGGGGAGTCGGTCACCGTGGAAGCTTGGGACAACGGAATCCCGTTCGCCAGGCGAGCCATAGCCGAAGCCAGGGCCATTGGCTGCTCTGCCGTGACGATATATGAAGACGAAGCGGCGTACGTGGAGGGGGTCAGGCGAGCCCCTTCGGATGTGGTAGGAGCCATGGGCCGGAACGAGTACGGCCTCCTCTCAGGGACGGACGCGTACATCTTCATCCCCGGCCAGGCCATCGGACCTTACTCCAAGACGCTGAAGCCTGGGGAGAGGGCGCAGTCGACCCGCTACAACTCGTCGTGGTATGAAGCGGCAGAGAAGGCCGGGCTGAGGGGTGCTAGGCTCTCCTTCGGCTACGTCGGCAACGACATGGCCAGGCTGCTTGGGAAGAAGGTCCAAGACCTTGTCAGGGCTCAACTCAAGGCGGCGCTGGTCGACCTTGGAGAAGTCTCTAGGTCCGCGGGAAAGATCTCTCCGCTCCTAGCCGATGGGGTAGCCGCGGAATTGAACACCGCGAAGTCCACGCTGACGTTCTCTCTGAAAGGGGAGCTCGGGATCGAGGACGGGCTCGTCGGCGAGCAAGACAGGAAGACAGGGAACAACATGGCCTACATGCCTCCAGGCTTCGTGAGCAAGGAGGTGGATCCCGGGAGCGCCAACGGAAGCGTCGTCCTGACCGACACTCTCACCGAGTATGGGGTCGTCCCGCGCATCAAGCTCGAGTTCCGAGATGGAAAGGTGGTGTCCTGGGAGTCGCCCGCCCGGACAGCGGTCAAGCGCATGCTCGAATCGGTCTCCCCGGACCAGAGGCGGTTGAAGTTGATGCTCGTCGGACTCAACCCGGAGATGCCCTATGGGGCGGGCCAGGACCGGTTCGTCGAAGGGTCGATCACTCTGGGAGGATTCGGGTTCAGAGGACAGGTGAAGAACGGTTCCCTCCAGGCGTCGGGGAGGGGGATAGTGGCCGATGGCAGGCTGAAGGCATAGGCAGCGACCTACGCGAAAAGCTCGATGTAGATCCCCGGGGGTCCTTGGCGCTGACCAATCTTCTCGTGCCTGTCTTCACCCCCAAGGCGGCATTGTGACCAGGTCCTGGGAAGACCGTGCCGGTGGGTTCGTGGCCGGGAGCGCGGCCATGACCCCTGCAGCGTCCGTCAGATGGCGGCGTAAAGGCTATAGGGCGTCTACGGCGCTTCTGTGGGGGAGAGATGGCCCTAATAGATGGGGGAGCCGTCGGCAGGCCGTTCTGGCTGAGTTTGTTACATCACCTCATCGTCAGGCCCCTCACGCCCACGGAGCTTGCGTCGCTGGAGCACAAGCACCTTAGCTCGGTGAGCAGGGAACTCAGCAGGCTTCGGCGTCAGGGATTGGTCGAGTGCGCCGAAGTTGTGAGCAGGCAGAAGTTCTATAGGCCAACGCAAGAAGGGTACATCCTGGCCTATGCGAGCCTTAGGCAGGGCAGATAGGAAGGCAGAAGGCCACAATCTGGACTTGCGCACGCGGTAGAATGCAGCAAGGAGGGCCAGGGACCCGATGGTATGAGCCGAGAGAATTACTCAGTCGAATTCAGGGAGCTCGGGAGAGGGGATCTTCTTTCAAGTCCTTTGGTGCAGGAGCTGGGGCATTCAGTAACTCCCGGTGGGGCGGGACGCTGGCAGACCTTGGAATCTCATTTCTGGTTTCGACAGTCCTCGTGGTTCGGCGGACCGGTTCCCCGAGCCTCTAGTGCTTGGCCAGTGACTTCGCGCAGGCTTGGTTGTATTCGCAGGCCCTGCACTTCCCTACACTCTGGCTCGACGTCGGTTCCCTCTCGCCTGTCCAGTATCCCCGCTTCGCCTCCACCGCGGCTTCGGCGAGGTCTCTGTCGTGCCGTAGGAGGTGGACCTTCATGGAACCCCGGTACTTCTCCTCCAACTCCCTGACCCTTCCCTCCATCAGGGCATTTGACACCTTCGTTGCCCAGTCCCTCTTCTCTCCGACGCCGAGGGCCCCGGACCTCAGCCTCACCACCGCCAGCTGCAGGTTCGTGCAGTCGAACCCCATTCGGTCGAGCAGGAGCCCGTAGATCCTCGCCTGGTTCTCCTGGTCTTCCCAGAGTGGGATGGGGTCGCCCCTGGTCGTCTTGAGTTCCAGCAGCCAGAGGGGCCTCCCCTCCGACCATATCATGTGGTCGGGCATCCCGACCAGCCGCAGGCCCCCGACTGCCCCCCACAGACCCAGGACGGCATAGCTGGGCCCCTTTCCCCCCACGAGTCTTGCGAAGTCCTCGGGGGCGATTTCTTCCGTGGGCATGAGCTCGTTGTGGAGCCCAGTCCCTGCCTCCTTCGCCTCGGTGGGGACTTCCCCCAGAGTGAACTCGTTCTCCACCTTGTACTCGCAGTAGAACTGGCCTGAGAGTGTGGCGACCCCAACGAGGCCGGTGCCGTGGCGGAACTCCGGCTTGATGGAGTGCATGAACTCGTCCTCCCGCTCCCAAAGCCCGGCCCAGAACTGCTCCAATCATTGAGAAGGATTCTGTTTTGCTATGTAACCGTTGCCTGATTCGCCCCCCCCCCACCCCTCGGCAGGGGAACCAGGAGCGTCATCGGGAGGCCGGGCTGGGCTCTTCCCGGAAGTCGCCGGCGCCTGCCTGCATCGGCTGGAAGGCTACACATAGCGCGTTTCAGACCGAATGGTCGTCGCGCTGAGCTCCTGGGTCCCCGGAGGGCTTCTCGCGCATCGCGTGGCGCGACTCCCAAGGGCTGCTATGAATGATGTGATGTTCGAGCACTATTCCAGGTACCTCGTCATCCTGCACGAGTGTTCGGAGCTCCTTCGCATACTCCCGCACCAGGCTTGCCGTGACTCCCGCAATCCTCGCTAGCTCCGCCGCTGTGACCTTCGATTTCATGCGATGCGTGTAAGCCTGTAGGACGTATAAGCGGCGGGTGCGTTTTCCCCTGCGCACAGCGAGAGGCAATGGCGAAAGTAATCGGCGGATGACCGCACAAGATTGAAAGACAGCTGCCTTGGCCAAGGAGGTCATGGCGAAATCGATCTTGGTCACCGGAGGGAGCTC